>NZ_JBFREY010000003.1:0-213549 GCF_052114545.1 Pseudomonas sp. KB_12 | reverse complement strand
GTCTTTTGCAGCACACGGTCGTTCGGGCCAATCGGGAAGGCGTCCTGCATCCAATGCAGACGGTTCATCAAGGCGCCGTGTTCGTTCATCACGCCTTTGGGTTGGCCGGTGGAACCGGAGGTGTAGAGCACGTAGGCCAGGTCGTGGGCCTCAACACTGATCGGCTCGAAGGCTTCAGCGTTTGGCAATGCCTCCAGCGTCCAGGCGTCATGCCCGGCTGGCAGGCGCGATAGCCATTGTGCTTGGGTCAAGGTGACCCGGGCGTCGGCGTCTTCGATCAGGAACGCCAGGCGCACGGCAGGCAACGCTGGGTCCAGCGGCAGCCACGCGGCGCCGGCATGGACGATGCCGAGCAAGACCACGACCATCTCCACCGAACGTTCCATGCACACCGGCACGATGCTGTCGGTGCCCACGCCGGCGGCGCGCAGGGCGCGGGCGACGGCTTGTGCCCGTTGGTCCAGCTCGGCATAAGTCAGGCGCTGGCCTTCGAACACCAGCGCCGGGGCGTTGGGGCTCAGGGCGGCTTGTTGGCTCAGGGCGGTGTGCAGGTTGGTTGGGCCGCTGTAGTGGCGGTCGGTGGCGTTCCACTCGATCAACTGGCGATGACGCTCTACCGCCGGCAACGGTGTCCAATCCCTGAGGCGGGTTTGTGGTGCTTCGAGCATGGCCTCCAGCAGTTGTTGCCACTGTTCCAGCCAACGCCGGGCGGTGGTTTCGCTGAACAGCGCGGCGCGGTATTCCAGCAACACCGACAGCACCTCGCCGTCATGCACTTCCCAGTTCAGGTCGTACTTGGTGGCCTGGGCGGTCACGGCGCGTTCGCTGACTTGCAACTGCGGCCATGGCTGGCTCGACGAATCGGCGTTCTGCATGGCGAACAGCACTTGGAACAGCGGCGTCTGACCGAGGCTGCGCGAAGGTTTCAAATGCTCGACGACCTGGTCGAAGGGCACGTCCTGATGCTGCTGGGCATCCAGCACACGGTTGCGCACCTGGCCCAGCAAACCTTCGAAATCCAGCGCCGGATCAAGGTCGGCACGCATGACCACGGTGTTGACGAAGCAGCCGATCAGCGGCTGCAGCTCAGCGAATGGACGCTGGGCCACCGGGCTGCCAACGCGCACATCACGCTGGTTGGCGTAGCGGCCCAACAGCAACTGCGCAGCGCCGAGCATGAGCATGTACAGCGTGGCACCACGCTGTTGGGCGAACTGCCGCAGGCGTTCCACCAGGGCAGGCGGCAATTGCAGTTGCACCGCGCCGGCCGCCGGGGCGAGCTGGTTTGGCCGGCCCTGTTCGGTTGGCAGGTCCAGCAGGTAGTCGCCGTCCTCCAGTTGGTTGCGCCAGTATTCCAGTTGGCTGCTGAACGCGGTCTGTTGAGCGGGTTCGCGCTGCCAGAGGGCGTAATCGGGGTATTGCAGCGCCAGCCCTGGCAGTGCCGCCGGGGTGCCCTGGCACTGGGCGGTGTAGAGCTGTCGCAGTTCATCCAGCAGGTTCTGGCTGGAGGCGTCGTCGGTGGCGCAGTGGTGCACGCTGAGCAACAGCAGCGACTGTGCAGCGCCGCTGCGTTGCAGCAGCATGGCACGGACCGGCACTTCGGCGGCGAGGTCGAAGCGGCGGCCGGTTTCTGCGTGGATCGCGGCGCCGGTCAGTTGCTGCCATTGCTCGTCGCTGGTCGCTTGCAGTGCCGTTACCTGCACACTGATATCGACCTGCGGTTCGATCACCAGCGCCAACTCGCCGTCGCTCTCGCGCACGATGCGGCTGCGCAGGATCTCGTGGCGTTGGACCACGCTGTTCAGGGCCGTGCGCAGGGCCTGGACGTTGAGTTCGCCGTCCAGTTGCACGGCGCTGACCACGTTGTACTCGCCACCGCCGGTGCTCAGTTGTTCAAGGAACCACAAGCGTTGCTGTTCGAACGACAGCGGCAGGCGCGGCGGACGCGCTGCCGGGACAAAGGTCGCCGCCGGGGCGTGCAGGGGATCGCCCAGCAGCGCGGCCAAGGCGTCGAGGGTCGGGTGTTCGAACACCGCCCGCAACGGCGGCACGCTGGCGAACTGTTGGCGCAGGCGGGCAAACAGCGTCGCCGCCAGCAGCGAGTGGCCGCCGAGGTAGAAGAAATGGCTGTCTCGGCCGATCTGCGACGACGGCATCTTCAGCAGTTCGGCCCACAAGGCCGCCAGTTGCTGTTCGGCGGCACTGCGGGGCGGATCGAGGGCGTCTGGCGCGGCTTGGATGTCCGGGGCCGGCAAGGCCTTGCGGTTGAGTTTGCCGTTGTCGGTCAGCGGCAGTTCATCGAGCAGCACGAATGCCGAGGGCACCATGTAGTCGGGCAGGGCGGCGCCAATGGTTTTGCGCCAGGCGTGGATGTCGGCTTGCTGGTCGCACGTCACGTAGGCGACCAGGCGCTTGTCGCCGGGCACGTCTTCACGGGCCAGTACCACGGCCTGGCGCACGCCCGGTTGGGCGCCGATCAAGGTTTCTATTTCCCCCAGTTCGACACGGAAACCACGGATCTTCACTTGATGATCCATGCGTCCCAGGTATTCGAGCTGGCCGTCGGGCAACCAGCGCACCAGGTCGCCGGACTTGTACATCCGTGCCCCGGCCACCGCTGAGAACGGGTCTTCGATGAACACCTTCGCGGTCTGTTCGGCGCGGTTGAGGTAACCCAGGGTCACGCCGGCACCGCCGATGTGCAGCTCCCCCGGGACGCCCACCGGCATCGGGTTGAGGAAGGCATCGAGCACGTAGGTGCGCACGTTGGCGATAGGCCGGCCGATGATTGGCCGCTGCGGGAAGTCGTCCACCGCGCAACCGGTAGCATCCACCGTGCATTCGGTCGGGCCGTAGGTGTTGAAGAAGCGGCTGCCGGCAATCGACGGCAGGCGTTGCCACAGTTGCGCGTCCACCGCATCGCCACCGAACAGCACGAAGCGCGGCAGGTACACCTCGCCACGCCGAACGCCGTCGCTTTCAAGCAGAGCCTTGAGCTGTGCCGGGGTGCATTCGAAGGCGTCCAGGCGGGTGTCGCGGAAGAAACCGGCCAGGGCCTCGGGGTCGTAGCGCACGTCTTCCGGGGTCAGGTACAGGCTGTGGCCGTCGAGCAACAGGATCAGCTCGGCCACCGAACTGTCGAAGGCGAACGAGTAGTTGAAGCTGGTGCGCATCGGCTGGTCGGTGTAGCGGCGATACAAGCCATGGATACGCGCCCAGGCCAGGTTGACCACCGAACCGTTGGTCACCAAGGTGCCCTTGGGCTTACCGGTCGAACCGGAGGTGTACATGATGTAGGCCAGGTCTTGCGGCCCGGCGAGCGGGGCCGGGTTGCTGTCCGGCTGGTTGGCGAACAGGGCTGCGTCGCTGTCCAGGCGCAAGCGTGGCAGTTCGGCGCCCAGCTGTTCCAACAGGCCTTGCTGGCCGAGGAACAGTGCCGGTCGGGCGTCCTCGAGCATGTACGCCAGGCGATCCACCGGGTAGGTCGGGTCCAGCGGCACATAGGCGCCACCGGACTTGAGGATGCCCAGCAGGCCGACCAGCAGTTCCAGCGAACGCTCGACACACAGCGCCACCGGGCTGTTGGCGCCGACGCCGCGGCTGCGCAGGTAATGCGCGACCTGGTTGGCGCGCCGGTTGAGTTCGCCGTAGCTCAGGCTGCGGCCTTCGAAGCACAGGGCGTCACGTTCCGGGGTACGTTCGGCCTGTTGTTCGAACAACTGGGCGAAGGTCAGGTGTGTCGGCACCGCCATCTCGGTGCGGTTCCACTCGACCACGGTGCGTTGCCATTCCGCTTCCATCAGCAGCGGCAAGGCCGCGACCGGACGCTGCGGCTCGGCGAGCATGTGTTCGAGCAGGTGTTCCAGGCGTGCCAGGGTCTGGCGGGCGCTGTCGGCGACGAACAGGTCGAGGGCGAACATCAGCTCCAGCTGGATCGGCGCATTGGCCGGGCACAGCACGTGCAGGTCCAGGTCGCATTCGGAGTGCCGCAGCGGCGTGTCCAGGGCTTCGAATGCCAGCCCGGGGAAGCGCAACCGCGACTCCATGGCCAGTTGCTGGGCGACCATCACCTGGTACAGCGGCGCATGGCTGAGGCTGCGGGGCAGTTGCAGGCTGTCCACCAGTTGCTCGAAGGGCAGGTCCTGATGCAGCAGGCCACTGCGCAGACGTTCGGCCACCTGTTTGACCAGGGCGGTGAAGCCGGCTTGCGGCTCGAAGTCCGCACGGATCGCCAGGTTGTTCAACAAAATGCCCAGCAGGCCTTCGGTGCCTGGCTGTTCACGGTGGGTGACCGGGGTGCCGACCAGCACCGTGGCATCGCCGCTCAAACGGTGCATCAGCACGGCGAAGCCGGCGAACAGGACGGTGAACGGCGTGGTGCCGAGGCGGCTGGCAAAGGCCTGTACCCGAGTGCTGAGGTCGGCGCTGAGTTCACGCTGCACGATCCCGGCGCGGTAGCTTTGCACCGGCGGCCGGGGATGATCGGTGGGCAAGGCCAGCAACGGGCTGGCGTCGCTGTCGCGCCGGTCCAGGGTGGTGGTCCAGTAGTCGAGTTGGCGCTTGAGTTCGGCGCCTTGCAGGTGTTCGCGTTGCCAGAGGGCGAAGTCGGCGTATTGCAGCGCCAGGGCCGGCAGTTCGGCGGGAGCGCCGTTGCAACGGGCTTCATAACCCAGGGCCAGCTCGCGCAGGGCGATGGTGGCCGACCAGGCGTCCGAGACCAGGTGATGCAGGGCGATGCCGAGCACGTGCTCGCCCGGCGCCAGGCGCAGCAAGCGCGCACGCAGCAGCGGCGGGCAGGTCAGGTCGAACGGCTGCTCGAAGGTGTCTTGCAGGGCATTGAACTGCGCGCCGGCGCGAGCGGTGGCGGTCAGCCCCGACAAGTCTTCGAAGGGCAGCGCGATGTCCAGCGCTGGGCTGATGCGCTGGCACGGCACGCCGTCGGTGCTGTGGATGCCGGTGCGCAGGATTTCGTGGCGTACCAGCAGGTCGTTCAGGCTGGCGTGCAGCGCCTCGACATTGAGTTCACCCTTGAGGTGCAGGGCGAACGGGATGTTGAACAGGGTGGTGCCCGGCGTCAGTTGCTCGATGAACCACAGGCGTTGTTGCGAGAACGACAGCGGCAGCAACGTCGGGCGTGGCTGGGCCTTGGGCACGCTGATCGCGCTGGCTTGCGGTGCGGCGGCCTGGGCCTGGCGTGCGGCGATGGCCACGGCCAGCAAGGCCACGGTCGGCTGTTCGAACAGCACCCGCAACGGCAGGTCGAGCTTGAATTGAGTGCGCAGGCGGGCAACGATCTGGGTCGCCAGCAGCGAGTGTCCGCCGAGGGTGAAAAAGTTGTCTTCCACGCCCACCGTATCGCGTCCCAGGACCTCGGCCCAGATCGACGCGACGGTGGTTTCCAGCGCGTTGCGCGGGGCGATGCTTTGCTGGGTGTCGGCCTGCCAGTCCAGCTCCCGGGCGGCCAGGGTCTTGCGATCGACCTTGCCGTTATTGTTCAGGGGCAGTTTGTCCAGGCAGACGAAGGCCGCCGGCACCATGTACGGCGGCAGTTGCGTGCGCAGGTGTTCGCTCAGGCCGTCGCTGCCCTGGGTCTCGTCATGGGCCGACCAGTACGCCACCAGCCAGGCTTCGCCGACGGTGTTTTCCCGCAGCAGGACGGCGGCTTCGCGTACGTTGGGGTGCTGGGCGAGACGGTGTTCGATTTCCGTCAGTTCGATCCGGTGCCCGCGCAGTTTTACCTGCTGGTCGCGGCGGCCGAGGTATTCGATCACCCCGTCTGCACGCCAGCGTCCCAGGTCACCGGTGCGGTACAGGCGACCTTCAAATTGAGGGTGTTCGATAAACGCGTCTGCGGTGCGCTGCGGGTCGTGCAGATAACCGCGGCCAACGCCGACGCCGCCGACACAGATTTCCCCGGCCACGCCCACCGGCACCGGACGCAGGGCTTCGTCCAGCACATACAGGCGGTTGTTGGCCGTCGGTTGGCCGATGGGCATGTGGCTGACCTCGGCCCCCGGTGCTGTGAAGATCGGCTGGAAGGCCACGTCGTCGGCGCATTCGGCCGGCCCGTAGGCGTTCATCAGGGCGATGTCGGGGAACCGTGCGAACCAGTCGCGGGCCACGGTCGGCGGCAGGGCTTCGCCGGTAGGCAACACCCAGCGCAGGTCCGGCAGTTGCAAGTCGCACGGGCACAGCGCGAGCAAGGTGCGCATCAGGCTCGGGACGATTTCCAGCACGTTCAGGCGCTCGCTGGCGAGCACTTGCAACAGGCGTTGCGGGTCGTGGGCGACTTCATCCGGAAGAATGTGCACCGTGGCACCGAGCACCGGCGCGGCGAGGAACTGCCACACCGAGATGTCGAACGCCACCGAGGCGGTCTGGGGAATCCGGTCGGCGGCGCTGAGCCCCAGGGCCGGTACTTTGCCGAAGATGTTGTTGAGCATGCCGCGCTGTTCGATCATCACGCCCTTCGGCGTGCCGGTCGAACCCGAGGTGAACAGCACGTAGGCCAGGCTGTCGGGGTTTGCGAGCACCGGCAGTGGCGCATCGTTGCCGGACGTCCAGCAGGCTTCGGCGAACAGCGCCTCGGGTGCCTGGTCGAGGCCGCTGAGCAGTTGATCGAGCAGGCCGCTGCAGGCTTCGCTGGCAACCAGGAGCGGGGCGCGGGACAGCCCGAGGATTTCCCGCAGGCGCTCGGGCGGGTGATTGACTTCAAGGGGCAGCATCGCCGCACCGGCCTTGAACACGGCCAGCATCATGGTCAACAGCGCCAGGCCACGGGGGGCCACCAGCGCAACCAGTTGGTCTTCAGCGGCGCCGGCCTCGCGCAAGGCGTGGGCCAGGCGTGTGGAGCGCAGGTCCAGCTCGGCGTAGGTCAGCAACTCCCCGTCGCAGGTCGCGGCGACCTGATCACTGCGCTGGGCGACCTGGGCGGCAAACAGCTCGGCGTAGCTTTGCTCCAGCGGAAAATCATGCGGGTTGAGCGCCCACTCACCCAGCAACTGCTGGCGTTCTTCGGCGGCCAGCAGCTCAAAGCTGGCCAACGGCGCCTCGGGTGCGGCGAGCATGCTGCGCACCAGGCTGGCGATGTGGCCCAGCAGGCGTTGCACGGTGGCGGCTTCGAAACGTTCGCGGTCATAGGAGACGCGGATGCCCAGCTGTTCACCCGGCAGGATCACCACGGTCAAGCCGTAGTGGGTGTGCACGCTGTGGTCCATGCCTTCGAGGCTGAACTGGAAGCCGCCTTCGAGAATCTGTTCGTCGATGGGCGCGTTTTCGAACACCAGGATGCTGTCGAACAGGGTTTCGCCCCGGGGGAAATCGCTCCAACCCTGGATGTCGGTCAAGGGCGTGTGTTCGAAGTCGCGCATGTCGACGTTGAGCTTTTGCAGGTCGCCCAGCCAACTGCCGAGCGCGGCGTTCGGGTCCACCGAAACCCGCAGCGGCAAGGTGTTGATGAACAGGCCGATCATTTCCGCAACGCCGGTCAGGTCGGCCGGACGCCCAGCCACGGTGACGCCGAAGACCACGTCCTGCTGCCCGCTGTAACGTGACAGCAGCAGCGACCAGACGCCCTGGAAGAACGTGTTCGGGGTGATCCGGCGACTGCGGCAGAACGCCGCCAGTGCCTGGGTTTGCTGTTCGTCGAGGTGGATCAGTTGGTCGTCCACCAGCACCGCATCGGTGTAGCGGTCGCGGGTCACGCCGTTGTCCACGGTCAGTGGCGTGGGGGCATTGAGACCTTGCAGCTGGCCGCGCCAGAACTGTTCGGCCTTGCCCGCATCCTGGCGTTGCAGCCACTGGATGTAATCGCGAAACGGCCGCGGGCTTTTCAGCTCTGGCGTGCGGTCGTTGCACAGTGCTTCGTAGACTTTGAGGAAGTCCACGGTCACCAGGGAAATGCACCAGGCGTCCATCAGGATGTGGTGGAAGCTGCGAATGAACTCGTAGGATTCATCGCCCAGGCGCACCAACCGGAAGCGAATCAGCGGAGGCTTGGACAGGTTGAAGCCGACTTTCTGCTCGTCTTCCAGCAGCGTACGGATCCGCGCTTCCTGCTCATGGGGGGCGAGCCCGCGCAGGTCGAGGGTATCCAGCGGTACCTTGACCTGGCGATGGATCACCTGCACCGGTTGCTTCTGGCTTTTCCACTGGAAACTGGCGCGCAGGGAAGGGTGCAGCGCCACCACCTGGCGCCACGATTCGAGGAACGCCCCTTCATCGATGGCCCCGCCGATGCGGTAGCGATCCTGCATCAGGTACACACCGGAGTCTTCGTGCAGCAGGGAGTGGAACAGCATCCCTTGTTGCAGCGGCGACAGCGGGTAAATGTCTTCGATCGGGTTGCCGGTGGTTTTTTCGGTGGTCATTGAAAGCGTCCTGCGTAAAAAGGGGCAACGGTGATGGCGGGGCGACGGGACGAGCCGCTCACAGGTCGGCCTCGTCCAGTTCGGCCATCAGCGCTTGCATTTCGTCATCGGACAGGCCCGAGGCGCTGAACTCGGTGCTGTCGGCTTGCGGCTCGGCGGCGCTCGGCGCCAGCGGTTGCGCGACCTCGGCCATGGCCGCGATGGTCTGGCGTTCGAAGACTTGCTTGGCCGACAGCGCGATGCCTTGCTCGTGAGCCTGGGCCACCACTTGCAGGCTCAGGATCGAGTCGCCGCCGATGGCGAAAAAGTTGTCGGTGACGCTCACCGTCGAGAGCTTCAAGACCTTGGCGACGATGGCTTGCAGGGCGGTTTCCATGGCGTTGCGCGGCGCCACGTGGGCGCTTTCGTCGAACGAGTCGGGGTCGGGCAATTGGCGGGTGTCGAGCTTGCCGTTGGGCGTGCGCGGAAAGCTCGCCAGGGTCAGCACCAGGGCCGGCACCATGTATGACGGCAGGCGCTCGCCGAGGAAACGCTTGATCGCCTCGGAGTCCGGTGCGTAGCCGTGGGCGGCCAGGATGTAGGCGAGCAGGCGCTTGCCGGCGGCGTGTTCCTGGACGATCACCGCGGCTTCGCGCACGTCGCTGTGGCTGCACAACTGGCGTTCGATTTCACCCAGCTCGATGCGGTAGCCGCGCACCTTGACCTGATGGTCCTTGCGCCCCAGGAACGCCAGGCGCCCGTCGGCCAACCAGCACGCCAGGTCGCCCGTACGGTAGGCGCGAGTGCCGTCGGCCAGGGTGACGAAGGCCTTGGCGGTTTCTTCGGGTTTGTGGCGATAGCCGCGGGCCAGGGTCGGGCCGGCGAGGACGATTTCCCCTGGCTCGCCGATGCCGCAGGCGCTGTCGAATTCGTTCAGCAGGCGCAGGTCCATGCCGGCGATGGGGCGGCCAATGCTGACGTTCCGGTTGGGCTCCAGCACCTCATAGGTGGCCCAGACGGTGGCTTCGGTAGGACCGTATTCGTTCACCAGCCGGGCGTGGGGCAAGGTCTTGCTGTGTTGCGCGATCAGTGATGGCGGGCAGGCTTCACCGGCGACGATCCAGCAGGCGAGGCTGTCGGTGCCTGGGCTGCGCTGCAATTGATCGAGCAGGGCCTGGTACAGCGATGGCAGCGACAGACCGTGGCTGACCTGATGCCGGGCAATCAGTTGCGCCAGGCGGGACATTTCCAGCTCTTCCCCCGGGGCAGGCAAGACCAGGCGTCCGCCTTGGGCCAGGGTCCAGAAAATCCCGGCGACCGAGCTGTCGAAGGCAAACGACGACAGCAGCAGGTAGGCGCGCACCGGGGTGTCATAGGTGGTCATGCGCACCTGGGTCGAGAAGCTCAGTGCGCCGTGGCTGATTTCCACGGCTTTCGGCGCACCGGTAGAGCCCGAGGTGTAGATCAAGTAGGCGAGGTCGTTCGCGTCCGGCAACGGCAGCGCCGGCCAATCGCCGAGGTCCGGCGCTGCCAGGTCATCCAGCACGAAACGTTGCAGGTTGGCCGGCACGCTGTCGGCCAGTTTGGCGCTGACCACGATGTGGGCAATGGCGCTGTCGGCGAGCATGTAGGCGCGGCGGTCGGCTGGGTAGGTCGGGTCGATCGGCACGTAGGCGCCACCGGCTTTCAATACGGCGAGCATGGCGACAATGGCCGCGTTGCTGCGGGCGAACAGGATGCCGACGGGCACGCCAGGACCGATCCCGGCGGCGACCAGTCGATGGGCCAGTTGCGTGGCGCAGGCGTCGAGGCGGCTGTAGCTCAGGTCACCGTCCTGGTCGCTGAGGGCGATGGCGTCCGGTTGCTGGCGAACCTGGCGGGCAATCAGTTCCACCAGCGTCACCGGTTCGATGGACGGCACGCTCGTGCTGGTGCCGATCAACTGCGATTGCAGCGTTCCACCCAGGGGCAGTTGGGCCCAGGCCCGTTGCGGTTCCGCCACGGTGCCTTGCAGCAGTTGCAGCCATTGCTCGGCGAGGCAGCCGGCGGCTTCGGCGCTGAGGAGGTGGCGGTCGTAAACCAGCTGCGCGTGCAGGCTGTCGGGCAACCGGCGTACGTTCAGGCACGCCTTCAGTGGGTTCATCACCGCGCTGGCATGACGCTCCTGGGCATCGCCCGAGCGCCAGGCAAAGGCATAGCCGGTGTTGAGGTGGCCGGTGTAATAGTCTTGCCAACCGACTGCCCGCTCCAGGGTGGCGGCCACTTGCGTGCTTTGTTCCCGCAGGGTTACCTGGGCATCCAGTTCGATGCTCACGGGCAGGCACTGCTCGAACAGGCCCAGGGTGTTTTCCAGTTCCGCGCCGCGACTTTCATGGATCAGGGTGAGCGGCACCTGTTGCTGGCCGGCCAATCGTCCCAGTACCGCCGCCCATGCCGCGAGCAGCAGGTCCGGGGTCAGGGTCGGGTGACGGGCGAGGTCGCTCGGCAGGCTCAGGTCCAGTCGGGTCGGCGCGAACCCGCCATCGAGGGCCACTTCGAGCGGCAGCTGCAAGGTGGCCTGTTCGGTTTCGCCCGAGGGTTTCCAGAAACTCACGCCCGGATGGTCCGGCGCGTCTTCAACCAGGCTCCAGCGCCATTCGGCGTAGTCGGCGTACTGCAAGGTGTCGGCCAGGTCCGTGGTGATGTCTTGCTGCAATGCACCGGCCAGCCACTTCAGGCTGGCGAGGTCGAAGTGGCTGCTGGCCGCCGCCAGGTCCAGGACCGCATGTTCATCGGACAGCCGCACCAAGGTCACCCACAGTGGCGTCGTCCAATCGCGGGGCTGGGCAGCGAGCCGGGCCAGCGTGGCGTCCTGATCGGCACGGCTGTGCTGGCGCAGGTCCTGGAGATTCACCGCCAGCGGCGCGGTTTCGTCGATCACCTGCACCGGGTGGCGCAGGCCGGGCACGGGCATCAGGCGCGTGCGCAGGATTTCACTGCCGGCCACCAGGGCTTGCAAGCGGTTGTTCAGTGCAGCGACGTCCAGCGGCTGTGACAGCGACCATTGCAAATGGCAGCTGAACGGGTGCTCCGCCGCGCCGTTGATGTGGGGGTAAACCGATGCCTGTTGCGGCGAAATACGAAAACCTTGAAGTCCGCTCATGTTCATCTCGACTGGAAAAGGGCTTGAGCCTGGATCACCGCACAGACGTCGGGGCTTGCTGGACACGTGTCAGGCAAGCCTCCTGCGAACGGCGGGTGGCCCCGTTGAATGTCAGACGGCAACGTCGCTCGACAGCAGGGCTTCAGCCATGCCGGTCATGATGGCGCGCTTGCCGGTAAAGGGTTCGCGACCGTGCACGGCGAGCATGTTGTCGATGAACAACACGTCCCCCTGTTGCCAACTGAACCGCACCAGCGAGTCGAGGTAGGCTGTACGCAGCGATTCCAGGACCTGCGGCTCGATGGGTTCGCCGTCGCCATAAAAGGTGTTGGTGGGCAGGTCGAGGTCGTTGAAGTTGCTTTGCAGCGAATCGCGGATTCGCTCAGGCAGGGTGCTGATGTGGAAGAACGTGGCGTGGTTGAACCAGACCTCTTCGCCGGTGCGCGGGTGGCGCACCACGGCCGGCCCGCGTTGGCGGGTGCGCAGGCGATTGTTGTCTTTCCACTCCACTTCGATGCCGACGCTGGCGCAGTAGGCCTCCACTTCGCCGCGGTCTTCGGACTGGAACACGGTCTGCCATGGCAGGCCGAAACCGTCGCCGTAGTTGCGCACGTACAGCACGCCTTTTTCCCGGAACCGCGCTTCGATCTGCGGGCTGATCCTGGCCTTCACGGCGCGGGTCGAACCAATCGGTGTTTCACCACCGGTCTCGGACGGCAGTTGGCAATAGAAGAACAGCCGCAGTGGAAAACGCGGCGAATAGGAGTGCTCGTTGTGGGGGAAAATCATCTGGTCGGCCGGGTAGTCGGTCGAGGTGTAGATGTTGCCGCCGACCCGTGTCCGGGGCGAGGCGCGGAACATGTATTCCAGAGCGCCGGGAGAGAGGGCGGCGATCACCTGGTCGAACTGCTCGACGGACGCGACGTTGAAGCCGCGAAACAGCAGGGCGCCGTACTGCAGCAGTTTCTGTTCCAGCGACTCGCGTTCCCGGGCGGCCCAGGCGATCAGGTCGACGCCGCTGACCGCCGGTTCGATCACCAGGGGCAGGGCGTGGTCCGGGCTGAGCAGGCGCTCGGTGACCAACTGTTGTTCCGAGACGCTCATGGCTTTGCGACGCACGGCGCCAAGGGCGCGTGGCGATGGGGGCACGATAGACATAATTGGCATCCGACTCGGTTAAAGGGACAAGGAGCGACGTTTGGCTTGCATCATCTGGCTGCGACCGGCCAGCGCCTGTGACTGTTGTCGCTCACGGGCAAAGGCCTGGTCCCAGGTGTCGATGCGCTCGGCCAATGCCGGCAGCGGCTCGTCCAACAGGGTGTGTAGCTGTTCCAGCAGGCCCGTCCACAGGTGTTGCAGGCGCAGGGCACGCTGCTGGTCGAAGTATTCGCCGCGATACTTGAGGGTCGCGGCGAGGCCTTCGCTGCCGTGCACGAGGTCGAGCACCAGGTGGAAATCTCCCGGTGCCTGGGCCACGTCCAGCGCGGACAGTTGCGCGCCGGCGATGGCGGTCGGGGTCACCCGTGACGGTTGATAGTTGAGCTTGACCTGGAACAGCGGCGAGTGACCGGGGTGGCGTTGCGGCGCGAGGGCCGAGACCACCAAGTCGAAAGGCAGGCCTTGATGGGCATAGGCCAGGCGCGCTTCATCGCGAACCCGCTCAAGGAAACCGGCCAGGGTCGGTTCGCCACGCAAGTCGCAACGCAGGGTCAGCTGGTTGACGAAGAAGCCGATGACGTCGCTGTGCTCGGCCAGTGGCCGGCCGCTGACGTCGGTGCCCAACAGGAATTGCTGCTGGCCGCCCAGTTGCTTGAGCACCAGTTGGTAGCTGGCCTGCAACAGCATGAACAAGGTCATGCCTTGCTCGCGGGCCAACTCAGCCAAGCGCTCGCAGCGGGCCTGGGGCACGCTGAAGTCCAGGCTGTGTTCGCCCGGGGCCTGGCCGCTGCCACCGAGTTCCAAGGTTTGCGGCATGCCGGCCAGGTGTCCGCGCCAGAAGTCCTGCTCGGTGGCGATCCGTTGTTCGCTCCAGTACCGGGCTTCCCATTGGGCGAAGTCGAGGTATTGCCCCGGCAGCCCCACGTCCGTCGAGCCAGCCAGTTCCGCCAGCAGCACTTGCGCCGAACGCCCATCGAAGGCGATGTGGTGCAGGGTCAGCAGCAGGTCATGCTGTTGCTCATGTCGGCTAAGCAACTGTGCTCGCAGCAGCGGGCCGGCTTGCAAATCGACAGGGGTGGCGTGTTCGTGGGCCAGGTGCTCGCTCAGCGCCCGCTGTTGCTGCGCTTCATTCTGTTCACGCAAATCATGATGGACCAGTGCTACCGCCGTGGCCGGCAACACCTGTTGTTGCGGGCCATCGACACCGTCGCGGTACACCGTGCGCAACACGCCATGCCGCTCGACCAGCGTGTTCAAGCGCAGGGCCAGCGTCTCGATGTCCAACGGCCCTTGCAGGCGCAGATGCAGCACCAGGTTGTGGCGGGTGTCGTCCGGGTTCAGTTGGCGCAGGAACCACAGGCGACGCTGGGCGAACGACTGATGGCCCTGGATGAGGTTGGCCTGCTCGGTCGAGGCTTCGGCCGTGGGCGCCGGTTCATTCAGGAAACCTTGCAGGGCCAGCGCCCATTGCCCGAGGGTGGTGCCCCCGAACAGGCTTTGGGTATCGAGGTTCCAGCCCAGGTCCCGGTGCAGGCGCGCAGAGAAGTCGGCCACGCCGATGGAGTCCAGGCCCTGGCCGATCAGGCTGCGTTCGAAGTGGGCCGACAAATACGGGTTGACCGCGTGCAGCGTCTGTTCCAGCCATTGGCGGCAGGCAATCTGGGCCTGTTGCGGCGTTTCGGCCACCAGGTGCTTGAACTGGACAAGGTCAAGGGTCTCGCTGTGCGAGGCATGCTGGCCACCGCTCTGGGCGATAATGCTCAACGTGCCCGCGGCCAGTTGTTTGCGTGCGCCTTGACGGGCGATCTTGCCGCTGGTGGTCATCGGGATGGTGCCGGCTTGCACCAGCACAATCTGGTCGATGCCGCAGTCGGCGACTTCGCGCACGGCGTTTTGCATCGACGCGAACAGCGCCGGATGATGCGCCGGGTCGACGAACTTGCGCTGCGGCTCGGCGACGATCACCAGTTTCTCGCGGCCCAGGGCCGGGTCCATTTCCGAGAAGGCGGCGATGCGGCCGGTGCGGATGCCTGGCTCGGCGTCGGTAATGGCGAATTCGATGTCGTGGGGGTAGAGGTTGCGTCCGTTGAGAATCAGCAGGTCCTTGAGGCGTCCGCAGATCACCACCTGGCCTTCGTGCATGAAACCCAGGTCGCCGGAGCGCAGGTAATGCTCCGATGAACCGACAATCCGTGCTTCAAAGGCTTCGCGAGTGGCCTCGGGGTTCTTCCAATAGGACTCGGCGTTGCTCGGGCCCTTGAGCCAGACTTCGCCGATGCGGTCGGCGGCGCAGCGCTCAAAGGTGTGCGGGTCGACGATGGCGATGCTATGCAGGGCTTGCGGGTAACCGCAGGCGACGAACTCCACGGCGGCGGCATCGGCCATCGCCAGGGCCACGCGACCGGTTTCCAGCACGGCCTTGTCCAAGCGCAGCACCACCGGCAGCGCATCGGCCGGCGTGGCGCTGACGCACAGGGTCGCTTCGGCCTGGCCGTAACCGGGGCTGATGGCCAACGGATTGAGGCCACACGCGGCAAAGCGCTGGGAGAACGCTTCCAGAGTGCCAGGATGGATCGGTTCGGCGCCGTTGATCGCGTGTTTCCAGGCGCTCAGGTCGAGCTGCGCGATCAGGTTGTCGCTGACTACGCGGTTGCACAGGGCATAGGCGAAGTTGGGGGCGAAACTGGCGGTGGCGTGGTAGCGACTCAGCGCCTGCAACCAGGTCGACGGCGCATTGACGAAGGTCTGGGACGCCATCAGGTAGCACGGCATGCCGCTGTAGAGTGGGGCCAGCATGCCGCCGATCAGGCCCATGTCGTGGTACAGCGGCAGCCAGTTGACCATGGCGCCGTGCTCATCGAACGCGTAGGCCTGGCGCATCAGCTCGACGTTGGCGATCAGGTTGCGTTGACGCACCTCGACGCCTTTTGGCGAGCCGGTAGAGCCCGAGGTGTATTGCAGGAAGGCCACGGTCGAACCGTCGATGGCCGGGCGTTGCCACTGGCTGGCCGGTGGCGTGCCCAGGTCCTGGACGGTCAGCACATCGACGCGTCCCTCCACCAGCTCCAGCAAGCCTTCGCAATAGTCTGCCGGTGCAAGAATCAGCGCCGGTTCGGCATCCACCACCACGTTGCGGACGCGATCGAGGTGGCGCGGCTTGCGCGACGGTGGTGGAAACAACGGCACGGCGATCAGCCCCGCATAGAGGCAGGCGCAGAAGGCGCGGGCGTAGTCGAGGCTGGTGGGCAGCATCAACAGCACCCGATCACCCGGTGCATAACGCGCTTGCAGCGCGGCCGCCAGGGATTGGGATTGCTCGTGCAGTTGGGCAAAGGTCAGGGTTTCGCCGATCTCTACGCCGTCCGGCAGAAAATGCAGGGCGGCACGCTGAGGGAAGTGCTGGGCGTTGGCTTCCAGCACGTCGATCCAGTGTTCGAATGAAAACATGTGCAATTCACGCCATGGCCACGATGACTTTGCGGTCACCGGTGAAAGGATTGCGACCGTGTGCAACCAGTCGGTTGTCGAGCATCAGGATATCGCCGGGCTGCCAGGGGAAACTGATGGCAGTCTCGCGGTAGACCTCGCGCACGGTGTCGAGCATGTCGTCGGCAATCGGCGAACCGTCGCCGAAATAGACATGGCGCGGCAGGTTCTCTTCACCCACCGCCGCCAGCAGGCTGGCGCGTACGCTAGGTTCGATGGCCGAGACATGGAACAGGTGCGCCTGGTTGAACCAGACCCACTCACCGGTCTCGGGATGCTGCTGCACGGCGGCGCAACGCTGGCGGGTGCGCAGGTCGCCATCGGCTTTCCATTCCCACTCGATGTCGTTGTCCTGGCAGTAGCGTTCGACCTGGGCGCGGTCCTGGGTGTTGAAGACTTTCTCCCAGGGCAGGTCCAGGGCGCGACTGTAGTTGCGCACGTAGAGCAACTCGCGGCTGGCGAACAGCTCGCGAATCTCGGCAGGCATGCGCTGGTAGATCAGGCGGCTATCGGCAATCGGGGTCTCGCCGCCGGTTTCACTGGCCTTGATGCAGTGGAACCAGATGCGCGAAGGCCAGGGACGGGTGTAGGCCTGTTCGTTGTGCAGCGGGATGAATTGATGGGCCGGATACTCGGTGGAGCTATAGACCCCGGCGAAGACTTTGCTGCGCGGTGTGGAGCCGAATTCGTAACTGGCCAGCGGTGCACCGAAGCTGGCAGCGAAGCGCTTGAAATCAATGGGCGTGGCGACGGTGAAACCGCGAAACAACACGCCGCCAACGGTACTCAGGAGATGGGCCAGGCTGTCGCGGATCGAAGTGTCCAGATCGTGGATCGACTGCCCCGATGTCCCCTGCACCAGCACGGGTAGCGACTGGGCGCTTGCATCCGTGGGCGCCATTGAAAAAAGCTCGGAACGCCCGTTCAGGTGTTCGATTGAGGTCATCCTTGTGCATCCTCTTTTGTCTTCTTCGACCAGTCACAAGACCATGAAAGCAGGGCAGCGGTCAGTGTTGTAGGACTTGTCTGTAATGTATGTAAGGCAATACAAGACGACATACTAGGTACAAATGAGATGGATTATCAATACTATTTATTTAAATTTTTTTTTGGATTAGACTCCGCTCCGCTGGCGCCAAGCAGCCTTCGGCCAGTTAAAAAAACCTAAAAATATCTGTCGCAGGGGAGCGGGGCGTGAATTTCAAAAAGAACACAATTGCGTTGGCTGTAGGGTCGGCCATCGGCCTGAGCAACGGCGCATGGGCGGCTGAAGAAACCGGCAAGATGGAGATCGCTCCGATCACCGTGACGGGTGAAAAAATCGACCGCACCCTCGAGAAGACCCAGTCCAGCGTCGTGGTCGTTACCGACAAGAACCTGCGTGAACACGGCGACAAGGACCTGGTGGATGTGTTTGCCCGCACGCCCGGCGTCTTTAGCCAGGCCGGCAATGAGAACTGGGGTATTCGTGGCGTGCCGGTGTCCGGTTTTGACGACCAGGGCCCGGCGACTCTCAACGGTGCGGTATCGGTGTATGTCGACGGCGCCGTGCAGCCAAACCGTGCGCTGACCCTCAGCCCGGTTCCGCTCTGGGATGCCGAGCAGGTCGAGGTTTTCCTTGGCCCGCAATCCACCACCCAGGGCCGTAACTCCCTGGCCGGTGCGGTGGTTATCCAGACCAAAGACCCAACCTTCGAACCGAGCTTCTCGGCGCAGACCAACGTGGGCAACTACGGTGAGCATGGTGCGGCCGTGGCGGGTGGCGGGGCCATTGTGGATGACAAGATCGCCGGCCGTATCGCCGTGGATTATTCCGACGGTGACGGCTACATCCGCAACACCACGCTCGATAAAGACGCCAACCCGCATCGCACCAGCAACGCCCGCGGTAAATTGCTGATCCTGCCCAATGACGACACTGACGTCTTGCTGACTTATGCCCATAACGAACATCGCCAGGGCGACCGCTCGACGATGCGCGGCACCGATGGCAAACCGAGCTATTACGACATCGCGTCCAACACCGAGGCCTTCGACAACCTCAAGCAGGACACCCTCAGCGCCAAGGTGGACTACCGGCTGAACGATGCCTGGTCGTTGACGAGCATGACCGCCAATACCAGTACGGACTACAGCGCCCGTCTGGACTTTGACCAGACAGCCGTGGACGACCAAGTCGTTTTGCGTAAACAGGATGGCAACCTGTTCAGTCAGGAACTGCGTTTGAATTACGCGTCCGACACCGTCAAGAGTTTCGTCGGTGCCTACTATGGGCGTAACACCAACGACTTCCATGACCGCTTGTTGTTCGATGGCGCGCTGTTCGGCACGGTCAAGGGCGATACCACGATCGAGAACAAGGCAGTGTTCGGTGAAGTCAACTGGACGTTCGCACCGCGCTGGACCTTGATCACCGGCCTGCGTTATGACCACGAGACGAACGACACCGACGTCGAGCAGGATGATTTCTCCGAGCCGGCCAAAGTCAGCAAGTCTTTTGATGCCGTACTGCCGAAACTCGGCATAGATTATGAACTGGCCACCGACCAATACCTCGGCTTCATGGTGCAGAAGGGCTATCGCGGTGGCGGCGTCAACCTGCGCTCCGGTAGTGGCCACCAGGCCTACGACCCGGAATACACCACCAACTACGAGTTGTCCTACCGCGGTTCGTTCTTCGACAAGACCCTGCGTACCCGCGCCAACCTGTACTACACGGATTGGAAAGACCAGCAGGTCAGTGTTCGGCGCAACGGCAGCAACTTCATTGATGTCTTCAACGCTGGTCGCAGTGATGTCAAGGGCCTGGAAGTCTTCGTCGAAAAAGACATCAGCGAACAGCTGACGCTGAACCTCGGTGGGGCCGTTACCGATAGCAAATACAAAGACTTCGTCACCGGTGATGGCCAGGACATGAGTGGCGAGTCGTTCCTTTCATCGCCGAAATACAAAGTGTCGGTGGGCGGCGTCTATCGCTTCGACGACCGCCTGATATTCGGCACGGATGTGGTCTACCAGAGCACCGCGCCTTCGGAATATCAGTTCGATGCCAGCGGCAAGGTCACTGGCGAGCGCCGGAGCGACAACTACGTGCTGGTGAACTTCAACACCGAGTACAAAGTCACCAAGAACGTTGCGGTCTCAGCCTATGTGAAGAACGCGTTCGACAAGGAATACGTCACCAACAACCGAAGCGACGACATCATCGACGTCGGTGCACCGCGCACGGTGGGGATGATCCTGCGCTACGACATGTAACCCATGGGCGCGGGGAGGCAATCTCCCCGCGTCTGCTCTGCAACGTTTCGGATGTTTGTTTCCAGGCTGTTCGTTCCCTTCCAAACCCAGCCTCCATGGAGGAAATCATGAGTGCTTTTTCGAATGTCACAGCAGGTGGCGCGCAACAGCTACGCCTGTTGCACACCGGTCTGTCGAGTCCTTACTGCCTCGATTCCACGCCGTTGCTGGAACGTCAGCAACAGCAGGAGTCCAACGCCCGCAGTTACCCGCGACGCATTCCCCTGGTGCTTGAAAGGGCCCATGGCATTTATGTGCAGGACAGCCGAGGGCAAGTGTTCGTCGATTGCCTGGCCGGTGCCGGGACCCTGGCGCTGGGCCACAACCACCCGGTGATCATCGAAGCCATCACCCAGGTCATGGCGGCCGGCGTGCCGATGCATACCCTGGATCTCATGACCCCTGTGAAGGATGCATTCGTCCAAGAGATTTTCGCTTGCCTGCCCAGCGAGTTCGCTCGCCATGCACGCATTCAGTTCTGCGGCCCGAGCGGGGCCGATGCGGTCGAGGCCGCGCTCAAGCTGACCCGTACCGCCACCGGGCGGCACTCGGTCCTGGCGTTCGAAGGGGCCTATCACGGGATGACCCTGGGCACGCTGGCCATCAGCGGCAACCTGTCGCCGAAAAATGCCCTCGGCGCGCTGATGCCCGGCGTGCAGCGCCTGCCGTTTCCCCACGATTATCGTTGCCCGTTCGGGGTGGCCGGCGATCAGGCGGTCACCTTGAACGTGCGCTACTTGGAACACTTGCTCAACGACCCGGAAAGCGGGGTGACCGCACCGGCGGCAATGATCCTGGAGCCGATCCAGGGCGAGGGTGGGGTGATTGCCGCGCCGGACCGCTGGCTGCAGGAGTTGCGCCGGTTGACCCAGGCCCACGGCATTCCGCTGATCGTCGACGAGATCCAGTGCGGCATTGCCCGCAGTGGACGGATGTTCGGCTTCGAGCAATCGGGCATCACGCCGGATGTCATCACCCTGTCCAAAGCCATCGGCGGCGGGTTGCCGCTGTCGGTCATGGTCTACCATGAGTCGCTGGACGTCTGGCAGCCGGGTGCCCACGCCGGCACATTCCGCGGCAATCAACTGGCGATGGCGGCGGGTACCGCGACCTTGCGTTTTATTCGCGATCAAGGCCTGGTCCAGCACGCTGAAACGGTGGGCGCCCACCTGCAGAAACAATTGCAGGCGCTGCAAAACGAGTTCGCCTGGATCGGCGACGTGCGTGGACGCGGCCTGATGCTCGGCATGGAAATCGTCGACCCGCACGGCACCCCAGACGTACAGGGCCATCCGCCGGTGGACACGGCCCGGGCCAAGGCGTTTCAGCAGGCTTGCCTGAAGCACGGCTTGATCGTTGAACTGGGCGGACGCCACGGCGCGACCGTACGCTTCCTGCCGCCGCTGATCATCACCGAACAGGAAATCGATTTCGTCGCGAAAATCCTGTTCCAGGCTGCGAGCACAATCAACGAGCACCCCGCAGGCTGATCATCCAGGTCCGGACCAGCATCCGGACYCAACACCAAACCCTGTGGGAGCGAGCYTGCTCGCGAAGACGCCGGCCCCATCCAACATCACCACAAGCTGACCCACCGCTATCGCGAGCAGGCTCGCTCCCACAAGGGATTACGGGTGCCCACAGCATCCGGAYTCAACACCAAACCCTGTGGCAATTGCTCAAGCGCTGGCGTGAGTCAGCCCCGTCAAGGTGTCCGCGATGGCCTTCGTGCGTTGTGCGGTGCCTTCGGTGGTGCGGCTCGAGTCTTCCAGGGCATCGAGCATCTCGCGCAGGGCGCTGACGGCGACGGACTGGTCTTCGATCTGTTGGGCGACGCCTTGGATCTCCGTCGAGAGCAAGTCAATGTCCACGCCGATTTCCGCAGCATTTTTGCGGGTGATTTCCGCGAGCTTGCGGACCTCATCAGCCACCACCGCAAACCCTCTGCCCATCTCACCGGCACGCGCTGCTTCGATGGCGGCGTTGAGGGCCAACAGGTTGGTCTGTCCGGCGATTTGCTGGATGACCTGTACGATCGACTGAATGCGCAAGCTTGAACTGGCAAGCGCACGGGCGCCGACCACCGCTTCACCCGCTTGGGTGGCAAGCTGTTCGACGGTCGTACCGGCCTGCTCGGCGACGCTGTTTTGCCGGTCGATCGTGCCCGTGAGGTCATCCATCGACAAGTGCAGTTCGCCAGAGTAGTGCTTGATTTGCGTCGCCATCTGCGCCTGCTGCTGGCTGGCCTGGGCCAATACCTGCCCCAGATCGGTCAGGCCGTCGAACACCGGCAGGATGGTGTTGTCCAGGCCGCGAGTGTCCAAGGCGCTGCCGAAGTCATTCATCTTGAACGCCATGATCTGCTTGACCACGACATGGTTCAGGCCGGCCAGCTTCTTGATCTGGCGGCGCAGGAAAAACGCCTTGAACTCGCCATAGTGGGCGATGAAGTTGTCGACGTACTCATCGACAAAATTGGCGCCCTTGGTGACTCTGAAGAAGAAAATCGCCGTAAGGGTCTGGTTAAGGTTCAAGCCGAGGATTTCACCAAACGTCGAGAACCCGGCCAGAGGCACATCGCCGAAAATGCCGGCCATGCTACCCAGGTCGCTGCTGTTGTTGAGTCGCCGCAGGATGCAATCGTTGAGAATGGCGGCCACCGGACGGCCGCCTTTGCCCTTGAGGAATTTCTCGTAGTCGAGTCGGGTCGCCTCGCGAAGGGGCGTGCGCTTGACCATCACCAGCTCTTCGCCGGGCGCCACGTCGCAGAACAGCTGGATGATCTGCTGCTGATAGTCGATACGGGCAATGGAGCGCACGAACAGCTCATCGCCCACACGGATGGCGAATGAATAATCGGCCAGCTTCTTTTCCAGTGCCTGCGCACTGCACTCGAATGCATCGCACAGCGCCTGGACCATGCTCTTGATGTTGCCACGGCTGTCGATGACCTGGTCGATGGTGCGGTCTTCGACCGACGCGGTCAGCACGCTGAACGTCAGCCCGGCAGGTTGGAAGTTCTGGCTCTTGAACACCCCGAAGCGCACATCCGCCGCGGTTTTCAGGAAGACAATCTGCGCGTGGTTCTGATAACTGCGCTGCCCATCACTGATCAGGGTCTTTTTGAAATCCGTCTTGCCACCGGCAGAACCGCCGACAAACAGGCAAGGGAAACGTCCCGACTCATAGAGCGCCTCCATAAAGAACGACTCGGAAGCCGAAAGACCATCGAACACCACGTAGGCCAAGGTGTCGCGATGATCAATCGGCGTGCTCACTTGCGCCTGCTTGATGTTAGTCACCAACCTGGCGATTCGCTCACGCATGGCCAAGCGCTTGCCGCCACCGCGGATGTCCTCGCACTCCAGCGGCACCATCACCACCTCGGCCGACACAATCACACTGGCATCAAACAGCTGTAGCACCACCCGATCCCAGGTCTCGCCGGTCTGGCAATACAGCGTGTTCTCGCCGTTGCACAGTTCGCCCGACGTCGTGCACAGGCTGATGGCGCTGTGGGCGAAGCGCTTCTTGACCTTGGCGGCGACTTGATCGATGTCCAGGTGAGGGGAGATGAATCCGGTGATCAGCACTGGGGTGATACGTACGTTGGCCAGCGCCTGGACGAGTTCACCCGAAGTGCAGGCCACGCTGACCGTCCCTTGAGTGCGGGTTCGGGCTTTGTTGAAGAGGTTCGGTAGGTTCATGGCTGGACTCGGTTGAGCGCGACGTGATGCGTACGAGGTATGCGTGCGGAGTCCATTCTCTGTGGCGGTCACGGCTGGGGGGCTTGTATGGGCGTGAGCTTGTGCTATTTGCGGGGGTGGCCCATAGGGGCTTTTGGTTGGGGTTTACTACGTCTGTTGGCCAGCGACTTTCGTATGGGTGCCAGGGGAGGGCGATGAAAAAACAGTCTCTGACCTCTAGACGAAAAAATGGCAGCCGCTATGCTTCGGTGATGGCCTCTTGCCGCTTGTTATGGCCGCCACAAGCAATACTTGGCGCGAGACGGCCCCCCCCTTCATGAGGCGGTGATAAGTATGAGGCGAATTTTTGAGGGTGGATTGGGATGTTTTAGCGGAGTCTTTTGAGTTAATGGTTGATGAGTGAAAGGAGGTTCGGTAAGGGTAGCGGGAGAAGACCATGTTTCTGGGAGGGGTAAATGAATATTTCGAATGTTGGAGGAGTTGCTATAGTCAATGGTGCTATCTCGAGTGTTAGGTTGGTTGAGTTGCAAGAAAATTTTCACGTGCAACTGCCGGATGCTTATGTGCAGATGCTTAATTTGGCAGATGGTTTTTCATTGAAAAATGGTGTGATTTTATATTCTTCCAGTGAGCTTATTGAGAGGAATAAGACCCTAGAGGTGGAAAAATATGCATCAGCCTATCTTGCTATAGGTGACGATAGTGGTGGCCGTTCTATAATGCTTCCGCTTGCTGGTAAAGGTGTCTACTTGGTGGATCAAGGCAGTATGGATCCTGATGAATTTAAAAGGATCGGTATGTCGTTAACTGATTGGATTGCTGACGGGTGTGTGCTTTAAATATGTCGGGCGGGGTGCCGTTGTAGTGGGAGCGCGGAACAGAATAGACAAAAAAACAGTTAAGGACGAGAAATATGGCAATGCCAGATTGGCAGTTTAGTGATCCTCCGAACGTCGCAGTTATTGCAAATCAGAAAATAGTTTTATCGGGTGACTGGATAGCATATGTTTCGCATGATGGCGATGATGGTGCTTGGCAGTTTCATACCAATCAATCGGAGCCTGTCAGCGAAGACGATGCAATGATGGTTAGTTTGCAAAGTATTGTGACGCTAGATCCAACTATTATTGAGCTGGCTGATCTTCCGCTTGGGTGGCATGCGTGGCGGAGCTCTAAGTCAAGTGTTTGGCAAAGAAAGATAATGTAAGGGGGCAAGGATAGGTCGAGATTTGAATTCACCTGTAATTGGTCCGTTTCATAATCGTGATCTGTTCCCGGGAATAAATTATGACGAGTGATGAGTTGTGTGAATGCGCAAAGGCTGTTTCAACAAGAGAAGGTTTTGTCGATTTTGTTGAGATATTAAGTCGGGATTATGTAAGTAATCGTGATGAGTGGCAGAACGATACTCTGGATCAGTTTCTTTTGGGGCTCTCAGGTTTCGCGAATGACATGGGTGGGTATTACAAAAATATGGGGGAGGCTGTTGATGTTGATAAAATAACTTGGCGGATTGCTGCGGAAATGTTAATTGCTGCTACTGTTTACGAGGGATAATGGATTCTCGGGACCTGTCCCTACATGTGTCTGCTATTGGGAGAGCTTGCTTGAGCATTCAATGTTAACTTAAATCTGCTCTGTTTCGATATCTTGAGTCTGGTGATAGTGCAGAGTTGTTTAAAGTGCTCAGCATCCATCCAGAAATAATTTCGGAAAAGTATGGTGAGTACCCTGACGTACATCGATTGATAGATCTTAGGGTAGGGGGGCGAGGTTTTTGAGTTTGCCGTCAAATATCACAGGGTGAGTTAATAACTCTGGTTTCTATTGAAGAAGTATTTGATACGCCAGGAGTTCCCCTTTGGTTGACGGGAGAGAAATTGGTGCTGTGGGCTATAGATGAAAAGGAAAGTCCGTCAGACGAACCAACTGATTGGAGTAGGTATTGTTAGCTATGAAATATCATTTGACAGAGGGGGAGTTCAATGACCCAGCTGAATCCGAGATCCTCAATGACCTCTCGACTCACTCGGGTATGGCACTTCCAAAAAGTTATATCGACTTTCTCAAGCAGCATAATGGTGGCGAGGGTTTCATAGGCGAGAATTACATTATTTTTTGGAGTGCAGAGGAATTGGCCGACTTCAATCGGGAGTACGAAGTAGAAGTCTATGCTCCGGGCATCTTCTTGTTCGCTTCGAGCGGAGGCGGAGAGGGGTATGGCTTCGATACCAATGACGCAGCGATGCCGATAGTACGCATCCCGTTTATAGGCATGGATCGACGGTATGCCGAAACGCTAGCCTACGATCTCCCCGATCTATTTGCTCGGTTGGCAAACGAGGATGAATAAGCCAGGGCGCCCCAAGGGAATGGAGTTGTTCGAGATCGTACCGGTCATTTTAGGTGGCGATCCAATAAGCCCAGAAAACAAAACATGGTTGACGAGGCAACAGCATTTTGAAGCTGTGCGCTATTGAAATCAAGTTGTCAGCGGTAGGCGAAAGGAGCAGGGGTAACAAAAGCGGATACTGTAGAAAATGTGAACTGCTCCAATGTTTTTTAAAGTTGACAATATGAAGATCGGAGATTGATGAATGTATGATGTTTTCCGCAGTTCTTTCTCCGAGGATTATCGTGTAGTCGATAAAGGCCTGACTGCTCTGGATATTAAAGGCGACGCTTATGGGGTGTCTGAACTGATGTCGGAGTTTGGAGGGTGTTCATTTGATAGAGCATTATATCGAGTGATGGCGCCTAGCTCGATTAGTGAGTGGAACCAAGTCATTGAATATGCGTTTCCCAATTTCGATGGGCGTGTGCAATGCTTTGGTTACGATTGGCTAGGTCGCATATTTGCGCTGGATTCAGGTCGGTTGGAAGGGGGGCATTCTGGAGTTGTTATGTTTGAGCCAGGAACCGGAGAGGTGCTAGAGATTCCCTGCAATATCGTGACTTTTCATAACGAAGAATTGATGGAGTTCCGAGAAGAGGCCTTAGCTGTTAGCTTCCATATTCAATGGTTAGCTCAAGGTGCTGCTCCTAGCTATGAAGACTGTATCGGCTATAGGGTGCCATTGTTTCTCGGTGGTAAAGATGTTGTCGAAAACCTAGAGGTTTCAGACCTTGATGTCTACTGGACATTAATAGGCCAAATAATTAGGAAAACGAAGGAGCTTCCTCTAGGTTCATTGCTGGCGAATATTGTGCTTACTGATGAGGGAGAAGGAGCGTAGAGCCACATTTTCACTTGACGCATACTAGGGAATCTATGGTGAAGTCTGATGAGGCTAACAATGCAGTCGAGAATTTTTATGGTGTCTTCAATAGATGTTGAAGTGGCTAATAAGATAATGTCTTGAAAATATTCCCAATCTATCGCGAGTGAGAGTGGTGTCGAAAATTTTATCTATATTTTTACACGTTATTAAAGTGACTGTTCTGCCACTGGCGTTGTCTAGTTGTTGTCTGATAGAGATGGAGCAGGTTTTTCTTGACGAGCTTCGTATTGAAAATAAGCTGGCAATACCAATAACATATTGCAACGAATTCGATGCTACGACCTGTTCTGAGGTAGTCCAAAGCGGCGGAAGCTACAGCGTAATTTTCGTTTCGCACGTTGATAATGACGATGACGAAGAGAATTTAGAGGCATTTGATCGACAAAACATCAGGGTCTGTGGAAAGGTCCTTGATCTCAAACTGATTCGCTCAGTGTCGCCAATAGTTAAGCGTGACAAGGACCATTCCGAGATCATCATTAATAGGGCGGTAAGCGATAAATTTTGCCAAGGGTAAATTAGGTCAGACCCTGAGGGGCCCCGGTTTAAGGAGGTTGGCTAGATGAGTTCTTCAATTGTTTTTAGCTTGAGCGAAGATGATAAGTCAATGAGGTTGGTTTATCGTCTTGAACATGACTTGGAAAGAGATCACGAAAGAGTATCTTTGACTCAAGCTTTAACATTGGATAGAACCCGCCCGCTTAGGGGTCTTAAAGGAATCTATGGACTTTTTGGATCAGCAGATTGGTGGGATAGCATCCGCCAAGGACGAATGCCACTGTTATTCGTTTCTGGCGTCATTTTGCGGGCTTATGTTGCGGGGCAAGATAAGCATCAAGCAAATAATATGCTTGATTTAAAGCTAGAAGACGGCTCGGTGCGAGCTGTTGGTATTTATGTCAATGACAGGGAAGACGTTCGGTTGTTTCGGTCTGGTTACAAAGCTAGTGTTGTGTATGCGTTAGATGAATTGAAACAGCAGCCGGCTTCTGATGGTAGTGTGAATTATTCGAAGGTTGCATTGGAGATGGCGGTTTCGTTGCAGTCTGTTATATAGCGAAAACCAGTTGGCAGCTTTGGGGCAGTGCGCGCAGATCAAGTCTTCTGATGTATTTTTATTGACTGAAACAGTAGGGGAATAGAAAAGGGTGCTGTCTCTTCTGGAGTTGACTAAGTTTTTGGTCCGACTTGTACGAAAGGACTCTCCATATGCCACGCAGAGCATGCGTCTCGATACCTGGCGTATCCTTGCGTTCAATTCTATGGGGCAACGAGGCATATTTGTTCCGAGGGGTGATAGCTTGAATGGGTGGAAGCCATGGTGATGAAGAGGTTGATGAGCTTGGATGAAATGGAGCCAATCGCTAAGGAGGCTACGCGTCTGGCGTTAAGTGAGTATCCGGAACCGTCGAAGGGAAGCGGGGACAGACCACGTTTTCTGATGAAACTGAAGCAATGATCGAACGGGGAGTTCAGCGAGGTCGACCGGAGGGCGGGACAGCGATTGTCGTCTTAGTTTAGAAAACGTGTTCTGTCCCCGTTTTCTCTGTCCCCGTTTTCTAGAACTGGTTCGAGTCCACGATTGACTCAGCCAATAAGACGATTGGGGTGAGTATTAATTTGAAGTACGACACCGGTACGTTAACGGAGGCGCAAGCGACCAAGCTGATGTCTTTAACCCAGGATGGGGTATCTAGGTTCTGGAGCCGCACTATTGACCTGAATGGCGATACATATGCTGTTAATGTTAACGTGAGCAAAAATGAAGAAGGTATGCCGATTAGCCTGAAAATCGAAAGTGGAAAAGATTATGCGCGCTCGCTCAATACGAATGGCGCGTTCTTTCCATTCTCGATTCCGGGCGCCACCATCTATTGTCAGCAAGGGTATAGTAGTGGCAGGCTGGAGCGGGCTGACAATGACTATAAACTTGTTGCGGCACACGAAATCGGGCACCCAATCCTTACGCTGGCAGAAGGTTTGAAGTATTCGTGGGGCCACGAGGGGACTTCCGGGATCTTTGGAGGCGAAAACGGTACGCGGGCCTCTGCTTCCTGAACGGGCGAAATAAATCTGATGAAATACTACGAGCGAGTGAGCGATAAAGCAAAATATGACCGATCTATTGCGAGTGAGAGTTATGTCAAAAATCTTATCTATATTTCTACACGTCGTTAAAGTGTCGGTTCTGCCACTGGCGTTGTCTAGCTGTTCTTTGATAGAGATGGAGCAGGTTTTTTTTGACGAGCTGCGTATTGAAAATAAGCTGGCAATACCAATAGCCTATTGCAACGAATTCGATGCTACGACCTGTTCTGAGGTAGTCCAGAGTGGCGGAAGCTACAGCGTAATTTTCGTTTCGCACGTTAATAATGACAGTGACGAAAAAAAGTTAGAGTCATTTGATCGTCAAAACATTAAGGTCTGTGGAAAGGTCCTTGATATCAAGCTGATTCGGACAGTGTCGTCAATAGTGAAGCGTGACAAGGACCATTCCGAGATCATCATCGATAGGGCGGTAAGCGATAAATTTTGTCAATAAAGGAAACGGGAGCAGACCCTGAGGAATCCCCACAAATCTACTCCAATACCCGCGCCTCTTGATGGGCCTCTGCTCGCAACGCGTGCTCAAGCCTCTCAAAGGTGCTTCGAGAATTTGAGCCGCGTCCACAAAACGTGTCTGTCCCTGATGGACTGCGAGCATTGGGTCCTCGCGTAGGAAACTTCTGAAAATCCCACCAAAAGCACTATTCTGACCCTAAGCCTCTCGCCGGAGGTTTTCTGTCGCGTTACGCTCTGGATGTCGCTGCACATTCAGCGACCGGGCTTGGTAACCCGGTGGAATAAGGCGTAACAGTGCACAGACAGGATTGCAGGCTTTCAGGCCTGCGATTTTGTTTTATGGCAGCTGTGCGTGGGACGTCTTCTGACGTGCCGGTTTCCTTGATTCCCCGGTTTACCAACCTGCGCACAGCTGCCACCCATTCGCTTGGTGACGGATGCGGCAGCTCTTCGAATCAAGGGAGCTGAACAATGCATATCAATAGATCAAGAAAACGGCCTCATCTGCTCAGCAGTTCTGTATCGCAGTCCCGCTGCATCTCAGTCAGTGGAGATAGCAAATGACTGAACAAGCAGAAGCAAAAACCATCGGCTACACCCCATTCCATTATTGCTCCGATCGTCCACTGTTCCGCGTTAACGGCGGTGTTCCGTTAAATGAAGCGTTGCAACAAGCGTCAGATCTCTTGCATCTCGCCTACCGGCTTGCAGAGGATGCAACCTTCGAAAGGAAAACGGACCGTCATGCTTGGGCGGCTCATTATTTAATGGAGATGAGCAAAGCGGTGATTGATGATGTAGTGAAAGTCATGACAGTTAGACCCGGGGAATCAAAACACTCCAATAGCTAACGACGCATCCCACTTAGTCGGGAAGGGGAAAGGCGGGGGCAGGCCACGATTATGGGGCGGACCGATTACAGGTGAACTCAAATCATGGCCTGTCCCCGGTTTCTTCGGGTTGGTGGTGCAGCACCAGAGCGGTGAAAAATCAGCTCCATGACGCCTGGACGGCAAACCGACACCCGCTATGCTATCGACGATGGCGTCTTGCCATTTACCACGCCCACCACAACCCCAGGCGCGAGACGAGAACCTGCCCGTCATCGCCCTTTGCAGAGACAATCCATGAATACATACAAAGCCGTGTCCGGAGTGGCCTGGGGTGTTTTGTTGGGTTGCATCGGCCAGGCCAACGCTTTTCAGCTTTCGCCGGATGGCACCTTGGCTGAGCGGGAGATGGCCAAGAAATACGGGGTTTCCTATAAGGCGACGGTGCCTTTCGCCAGTTTTGCGCTGCACAATTTTTCCGATCCTGCCCATGAGGCGCTGACGCAGAAGATCTATGGGTGCGACGGGGATTGGCAGGAGTGCAGCAACCCCAACCTGGAGAATGCCGGTGCCTACATCATTGCCGGGGTTCGCTGGAACGATGATCCGGTGTTCATGCCGGGCGCGGAAGATGCCAAGACCAAGGGCTGCGATGGGCGTTATTCGGTTGGTTTTATCTCGCAGACGCGGTGCTGGGTAAATCTCTTCGAGAAAGCCGAGAGCAAAAGCGCTTCTGATCCGATGGCGTTCATGGGCGCGGGGAACTACATCTCTCGTTCGCATTTTGGCGACCTGCAGTTCTTGCATTCCATGGCTTCCCAAGAGGGCGCCACGCCAGAGCAGACCAAGCGTGAAATCATGATGTGGGCCGAGTTCGCCTGGGGTGTTGCCGATGGGACCTATCCCATCAATACCTATTTGAAAGACATCAAGATCGAAGGCTGGGAGCAGCATTTCAGTAACGGGCAGACCGTGCAGGATCTTTTTGCCGTGGGGCGTCCATGGCTGCGGGCGAATGTGAACCAGGTGGCGTTTGGCAGCTTGCTTCACCTGGTCCAGGACAGCTTTGCCGGTGGGCATGCGCAGCGGCGCGAAGAGGTGCTGGGTGACAAGTGCATGGGCGGTGCCGAGGCTGTGCTGGGGCGAATCGAGGAGTTTCATTCTTACGCCCGGCAGGATCATGCCAAGCACAAGGCCGATGACGCCAGTTCAGTCGCCAGGATCATGCTGATGGCCCATGAACCGGACGTCGTGGATGCGGGCAAGAAGCTGAGAGGGTTTATCGCCGATCACAGGAAATGGGCGGATGTCAGGCCTTATCTGGATGAGTGTGTTTTTGCGCTGGCCAATGAAACGACTCCGGCGTCGGCGGGTGATGGATATAAGCTGGAGACCAGCCGCTGAGCACCTGACGAAAAACTGGTGGGAGCGAGCTTGCTCGCGATAGCGGTGTGTCAGGCAACTTCGATGTTGATGGTCATGACGCTATCGCGAGCAAGCTCGCTCCCACACTGGGTTAGCAGTGGGACCTCGGCTTTTCGACTTGCACAGCACTCTGTGGGAGCGAGCTTGCTCGCGATAGCGGTGTGTCAGGCGACTTCGATGTCGACGGTCATGACGCCTTCGCGAGCAAGCTCGCCCCCACAGTAGCCGCAGAACGATGTGCCTTACTTACCCGCCGGCCGTTCGTTGACATTCGGCCTTCCTCGACCATCATTAAGTGCCTCCAGAGTCATCATTCCTCCAGAGGCACGATCATGGCGCAAACGGACATTCTCATTGTGGGGGCCGGCCCTACTGGATTGGTCCTGGCTTTGTGGCTCACCCGGCAGGGGCTTGCTGTCAGGATTGTCGACAAGAGCAGCGGGCCGGGGGAAACCTCGCGTGCCATGGCCGTCCAGGCCCGCACACTTGAGCTGTATCGCCAGCTTGGCATGGCCGGTGCGGTCATCGACGCTGGGTACAAGACCCCGGCCATGAACATGTGGGCCCGGGGGAAACGCAAGGCGCGGATTCCCCTGGTGGACGCTGGCGGGGATGTATCGCCTTATCCTTTTGTCCTCATATACCCCCAGGATCGTCATGAGCGGCTGTTGGTCGAGCAGCTTCAGTCCCTGGGCGTCGAAGTCGAGCGGCAGACCGAACTGCTGTCCTTCGAGGACCGTGGCGATCACGTTACCGCGCTCTTGAAACACGCTGATGGTCGCGAAGAAACGCTGACGACCGCTTACCTCGCAGGATGCGATGGCGCGCGTTCGCTCGTGCGTCATCAGGTGGGAAGCGGCTTCGAGGGCGGCACCTATAAACAGCTGTTCTACGTGGCGGATGTGTCTGCCAGCGGTTTCGAGCCTGCGGAGGAGGCTCATATCGCTTTTGATAAATCCGAATTCGTGTTGGCGTTTTTCTATGGCGAAACTGGCCAATATCGCCTGATCGGTACGGTTCGCGACGAGCGCGCAGAACATCCAGAGACGCTCACGTTTGAGGACGTTGGCCATGACGCCATCAACGGCCTGAACATCAGGATCAATGGCGTGAATTGGTTCTCCACCTACCGGGTCCATCATCGCGTCACGGATCAGTTCCGCTGGGGCAGGGCGTTTTTGCTGGGGGATGCTGCGCACGTCCACAGCCCGGCCGGTGGACAGGGCATGAACACCGGCATCCTCGACGCGATCAATCTGGCCTGGAAACTGGCGGCGGTCGTGAAGGGACAGGCACCAGACGCGTTACTCGACAGCTACCAGGTCGAACGCCAGGCGTTTGCGCAAAAGCTTGTGGAAACGACGGACCGGCTGTTCACCTTTGCAACCGCCCAAGGCAATTTTGCCGACTTCGTGCGCACGCGCATCGCACCGCTTTTTGCGAGTGTTGCCTACAAAAGCGAGAACGTGCGTGAGTACCTGTTCCGGATGGTGTCCCAAACCACCTTGAATTATCACCAGAGCCCGTTGAGTGCTGGCAAGGCGGGTGACGTGCTGGGCGGTGACCGTTTGCCCTGGGTACCGGTGCCGGGCGCTGACAACTACGAACCGCTCGCATCCATCGGCTGGCAGGTGCATGTCTACGGCGAGGCCGGGGCGGAGCTGAAAGCCTGGAGCAGCCAGCACCAGATCCCTCTGCACACGTTCACCTGGCGGGATGAGCATCATAAAGTCGGGCTCTGTCGGGACGCCGCCTATCTGCTGCGTCCCGATACTTACGTCGCCCTGGCGGATCCCCAAGCGTCTGCGGCAACGTTGAGCCGGTATTTCAGCGACCGGGGCCTGACGCTGCCGGCTTGAGCGCGGTAGGTGTGGCGGTTGGCCCTCAGCCCAGATCCCCAGCGTCATGCCGCTCCGGCACTTGGCTCGCCTCATCCCCCCACGTGCGGTTGACCCGCTGTCCGCGCTGGACGGCCGGTCGCTTGGCAATCGTCTCTGCCCAGCGCTGCACATGGGTGTATTCGTGGGCACTCAGGAATTCGGCGGCGCCGTACACGTTGTTGCGCACCAGTTGGCCATACCAGGGCCAGACCGCGATGTCGGCGATGGTGTAGTCATCGCCTGCCAGGTATTGGCTTTCGCCGAGGCGGCGATCCAGGACGTCGAGTTGACGCTTGGCCTCCATGGTGAAGCGATTGATCGGGTATTCGAATTTTTCCGGTGCATAGGCGTAGAAATGCCCGAAGCCGCCACCCAGGTACGGGGCAGAGCCCATCTGCCAGAACAGCCAGTCCAGTGTTTCGGTGCGGCCTGCCAGGTCGGTGGGCAGGAGGGCGCCGAATTTTTCCGCCAGGTAGAGCAGGATCGAACCGGATTCGAAGACCCGGAGGGCAGGCTCCACGCTGCGATCCAGCAGGGCCGGGATCTTGGAGTTGGGGTTGACCTCGACAAAACCGCTGGAGAACTGGTCACCTTCGCTGATGCGGATCAGCCAGGCGTCGTATTCCGCGCCCGTATGACCTAACGCCAGCAGTTCCTCCAGCAGGATGGTCACCTTCACGCCATTGGGCGTGGCCAGGGAATAGAGCTGCAACGGGTGCTTGCCAATCGGCAAGGTTTTTTCGTGAGTCGGCCCAGCGATAGGGCGGTTGATGCTGGCGAACTGGCCGCCAGACGGGGCGTCGTTTTTCCAGACCTTGGGCGGAACGTAGGACGCTTGGCTCATCGGGACATACCTCATCGTTTGCTTGTGGTGTGATCCCCCAGAGTCTACCGCTGTTCGTTCATGATCCGCGCCACTTCACCGGAAGCCTTGAGCTGCTCGAAAGCGCGCTGGGCCTTGGCGACGACTTCGTCAGGTGTGCTCAGGCTGAACGCCAGGTGGACCTTGTGGGGTTGCTCGTCGAGGGTATAGACCTCTTCCAGCGAAGTGAAATCCACTTGGGCATCCTTGCTCATCAGGCGCGCGGTGTTCTCCGGCAGCGGCAGCATTTGGATCTGGTGATTCAGCAGCTTTTGAAAGTTGTCGTGGTTGTTGGCCGAGATGACCAGCCGGGTAAACCCACGCTGTTGCAGGTAAATCTGCTTGGCGTCATTTCGCACCACGCCGATGCTGTACTGCTTGGCATCCTCAAGGTTGTTGACGGCGATGCCCTCACTGTCTCGCATCTTGTAGAGCCGGCTCGCCACCCGGTGTATTTCACCGACCCATTTGAACAATTGCTCGCGGGCCGGGGTGCGGTCCAGCGGGAAAATCAACACGTTAGGCTCGTGCAGCGCCTTTTCGTAGGCCCGGGCCCACGGGTACAGCGACAGGCTGTAGTCGGTGAGCTGCGCGTTTTTCAGCGTTTCTTCGGCGATGCGACTGCCCGGCCCGACGACCTTGTCGTCACGCTGGTAGGCATAGAGGGAATCTTCGGTCACGACTTCGATCGTCTCGGCGTGGCTTTGCAGGCTGATCGAGGTGAGAAGCAGGCACGAGCAGAGTATCAGGCGATAGTGCATATACAGACCTCATGGCACGCGATGGTTTACAGGGCGACGCAATCGCGTCCCTTGTGTTTGGCCCGGTACAGCGCCTGGTCGGCGCGTTGCAGCAGTTGATCGAAATGGTCCATGGTCTCCGGGTCCAGCTCGGCGACGCCGATGCTCACGGTGACAAACGACGAGACCTTGGAACCGCTGTGGGGCAGTTCACGTTCCGCCAGGCTTGCACGGAAACGTTGGGCGGCCTCGCAGGCCTGGGCGGCATCGACGTTGGGCAGGACCACGACGAACTCTTCGCCGCCGACGCGCGCGGTCAGTTCGCCAGAGCGGCCGAACACGCTGCGCAGGGTCTCGGCGATCTCTTTCAAGCACAAGTCGCCCTGCATGTGGCCGTAGGTGTCGTTGTAGATCTTGAAGAAATCGACATCGCACATGAGCACGGCCAGCGGGGTCTTGTGGCGGATCGCCCGGCGAAACTCGATGTCCTTCAATTCGTCGAAATAGCGACGGTTGGCCAGCCCCGTCAAATCGTCGTGACGTGACAGGGCTTCGAGGGCCTGGTTGGCCGCCTTCAATTCTGCGGTGCGGGCCTCGACCAGTTCGGCCATTTGGTCGCGGCTGGCGGCAAGGGCCAGTTCGTCCGAATGCTGGCGTTCCAGATGGGCGCGCAGATTGTCCTGGAGTGTATTGACCTGGTGTTCGAGCAGGCTCAGTTCGTCCTGGCGCTGCACCGCCCGTTGCAGCTTGAGGTGCCGCTTGAGGGTTTGCGGCGCCAGTTCGCCCAGGTGCCGGGCGATGTGCACCACATGCACGGTCACCAGCCGGTTGAACACGGTCATGATCAACCCGGCCAGCAGCAAGGACTGGATGAGCTGGGTGATGACGATGCTGCGTGCTTCGCCCCAGAGGCGCTCCCACAGCAGGTTATTGTCGCCTTCGATGGTCAGCTCGCCGACTTTTTCATGGGCCCCGGCATAGGGTTGTGCGATGAGTTGGCGATGCAGCACCGGCACCACGCCCGATTGACCGACGGGGTATCGATTGAGCTCGATGACTTCAGGCGCTTGCCCGGGGCGAAGGATGTTCAACACCAGGCGTCCCACGGGCGCTGCCATGGCGACGCTGGCGATTTGCTGGTCGAGGGATTCACGGTCCAGTTCCCAAATGGCATGGGCCAGGGTGTTCTGGAACACTTGGTCGATCAGGGCCAGCTCCGAATTCATTTCCGCCAGGTTGTTTTCCCAGGCCATCCAGGTACGCCAGGTGACCATCACCAGGGTAAAGAGCAGGCAGAACAACAGCGTTGCCAGTACCAGGCGGCGTCCCAGGGAGCTGAACGCCTTGGTCTGTGGTTGTAAGGAGGACGCCCTACGGAAATTGGCATCCATGTCATAACCATTTGCGCAGGATGGCATCGTAGACGCCATTGCGCCGGATGGTCTCCAGGCCCGCACGGAACTTCGCCACCGTATCGGCCGGCGTCTTGCGGCTGAATGCCATGCTCAAGCCGTCGGCGCTGCTTAGCTCGGGCAGCGCCAGCGAGCGGATCAGCAGCTTGTCCGGGTCTTCGCCATTCTGGCGCGTCAGGTACAGCGCGTTGAGCTCATTGGAAATCCACAGCTCCACGTGATCGACCTTGAGCTTGCGGTAGTTGTGTTCGTACTTGGTGCTCGACTGCAGTTCTTCGCCGATGCGAAAGCCCTTCGAGACCAGGTATTGCTCACCCACATCCTGATTGACCGTGGCGATCTGGTGCCCATGGGCATCGGCCAGCGAGTCGAGTTTCACCGGCCGGTCCGCCAGCGAGTAGATGTACCACTGCGTCGGGCCGATGCTGCCGACCCACTGGAAAAGCGGCTCGCGTGCAGGCGTGCGGACGATCGAGTAGATCAACACGTTGCTTTCATTGAGCGCCAGTTCGTAGGCCCGGGCCCACGGCATGGAATGGATAGGCGCGTCCATGCCGACCTCCTTGAGTACAGCCTGGACCACCTCGGTGCTCATGCCGGTCATTCGGCCGTTCTGCGTCATGTTGTAGGGCGGTAGCTCCTCGGTCACGATGCGCAGCGGCGCCTCTGCCGCACAAGCGCTTGCAGCGAGGAACATCAGGACGCCCCACATCAGCAGGCGATTCAGCGGCCAATCCATTGATCATTACCCTATGCAACTGGCAGAACCCGGAGGTCTGGGAGCTATTATTGTATAGGGTTATCGGCTGGGCTGGGGCCTGCTTGAGTCCGGCCTGTCGAAACTGCCAGCCCAGCCGAAGGATCAACCGTTCAACAACGTCATCGTTTGCGCCTGGTATCGGTCGCCCGCCACGGCACCTTCGCCTGCGAAAATCCCGTCCAGCTGGGCCAATTCACCAGCGCTCAACACCACTGAAGAAGCTGCCACGTTGCTTTCCAGGTACTTGCGCTGCTTGGTGCCCGGGATCGGGATGACATGGTCACCCTGGGCCAATACCCAGGCCAAGGCCAATTGCGCAGCGCTGATGCCCTTGTCCAAGGCCAATGCCTTGACCCGCTCTACCAGCACCAGGTTGCGATTGAAGTTGTCGGCCTGGAAGCGCGGGTTGAAGCGGCGATAGTCATCGGCGGCGAAGTCCTCCGGTGATTTCAGCTCGCCGGTCAAAAAGCCCCGGCCCAAGGGACTGTAGGCGACGAATGCAATGCCCAGTCGCTGGCAAGTCGCGAGCACGCCATTGTGTTCAGGCTCACGGGACCACAGCGAGTATTCGCTTTGCACCGCTGCCAGGGGATGCACGGCGTGGGCTCGCTGGATGGTCTCGGCGCTGGCTTCCGAGATCCCGATGTGGCGGACCTTGCCGGCCTTGACCAGCTCGGCCATGGCGCCGATGGTTTCTTCGACGGGCACTTCAGGATCGATGCGGTGCTGGTAGTAGAGGTCGAGGTAATCGGTATCGAGACGCTTGAGGCTGCCGTCGACAGATTGCCGGACGTAGTCGGGGCGACCGTTGACGCCGCGGGCATGGGGATCGCTGCTGCGCACCAGGCCGAACTTGCTCGCCAGGTACAGGTTTTCACGCTTGCCACGCAGGGCCTGTCCGAGCAGTTCTTCGTTGGTGTGCGGCCCGTACATGTCGGCGGTGTCGAACAGCGTCACGCCCAGTTCCACGGCGCGATGGAGCGTGGCAATCGCTTCGCGCTCGTCCACACCCGTGGTGTAGAAATCCGACATGCCCATGCAGCCCAGGCCGATGGAGGAAACGTGAGGGCCGCGATGGCCGAGTTGGCGAGTCTTCATGCTGATATCTCCTGGAAATGAACGACCTGTGCAGTCTCTATCAAGCGGTTTCCTGGATAAATCCATGATTATTGGTTTAACTATTCGTGATATCTAAATAGTGAGGCGCGAGATTGGACCGATTACAGGCCATGCAGGTGTTCCGGCGCATCGTTGAACTGGGCGGTTTTGGCAAGGCGGCCGATGACCTTGGACTGCCCCGGGCCACTGTCAGCCTGCTGATCCAGCAGTTGGAAGCCCATCTGGGCGTGCAACTGTTGCAACGCACCACCCGGCAGGTGCGCGCAACGCTCGATGGGCAAGCGTATTACCAGCGCAGCGGCCAGTTGCTGGACGACCTTGATGACCTGGAAAGTTCGTTATCGGCGCAACGCAGCCAGCCGCGCGGCACCTTGAAAGTGGACATGCCCATCGCCTTTGGTTGCACCTGGATCATGCCGCGCCTGCCGGATTTCTATCGCCGCTACCCGGCGTTGCAACTGGACATGGGTTTTCATGACCGCCAGGTCCATCTGCAGCGCGAGGGCGTGGATTGTGCAATCCGCGCCGGCAATGTCGTCGACCAGGCGCTGGTGGCGCGGCCCATCGTGCGCCTGCACCAACTGACGTGCGCCAGCCCTGGCTATCTGGCCCGCGCCAGCACGCCCGGGCGGTTGGAGGATTTGACGGCGCACCGGGCCATAGGGTTTGCGTCTGGCAATGGACGGTTCTTCCCGTTCGAATTCGAGGTGGCGGGGCGGGTGCGTGAAATGCAATTGCCCAGTGACTTGAACGTCAACAATGCCGACGCCTATGTGACGGCCTGTGAAGCGGGATTCGGCCTGATCCAGGTGCCGCGCTATCACGTGCAACGGCAATTGGCCGAAGGCCGGTTGGTTCAGGTACTTGAGGATTACAACGTGCCAACGTGGCCGATCTCAGCGGTGTACCCGCCCCATCGACAGTTGTCGCCCAGGGTGCGGGTGTTTATCGACTGGGTGATCGAGCTGTTGCAGGGAGAGGCGGATGCCCAGCAGACGTTGATGGATAGGGTGTAGATGGTGCTTGTTTCAGGAATGGAAAGCGCCGTTTTTTGAGCCGGTATCTACTTGCTTTGGTGTGTATATCCGTTTCTTCGGTAACGGCCACTGACGGTTCCGCTCTTACAGCGGCTCACTTTTGAGACGCCCGGAAGCTGGCCCAGTCAAAAGTAAGCAAAACGCTTCTGCCCCACCACTCGGTGCCTCGCTTAGGCTCGGCATGCCCTCACTCCGGCATTGCTCCGTGGGCCCACTGCGCAATGCCTGCGTTCGGCCATCGTGGTTAACGGGGCGCCCGAGATCCACGTCCACGCCGAGGCGGCCTAGTAGCCGACCTGGCTCTCCCGGTCGTACACCCATCAGATCTGTGGGAGCAAAGCTTGCTCGCGAGGCGGCCTGATAGCCGGCCTGGTTCTCCCGGTCGTACTCCAATCCAATTAATGTGGGAGCGAGCCTGCTCGCGAAGGTGCCACAATCAGCATTGATGCAAGCAGATCCACCGCCATCGCGAGCAAGCTCGGCTCCCACAGGGATCGGCGGTGGACACTGATCTTATAAACGACCAAGAACCTGTGTGGGAGCGAGCTTGCTCGCGATGGCGGTGGTTCAGTCACATGGATGTTGGGTTTACTGGCCCAATCGCGAGCAGGCTCGCTCCCACAGGAAAAACGCGGTCCCCATCAAGAACCAGGTCGGCTATCAGGCCGCCTCGTGGCGGACGTTGATCTCGGGCGCCCCGTTAACCACGCTGGCCGAACGCAGGCATTGCGCAGTGGGCATCCCGGCATGGATGCCGGGATAGCCGCGCTGGGCCATGGATGGCCCTTCGCGGCGGGCCCACGGAGCAATGCCGGAGTGAGGGCATGCCGAGCCTAGGCGAGGCACCGAGTGGTGGGGCAGGAGCGTTTTGCTTACTTTTGACTGGGCCGGCTTCCGGGCTTCTCAAAAGTGAGCCGCTGTAAGAGCGGAACCATAAGTAGCCGTTACAAAGAAAACGGATATACACACCAAAAAACTATGCCTCTCGGAACGGAAGACCAGAATCTCGGGAAGGCTTAAGTGAACAGCATTACGCTCCCACAGGTTGCGTGGTTTCATCGAACGTGTTGGTTTTGCCAAAGACCTCAAGCCTTGACCCAGCGCTGGCGACTCCAGCTGCTCAAAGTATCGACCGCGAAAACCAGTAGCAACATCGCCAGGATCACCGTGCTGCCTTGGGCTTCCTGGAACAGGCTGAGGCTGACGTAGAGCATTTGCCCCAGGCCCCCGGCGCCGACGAAGCCGAGCACGCTGGCCATGCGGATATTGTTTTCCCAGCGGTACAGGACATACGCCAGTAGCTGGGGCAGGAGGTTGGGCAGCGTGCCGTAGCAGAACGCCAATACCGCATTGCCACCTTGCAGGCGGATGGCGTCGGCCGGTTCGGACGGGGTATTTTCCAGGGCTTCGGCGAACAGCCGGCCGAGCACGCCCGTGGTGTGCAGGGCCAAGGCCAGGGTGCCGGCATTGGGGCCGAGCCCGGCGGCCAGGACCATCAGCGCCGCCCACACCAGTTCTGGAACCGCGCGCAAGGCATTGAGTACCAGCCGCGAAGCGCTCTGCAGGGGCCAGCCGAAGCGCCCGGCCGCAGGCAAGGCCAACAGCAGGCCGAAGACCGCTGCGAGCAGGGTGCCAAGGGCCGACATGGCGAGGGTTTCCAGGGCGCCGTGGCCGATCGCCTTCAGGTGGCCCAGGCTCAGGTCCGGGCTGAGAAAGCGCTGCGCATAAGCGCCCATTCGGTGCAGGTTGCCGCTGTCGCCGAGCTCGCCCAGGTCGATGCCCAGGTAGACGAACGAGGCGACGACTGCCGCACCGATGCCCAGGACAATGACCGCGTTGATCAGGCGATTCATGCCAGCCTCCAGCGCAGCAGGCGGCTGAGTTGATCGGCGAGCAGCACCAGCATCAGGAACGTCAGCAGCAGGCTGGCCACTTCACCGCCAGCGAACATTCGCAGCGACAGGTCCATTTGTTGGCCCAGGCCTCCGGCACCGACGAAGCCCATCACCACCGAGGCGCGGATGGCGCACTCCCAGCGATAAACCGTGTATGACAACAGTTCCGCCGCGACATTGGGCAGGATCCCGTAGCAGAAAGCGGCGAGCCGGCTGCTGCCCGATTGCAGGAGCGCATGGGCCGGACGCTGGTCGACCGACTCGTAGATTTCCGCGTAGACCTTGCCCAACATGCCGCTGTAGGTAATGGCGATCGCCAGTACGCCGGCCGTGGGGCCGAGGCCGACGGCACGGACGAAGAGCAAGGCCCAGACGATTTCCGGGACGCTGCGCAGGAAGATCAGCAGGCCGCGCACCGGCCAGCGCAGCAGTTGACCCCAATAGCCCGGGTGCCCGGCACGGGAGGCCGCCGACAGCGACAGGGCGCGGCTGGCCAGCAGGCTCGCGGGCACCGCCAACAGCAGCGCCAGGGCCATGCCGGCCGTGGCGATCGCCAGCGTCTGCAAGGTGGCCTGCCACAGCAGCTCGACAAATTCGTCGCCATGGGCTGGAGGCCAGAAGGCCGCTACAAACCGGCCCATTTCGCTCTGGCTGTCGCTCGCCACCAGCACGCGAAGGTCCAGTTCGCTGAACTGGATGCCCGGCCACAGCAGGACGAGGGCCAGCAGAGTGAGCAGCAGGCGCGGGCGGGTAGCGGGGTCTCGGGTATCGCGTGTCAGCATCGGGGGATCTGCACGCTCAAGGACGAGGGGGGCGTCGGCGAAGACTGTAGCTGTTCGTTGGCGTAGAGCGTGTCGAGCAACTGACGGTCCACGGCTTCGGTTGGCAGGTCGAACAGGATCTGTCCATCGCGCAGGCCAATGACCCGGGAAAAGTGTGCCAAGGCCAGCTCCACCGCGTGCAGGCTGGCGACCAGGGTCACGTTGTGCTCCCGGGCATGGCGGCACAGCACCGAAAGCGTGTGCTGGGCCAATACAGGGTCCATGGCCGAAACCGGCTCGTCGGCCAGCAGCACCTCTGGCGCCTGGTACAACACCCGGGCAATGCCTACGCGTTGCAGCTGTCCGCCCGACAGCTGCTGGCATTGCGCGAACAATTTGTCGCCCAGGTCCAGCCGGGCCAACGCCGCCCTGGCGCCTGGAATATCCAGCGGATGCAGCAGGTTCAACAGGCTTTTGCCGATACCCCACTGACCGAGCTTTCCCGCCAGGACCGCGGTGACCACGCGTTGACGTGGCGGCAGCGGCGGCGATTGGTGGATCAGGCCGATGCGCGCACGCAGGCGCTGACGCTGGCGGGCAGACAGCTGCCAGGCGCGCTCACCGAGCAACTGCAGCTCGCCGCTACCCGGGCGCAGGGCGGTGGCCAGCAGGTTGAGCAGGCTCGACTTGCCCGCGCCCGATGGGCCGATGATGGCGACCTGCTCACCTGTGCCGATGTGCAGGTCGATGCCCCGCAGCGCCTGGACGCCGTTGGCATGGGTAACGCTGACCTGGGTCAGTTGCAGGGTCATTTGAGCAGTTCGGCGGCGCGTGCGGCTTCCTCGATGCCCTTGTAGTTCTCAGGCTTGGTTTCGATGAAGCGGCTGGCGGCCTGCAGATCGAGGATTTCCTTGTCCTTCGGGTTGGCCGGATCGAGTGCCAGGAAGGCTGCCTTTATCTTGGCCGCCAACGCTGGGTCGAGGGTACCGCGCACCGTCCAGTTGTAGTCGAAGTAGGCTGGGGTGGTGGCGAAGACCTTGACCTTGGTCGTGTCGACCTTGCCGGCAGCGACCAGTTTTTCCCAGACACTGGCATTCAGCACGCCAGCGTCGACCTTGCCGGCCTGGACCCAGGCGACGGTGGCATCATGGGCGCCCGAGTAGCCCACGCGACTGAAGTAGCTTTCAGGCTTGATGCCGTCCTTGAGCATGAAATAGCGTGGCATGAGGCTACCGGACGTCGACGACACCGAACCGAAGGCAAAGGTCTTGCCCTTGAGGTCGGCGAGGGATTTGACGGCCGGGTCGGCGGTGATGAATTTACTGGTGAACTGGGCGTCCTGTTCGCGCTGGACCAGGGGGATGGCGTTGCCGGTTTTCAGGCGTGCCTGCACGAAGGTGAAGCCGCCCAGCCAGGCCATGTCGATCCGGTCGGTGGCCAGCGCTTCGACCACGGCGGGGTAGTCGCTGACGGGTACGAACTCGACTTTCATGCCGGTTTGCTGTTCCAGATAGGCACCCAGCGGCTTGAACTTGCGCAGCAGCTCGGTCGGGGCCTCATCGGGAATCGCACTGACTTTCAAGGTGTCGGCGGCCTGGGCCAGCAAGCTGCTAAAAGACAGGGCAACGCCGACGGCCAATGCCAGGGAACGCTTGAGCATGGGGGATCTCCGGTACATGAAGGCAAGGAATGGTGAAGCATCACGCCCACGTGGATGGCGGTACGCCGCTCTGTGAGGGTAGACGAAGGAGAGGGATGTTAACCGTTTCTGGCCTTGAACTCACTCATTCACCCGTGGCGAGGGAGCTTGCTCCCGCTGGCCTCTGTAGGAGCTGCCGAAGGCTGCGATCTTTGATCTTTCGCTTGATACTCAACCGGCTTTGAAAAGATCGCAGCCTCGCTTCGCTCGGCAGCTCCTACAGCGCAGCCGAGCGGGAGCAAGCTCCCTCGCCACAGGTTCTGGGTTGTCTGGGTTGACGCTATCGCGAGCAAGCTCGCTCCCACATTGGCAGGTGGCGGGCAGGAGATCTCAGTCATATGAGGCCTCTCTGCTGCCAGATGAAGAAGATAGGGCCGGGCGACGATCCCAGGCTCACCGACAACCCTTGTGGGAGCGAGCTTGCTCGCGATAGCGGAGTGAGCCGTTGCAAGGTTTGTGACTGACACACAGCCATCGCGAGCAAGCTCGCTTCCACATTGGTCAGAACAGCTTGGTGAACAACCAGTAGAGGCTGCCGGAAAGGAGGATGGCAGCAGGCAGCGTCAGTACCCAGGCCATCACCAGGTTACGGATGGTGCGCATCTGCAATCCAGAGCCGTTGGCGACCATGGTGCCGGCCACGCCGGAGGACAACACATGGGTCGTGGACACTGGCAAGCCGAACATATCGGCGGCGCCGATGGTCAGCATGGCGACGGTTTCGGCCGAGGCACCTTGGGCATAGGTCAGGTGGGTCTTGCCGATTTTCTCACCCACCGTCACCACGATGCGCTTCCAACCGACCATAGTGCCCAGGCCGAGGGCGATGGCCACGGCGATTTTCACCCACAGCGGAATGAAGCGCGTGGAGTTGTCGATCTGCTGCTTGAACAGCTGCAGCTTGGCGGTGGTGTCGGCGTCGAAGTTGCCGACTTTGTTCTTGTCCATCAGGCGAATGGTTTCGCTGGTCAGGTACATATCGTTACGCACGTTGCCCACGGCTTCTGCGGGTACCCGGGCCAGCGAACCGTAGCCCTTGACCTCGGTACCGATGCTGCCCGCCAAGGCGGCAAGGGCCGGCACCAATTGTGGCGTCGCTTCCTTGCTGCCTACATAGGCAGAAAGGATCGCTCGCGGATTTGCCGGGGCCGGTAACGGTGAGCCTTTGACCAAGGCTTGTTGAGTGACTTCGGCCACGGCGGCGAATTGCAGTGCCTGGTCGGCCGGCATGGTGCGGTTCAGCGCATACGCCATCGGCAGGGTGCCGACCAGAATCAGCATGATCAGGCCCATGCCTTTCTGGCCGTCGTTGGAGCCGTGGGCGAATGACACGCCGGTGCAGGTCAGGATCAGCATGCCGCGAATCCACCAGGGCGGCGGCGTATTGCCTTCCGGGGCCTTGTACAGCGAGCGGTTCTTGACGAAGGCCCGCAGCGCCAGCAGCAGCAACGCAGCGCAACCGAAGCCCACCAGCGGTGACAACAGCAACGCATAGCCGATCTTGGTCGCCTGGGCCCAGTCCACACCGCTGGTGCCGTCACGCCCGTGCATCAGCGCATTGGCGACACCCACGCCGATGATCGAGCCGATCAGCGTGTGGGACGACGACGCCGGCAAGCCCAGCCACCAGGTGCCCAGGTTCCACAGGATGGCGGCGATCAGCAGGGCGAAGATCATCGCGAAGCCGGCGGAGGAACCGACTTGCAGGATCAGTTCCACCGGCAGCAGGGCGATGATGCCGAAGGCCACGGCGCCGCTGGAAAGCAGCACCCCGAGGAAGTTGAAGAAGCCCGACCAGGCCACGGCGAAGTTCGGCGCCATGGAGTTGGTATAAATGACGGTGGCCACGGCGTTGGCGGTGTCGTGGAAACCGTTGACGAATTCGAAGCCAAGGGCAATCAGCAGCGCTACGCCCAACAGCAGGAACGGCGTCCAGGTGGTCACCACGGTGCCGAGTTCGTTCATGTCGTGCATCAGGCTGTAGGCGGTAAACAGCAAACCGCTGCCCAGTACGGCGAAAAACACCACCAGGGTGATGACGCTCGGCTTGCGGTTGAGTTGCGGTCTTGAACTGGGGGCGATGGTACTCGATGAGTCCATGACCAGGGTCTGGTTTGTCATGATGAAATCCGATTCAGTGAGCGGTGGAAGGGAGAGGCTCGGTGCCGGGCGTCCCTGCCTGGCTGGCCTTAATAGACCCGGGGCACGATGAGCTCCGGTGGCGTCGGACTGCGGGAGTAGTCTTGTTGTCGCACCCGCTGCGGCAGTTCGATGGCCGGCAGTTCCACCTCTTCATAGGGCATTTGCCCAAGCAGGTGATGGATGCAGTTGAGCCGGGCTTTTTTCTTGTCGTCGGCGTGCACCACCCACCAGGGGGCCTCGCTGATGTGCGTGCGTTCGAGCATGATTTCCTTGGCCTTGGTATAGGCCTCCCAGCGCCGACGGGACTCCAGGTCCATGGGGCTGAGCTTCCATTGCTTGAGCGGGTCATGGATGCGACTGAGAAAGCGCAGGTGCTGTTCCTGGTCGGAAATGGAGAACCAGTACTTGATCAACTGGATGCCGGAGCGGGCGAGCATCCGCTCGAATTCCGGCACGGTACGGAAGAACTCTTCGTACTGGTCGGCGGTGCAGAACCCCATGACTTGTTCGACGCCGGCGCGGTTGTACCAGCTGCGGTCGAACAGCACGATTTCACCTGCCGCCGGCAGATGCGAAACGTAGCGCTGGAAATACCATTGAGTCCGTTCGCGGTCGTTGGGAGCGGGCAGGGCGGCGACGCGGCAGACCCGCGGATTGAGTCGCTGGGTGATGCGCTTGATCACGCCACCCTTGCCGGCGGCGTCGCGTCCTTCGAACAGGATCACGACCTTGTGCCCGGTCTTGACCACCCAGCTTTGCAGCTTCACCAATTCGCCTTGCAGGCGGAACAGTTCGCTGAAATACCGTCGGCGGATTTCCTTCTCGCTGCTATCCGGGGCGTGTTCATCGAACAAGGCGTTCAGGTCATACCCGTCTTCGGATAACTCCAGCTCCAGTTCTTCGTCACTGTGATCGAGCAGTTCGCGGTGGATGCGCTGTACCAAGGTGTCCTGGGTTGAAAACATGATGGAAAACTCGGTCGTGGAGGCGCCATCCACGCTAGTTGCATTTTGTTACATAGTAGTGACGGTCATCTGTGCTTCATGGGCCCGTCGTAGGCTAAAACAGGGAGTGTCATCCAGGTGTCATCGACGCCATGGCAGGATCCTCGCAAACCATCGTGGGAAGTCCGGCAGCGCTTGTGCCTGCTGGCAGATGAATCAAGGAACACCGCTATGAAAGGCGACGCCCCCCTGTTCGCGGCCATTGACCTGGGCTCTAACGCCTTCCGCTTGATGATCGGCCAGTCGGTCAAGCGCAATCGACAGTTGGTGATCCAGGAAGTGAAGACCCTGCGTGAGCCGGTCCGATTGGCCGAGGGCCTGCAGGCCGGGGCTTTGGACGAGCTGGCGCTGGATCGGGGCTGGCAGGCGCTCGCCCGATTCGGCAAGAAACTGCGTGGCTTTGAAGCTGGAAGGGTGCGGGCGGTGGCGACCAGTGCCGTACGCGAAGCGGCGAATGCCCAACTGTTCCTGGCCAGTGCCGAGCGGCACCTGGGGTTTCGGATCGACGTGCTGTCCGGGCATGAAGAAGCCCGGCTGGTGTATGCCGGTGTTGCCCATACGGTGCCCGGTGTCGAGCACACGCGGCTGGTGGTGGACATCGGCGGCGGCTCGACCGAACTGATCCTGGGGCAGGGCGCTCAACCGCTGCTGACGGAAAGCATTGCCATCGGCAGTGGCACCTTTGGTGCGCGTTACTTTCGGGGCGGATGCATCACCGCCCAGGCGCTATTGGAGGCGGAGCGAGTGGCTGTGCTGCAGTTTGAAAAAGTCGCGGCAGGTTATCGCGCCCAGGGCTGGCAGCAGGCGATCGGTTCTTCCGGTACGGCGCGGATGTTGGCCAAAGTGCTCAAGGCCAATGGTTTCAACGATGCTGGGCAAGGCGGCATTACCTACGGTGGATTGTTGCGTCTGTCGCTGCGGTTGCTGGAAGTCGGCCATGTCGACCAGCTCAGGCTGGCCGGCTTGCAAAGCCATCGCCTGGGCATCCTGCCCGGTGGCCTGGCGATCATGCTGGCGGCATTCAAGGTCTTTGGTATCTCGCAGATGATTGCTTCCGAGCCGGGCCTGAGGTTCGGCGTTCTGCATGGCCTGATGCATCAGCACTGATCACGGACGGTTGTTGCCCATTGCCGTCCATCAGCAACGGCTCGATTTCGAGCATCGACGCCTCTTCGGCGACCCCTTCTTTATCCGATCATCCTGCATTTCATCGCCTGGGCAGTCGGTACGTCCGGTTATCGCAAAGCGTGGGCCTGGATCAGGGTGATTGCGTGAACGGGGCTTTTCGCTCTTTCGATATGCAGTGAGTGAAGGCACAATGCGCATCCTTTTTTGGCTCGCCTTGCCCGGAGGCCTCGAAAATGATCAAAACGCCGTACTACCTCATCGACAAACAAAAGCTGCTGGCGAACATGCAGAAGATCGCCTATGTGCGTGAGCAGTCCGGGGCCAAGGCCTTGCTGGCGCTCAAGTGCTTCGCCACCTGGTCGGTGTTCGACCTGATGCAGCAGTACATGGACGGCACCACGTCGTCGTCGCTCTATGAGCTCAAGCTCGGCCGGCAGAAGTTCGCTGGCGAGACCCATGCCTACAGCGTCGCCTGGGCTGACGATGAGATCGAGGAGATGCTCGCCAACTGCGACAAGATCATCTTCAACTCCATCGGCCAGTTGCAGCGCTACACCGAGGCGTCGGCCGGCAAGGTCCGCGGCCTGCGGGTCAATCCGCAAGTGAGCAGCTCCGATTACCTGCTGGCCGACCCGGCGCGACCGTTCAGCCGCTTGGGCGAATGGGATCCGGTGAAAATCGAGCAAGTCATCGAGCATATCTCCGGCTTCATGTTCCACAACAACTGCGAGAACGGCGATTTCGGTTTGTTCGACCAGATGCTGGGCACTATCGAAGAGCGCTTTGGTCACTTGCTGCATAAGGTCGAGTGGGTCAGCCTCGGTGGTGGCATTCACTTCACCGGCGAGGGCTACGCCCTGGACGCCTTCTGCGCACGGCTCAAGGCCTTCTCGCAAAAATATGGCGTGCAGGTCTACCTGGAGCCGGGCGAGGCCGCGATCACCCAGAGTGCATCGCTGGAAGTCACCGTGCTCGACACGCTCTACAACGGCAAGCACCTGGCCGTGGTGGACAGCTCCATCGAGGCGCACATGCTCGATCTGCTGATCTATCGCCTGGACGCCAAGCTGGCACCGAGCGAGGGCGAACACACCTACATGGTGTGCGGCAAGTCCTGCCTGGCCGGAGACATTTTCGGCGAGTACCAATTCGATCGTCCGCTGTCCATCGGCGATCGGCTGTCGTTCATCGACGCAGCGGGCTACACCATGGTCAAGAAAAACTGGTTCAACGGCCTGAAAATGCCGTCCATCGTAGTGAAGCAGCTCGACGGCAGCGTCGAGGTGGTTCGCGAGTTTGTCTACGACGACTATCTGTCCAGCCTGTCTTGAGCTGGCGGAAGGAGAAATGAAGAAATTGAAGAAGAACGTACTTATCATTGGTGCAGGAGGTGTCGCCAAGGTGGTGGCCCACAAGTGCGCGCAGCACAACGACGAACTCGGTCGTATTGCTATCGCGTCGCGCAACATCTCCAAATGCCAGGCCATCATCGACAGCGTCAAGGCCAAGGGTAGCCTCAAGCAACCCGCCGACATCAAGGCCTTTGCACTGAACGCTCTGGATGTCGAAGCGACCAAGTCGCTGATTCGCGAAACCGAGTCGCAGATCGTCATCAACGTCGGCTCTGCCTTTCTCAACATGTCGGTGCTGCGTGCCTGCATCGATACCGGCGTGGCCTACCTGGACACCGCCATCCACGAAGAACCGGGCAAGGTCTGCGAAACGCCGCCCTGGTACGGCAACTACGAGTGGAACCACCTCCAGGAGTGCCAGGAAAAGAACGTCACCGCCATTCTCGGTGTGGGCTTCGACCCGGGTGTGGTCAATGCCTATGCGGCACTGGCGCAGCAACAGCATTTCGACCGCATTGATTCGATCGATATTCTCGACGTCAATGCCGGCTCCCATGGCAAATATTTCGCCACCAATTTCGACCCGGAAATCAATTTCCGCGAATTTACCGGACAGGTGTGGAGCTGGCAGGACAGCCAGTGGACCAGCAACACCATGTTCGAGGTCAAGCGCACCGACGACCTGCCGGTCGTGGGCTCGCAGAACCTGTACCTGACCGGCCACGACGAAGTGCACTCGCTGTCGAAGAACCTCGACGTGCCCAACGTGCGTTTCTGGATGAGTTTCGGCGAGCACTACATCAACGTGTTCACCGTACTGAAGAACCTCGGCCTGCTCTCCGAGCAACCGGTCAAGACTGCTGAAGGCCTGGAAGTCGTGCCGCTGAAAGTGGTCAAGGCCGTGCTGCCTGATCCGAGTTCGCTGGCGCCGGGCTACACCGGCAAGACCTGCATCGGCGACCTGGTCAAGGGCGTCAAGGATGGCCAGCCGCGCGAGATGTTCATCTACAACGTGGCCGACCACGAGGACGCCTACGCCGAAACTGACAGCCAGGGTATTTCCTATACCGCAGGCGTGCCACCCGTGGCCGCAGCCTTGCTGGTAGCCCGTGGCGAGTGGGATGTGCAGCGCATGGTCAACGTCGAGGAGCTGCCTGCCGAGGCGTTCCTCGAGGCGCTGGATGTGATGGGCTTGCCGACGCGCATCAAGGACGAACATGGAGACCGTCCCTGGAACCAGAACGCCTGAAGGACGCCAGGCAGGTTCCGTTCCGACTCCCCGATAGGAACTGCAGAATCCCTCTGAATTCTGCAGGCGATTGAACCAGGAGACTCACCGTCGCGTGAATACCTGGCAATCCGTGGAAGTCTTGAAGAAATGCTCCGTATCGAAAGGTACGGAGCATTTTTCGTTTAGGGTCCCCATCAAAATGAACCCTGTGGCGAGGGAGCTTGCTCCCGCTGGGGCGCGCAGCGGCCCTGAAGCTTGGCCCTGTGGCGTTTCAGGCAGACCGCATTGAGCTTTTTGGGGCTGCTGCGCAGCCCAGCGGGAGCAAGCTCCCTCGCCACGGAGTTGTGTTTGGCTGCGGAAGGAGTGAATCATTCAACTCCCCCGCATGAACCAAACTGTGGCGAGGGGATTTAGCGAAACGTCGCGCCGCCCCGCTGGGGCGCGCAGCGGCCCTGAAGCTTGGCCCTGTGCGTTCCAGGCAGACCGCATTGAGCTTTTTGGGGCTGCTGCGCCGCCCAGCGGGGATGAATCCCCTCGCCACAAAAACCTTTCGGATTTCCCCATCTATCTGTTCTCTCGGACGCATCTGTGTCGCTTTTTGTGGCGAGGGAGCTTGCTCCCGCTGGGCTGCGCAGCGGCCCCAACACAAGACCGCTCAAGCAGAAATCCTCGCCATGAACCATCACTCGACCTTACGATTGCGCTTCAGCCCCGGGAGAAGCAATCAGTGACACCATTCAGGATTCGCGAGCTGGAGAATACCGACGTCGAAGCGTTGCTGGCCTTCGAGATCCAAAACCGTGAATGGTTCGAGTCGCATATCGACGCCCGCGCCCCAGCCTTTTATTCACGGACGGGCGTCACCGATCACATTGAAAGCTATCTGGCCGATTTTGCCGAGGGCGCCTGGCACCCGTTTGTGATCGAAGATTCCAGCGGGAGAATCATCGGGCGAGCGAACCTGAAAAGCATCCACTCACCACTCGGTTGCGCCGAGGTGGGCTATCGCATTGATCAACGTGTTTGTGGGCAGGGGCTGGCAACGCAGGCCCTGAAACACCTGATCGAGGCGGCACGGATGCGTTGGGAGCTTACGCAACTGGTGGCTTATGTCTATGAGAGCAACGTCGGCTCAAGGAAGGTCCTTGAACGGTGCGGGTTTGTGCCTGACGCGCTGTGGGGTAGCGAGGAAATCGAAGGTGGAGGCCGCTTTGTGCTGTCGATCTAGAAATTTGATTCGCGCAGGGCAGTGTTAGGTCAGCGTGATGATAAATCGACGCCCGGCCAAGGCCAGGCGCCAATCCATCTAGCGCTTACATCCAGTACCGCAAACCGAGCATCAAGGACTGGGCGTTGTATTCGGTTTCCACATCAGCCGGGGGCAGGCCCTGGATCTTGCCGAAGTTCGCTTCGCCGGTCTTGAAGTAGCGATAATCCAGGGACATGGACCAATGCTCGCTGAGCTCGTAAGCGACGCCGGCGCCGAGTTGCCAGGCCGTGACGGTATCGCGATGGGTGCCGCCGAACTCGACGCCGCCCGCTTCCAGGCCCTTGATGGTCAGCACCGCGTAGCCCAGGCCACCGCCTACATAAGGTGTGAAGCGGCTGAAGGGGGCAGGCAGGTTCGAGATGTCATACCAGAGGTTGGCCATGAGGCTGCTGGCTTCCTCTTCGCCTTTGCCCTCGATGCTGCTTCCGCCCTCGTAGATCCGGTTATTGAACTGGTCCATGGTGTTGCGGCGGTAGCTCAGCTCCAACTCGGGTCGTAGCCCGACCGGGAACCGCCAGCCCATTGCCAGCCCGGTGGCGTAGCCCGAGTGCAGCGGTTGATTGTATTCCATCTCGACGAATTCGTTGTTGTTCTGGGTCAGGTCCTGATTAGAGACCCAGTTCAGGCCACCCATGCCACTGACATAGGGGCCGAGGTTGTCGGCGAAACTCGATGCTGGGGCAATGGCCCCCAGGCCAACGATTGCCATGAGCAGATACTGGGTGTCTTTCTGTAGGTTCATGCTAGATCCGAAATGTACTGTTATCGATAAGTAAGCAAAGCGAGTCCGGGAAGGCGCGTTCTGCACGCGTGCTTCCGGGAGGCATTCACACGAGGTGCAAAGGCGTCGCGGTTTTCTCGTGTCCTGGGGCGCCGATGGCCCGTTGTTCAGCCAGCTTGCACAGGTTGTCCAGTGCCGTGGTCATCGCTGCGGTCAACGCTTTGCGCAGCAGTGCGCGATACAGGAAACTCAACGGCCCGGAAATTTTCGCGCTATGGATGACATGGGTTTCATCGGGAGAAATCCTGCGCATCTGATGATCGAATTCGAGGTCGATCCACAGCAGCCGTGCACTGTTGCGATAGCTTTCGTGCAGGCTCACGGCTTCCAGTTTCAGTGGCATGTTCAAACCGTTCTTGAGGACACATTTGCCGTGTGTCCCCGCCTGGAAAGGACCATCGAGTTGACACCGGCGAACGTCGGTATCCCATAGCGGCGCTTCTGCAAAATTGCTCCAGATCTTCCAGATTTCAGAAGGGGGCGATTTGACTATGACTTGCACTTTGACATCGTTCACGGCGACACCTTGGTTGTGGGGGGCACGGTCATGCTGGAGGGCAGATCCATTCAATGCTCAGGCCGCCGGTGCGGATTGACTCAGCACCTGGGCGGTAATGCTCGCTTGACCGATTTTTTCGCCCCGGTTGAACAGGTCGATATAGATGCGGTTGGTCTTGAAGGCCTGGAGCGCCGCATCAAAGCCGGCTTGCGGCGCCAATGACAGCGGGCTGTTCCTGGGGATGGGGCGATCCAGGGTGAAGCTCAAGGCCAGCAGATTCATCGGGGTATTGAGTGGAATCCGCAGATGGCTGTGGGCGATCTGCATGTAGCACTGGCGAGCGACTTCGAGGAAATACACCATCGAATAGTGCTCGGGATCACCGGCCTGGAAGAAGTGTTCCTGCGGCAGTTTCAACGTGTCCACGCTCAGGCCCTGGGCGACGCTGCTCATCTCGCTGACGATGACGTTCTCCTCCCTGGCCTTGTGCAACAGGGCCTTGTTACGGCAGGGCGTGGCGGTGAATTCGCTGGCTGGCAATGTCTCGAACGCCGAGCTGTAGCCCATCCCCAGGACGCAGGTGCACATCACTTTTCCACCTTGCATGACCTTGGCATTGAACACCTGGTGATCCTGGCCTTGCTCGACATGCAGATCGATCACGCCCTGCTTCTGCACGTATTGCTGGAACTTGATCGTCAGGCTCTTGATGTAGGCGACCCGTCCGCTCAGAGGCGGCATCGCCAGTTCGATCAGTTGCAGCACGCCCTCGAGCAGCAAAATGCCCGGGACGTGATCCAGGGGATGATCGAAGAAGTACGGGTGCGCTTCATCCACCACGAGCTGGGCGTACAGCGACTGTGGGCTGCGCTGGGCGTTGGCGATCACGATATGTTCCGCGCTGCGCTGCCAGTGCGTCGGGCGCTGGGTTGTGTCGCCACGGTGCAGGGCGAACAGGCTTTCCATGGCGCGAACTCGCACGCGAAGCCCGGAGAGCAAGGTGCTGGTGAGCATGTCGCTGAGTTGCTGCACGTCGACGCCATCGTTCTGCGGTTCGCGAACCACGCTGACAGGCCGGGCTGGCGTGATGACCTGCTGCAGTTCGTGGGATGACGAATGGGCAAAGCGCAACATGAAGGGATGCTTGATGGGCGAGCTGGCTTCGGCCGCCGCCGGGCTCCATTGGCGAAGCTTTTCGGTAAACAGCCACATCACCGTCTTGCCGGCGTCGCGCACCTCGATCACTGAATGGGTCGCGCCCTTCAACATCACCGCCAACAGGGTCTCGATGCCACTGGCTTCAGCCAGGAAGCCGGTCATCTCCTGCAGTGATCCGCTGGCAGGCGTCGCAGCAGGCTGCAACTCACAGACGTCAACGTTCGAATAGTCGCTCGGCGCTTTGCCCAGCCGTTGGCAAGCTTCTTCCAACGAGCCGGCAGCGTGGGCGAGGACCGCCGCGCGGATCACCAGCAGGGGTTTGTCAGCGGCATCCGGTTGATAGCGACGCAGCGCGATCAGCCCCAATCCTTCACCTTGCGTGATTGTGCTGCTCCGGGCGCGCTCGACCTCGATTTCACCGCTGACAAAACGCCCTGCGCCGAGCAGCAGCGTGGTGATGCCGTCGTTGAACCATTGCGGCGAGGCCAGCAAGGTTTGCCAGAACAGTCCGGCCGTGCCGACCAGGGTCTGATGGAAACCCTTGAAGTCAAAAATCTGCGCCGGGTAGCCGGACAACATGTTCGGCAGCATGGTTGCCACGTCCGTCACCTCGACGCCCGGTGCCGTACCTTGCGCCCGGGAGTAGAAGGTGTGGGCGCTGCTGTAGGCATTGCTGAAGCGCTCGCCGCCCATGTTGCAGCACATGACCATCGCTGTGCCGGGCGAACCGGCCACGCCTGGCAAGCGTCGCAGCAGATGATTGACGCGATCGGTGATCAACAGCTTGAACGGGTCGACATGAGCCAATGGCTTGGGACCCATGCCAAAGCCATCGATATCGATGACGTGGTCTTGTGCGAGGAATTTGCCCAGCAACGGTTGGCCGGGCGCCGGGGTGTAATCAACGAAGCGCCCATAAGGGAACATGACCGAGGGGGCGGCGGGTTGATCGAGTTGCTGCTGGAATGACTGCAAGGAACGGTGGCTGCCCAGCGCTGCTTCAGCCTCGACAATGGCAAGGTCGAGCATGACCACGCCACTGGCGCTCGCCGGGGGCGTGGCAGGGCGGTCGGCGGGAATGTATTCGTCCACCACCAGGTGCGCGTTGGCGCCGCCGAAACCAAAGCTGGAGATGCCAATGCGGATTGCAGACTGACGCTGCTCCAGCGGGTGTACCTGCTGGGTGGCGAGTCGCAGGCAGGTCTCGTCGACCTTCGTGCTGGGGCTGTAACCGGGCTGCGGGGGGATGCCTTTATGGCGCAGTATCATCAACGCCTTGGCGAGCGAAGCACCACCGGCAGCGGCCAGGGGATGGCCGATGACCGACTTGATCGAACCGATGGTGATTTTCTTGCCGTCCGGACGATGGGGGGCAAAGAAGCTGTTCAGCGAGGCCAGCTCCGTTGCGTCCCCCAGCGGTGTACCGGTGCCGTGGGTCTCGATGTAGTCCACGTCCCGTGGGTCGAGGCCGCGATAGGCACGTTGGTAGGCCGAGTACTGGGCCTGTTTGCCTGGCGCGAACACCGAGCCTTCGGCGCCGTCGGCGGACATGCCCAAGGCGCGCAGCACGCCCAGGGGACGGCGCTGCGCCGTCAGGGCCTGGGCAACCGGTTCGACCAGAAAGGCCACCGCACATTCGCCCGGCACGATGCCGTCGGCGTCCTGGCCGAACGCTTCCATCCGCGCGCGGGCGGAAAAAGCCGTCAATTGCGAGAAACCCAGAAACAGCGCGGGTGGCAGCACGGTGTTGAGGGCCATGACAATCGCGTTGTCCGCCTGGCCACTGTTGACCAGCGCCTGGGCCATATCCAGGGCATAGGGGAACGAGCTGCATGCGGTGTCTACCGATAACGCCGGCCCGCCCAAGGCAAAGGCCGCCGCCAGTTCCGCTACTTGTTCGCCCGGTGTAAAACCCTGCGGTGTGTCGGTTTTTCCGGACATGCCGGTGACGAAATAGCTCTCGTCACTCCAGGAGGTCGCGACCACCAGCGCGGTGCGCTCCCTGTTCAGCGCCGAGCCTTGTCCAGCGAGTTGGGTGAGCAGCGCCTGGAGCACTTTCTTGCCGATGGCGACCTGTCGTCCTTCGTGCCGTGATGGGGTCGAGGCGTCGTCGGTCAGGCAAAAAGCGCTGTCCAGGTAGATGCGATCCTTTTCCCCGGTCGTGCTTGAATAGATCGACGCCTTGTCCAGTTCCCAGCGTGCCGGCATGGATTCGATCGGTGCGATCTGCCCTTGCGAGAGCAACTGCCAAAGCGCATCCGTGGACGGCGCCCCCGGAAACTCGCCCGCCATCGCGCTGAAGCAAAAATCGCCCGTTGTTGTGACTGCGCCACTCATACCCTGTCTCCCTGATCGCAAAAAAAGCTGGGTGACCTGTTCGATCACCCGGATTCCATTCCTGTCGCTCGTTACCGGTCAGCTCAGCCTGGCGAGCAACGACAGGGCATCTTGGGGCGTGCGACGGGACATCAGCGCTTCACCGGCAAACTCGCTGGCAGAGCACTGTTGCGCCATGGATTGGCAGAGCGCTTCTCGGGCAAAGCCGTTGAGGCCCAGTTGTGCGAACGGCGTCTGGATATCGATTGACTGCGCGGTGTCCGGGATCAACGGAGACAGGGCGTTGAGCAGCAGGTTCTCTTCCTGCCCTTGAGTGTCCGTCGTGGCCGGTGAAGGCTCGTCGCCAGGCACCGCCTGCGGCTGGGGATCTGCCAGGGCGGCTTGAATCAGGGCGATGGTTGCCTGCGGGAACTTGGCGTTGGCCAGTTCGGAACTGTGGGCCTTGAGCTGAGGCCACATGGCGACTACCGACTCCAGGAAGTCCAGCTGCACCAGCGAATCCAGGCCCAGGCTTTCATAGCTTTGTGTCGGGTCGATCTGCTCGACCGTAAAGCCGGTGATGGTCGCCAATTGCTCGAATACCCACGCTTGGACGTCCACCGCTGGCGCCTGCGGATCGGCTTCAAGCCGCGCCAGCAAAGCGGTTGGGGTAGGGGCATCGAAGAGCTGCGAGGTCAGGTCTTTCTTTTCCGGGAAGTGCTGGGCCAGGGATTCGAAAATATCGACCAGCCCCAGCGAATCGATCCCCAGGCTCTCGAAGCTCTGATCGAAGTCGATCTGTTGTGCCTGGAAGCCGGTGACCTTGCTGATTTCCGCACGCAACCATTGCCCGTAGCTGAGTGCATTTGTCTCTTCGACGGCTGCGGCGGCTTCGACGACAGGCGTCGGCGCCAGTATGGTCGGGTTCGAATGAACCGGTTCCAGCACGGGAACACTCTTGTTGACGGCAGCTTCGGTCCCATTGGCATAAACGCCTTCAAGGACTTGTTGATGAGCATTGAAATAATGCGCAGTGACCGTTTCAGCCTGTTCCAGGAGTCGCAGTAATATCGACTCTTTGGCGATATTGGATTCGCACAGTGAATCAATGATCTTTTCGGAAAGAGAGAAATAGCTATGGGCTATTCTCCCATTGGACACAATGAATTCCTGTACAACATCGTTAAGTTGCAAGCGCATAAAGTTCTCCTAACCAAGTCGGTCGACATTTCTTTAAGTAAGAAAGATCAAAAATCATGGCCCAGGGCCGGGCCTTGTTTATATCAAATCATCAAACTGGCAGTAGCCATGGAGCGACTTAAAGTTGGAGTTCCACTGCTTCGGTCTCGCAAGACATTGTTTTTCTGGCGCCCTTGAGTAACCCGGACCTTACATTCAGATACGTCATCAGCGTTATTGCATCGGCGCCGAGGAAAGCGATATAGCCGTCAGGGCGAATCAGCATCATCGTGCCTTCCTTGGCGTGATAACGCTTATGCAGTCGCCAATCGGGGTCCAGCAACGTCGAGTGCCAAGCCGGCAGGCCGGCGCTGCTCAGGGCGTCGATCACGCAGTAGGCCTTGATGCCTGGGTAGTCCTTTTCCACCGACTTGGCCAGCGTGTAGTAGCCTGGCAACAACGGCGAAAACTGATCGGCCGCGCTGAAAATCAACAGCGTGAATGTCCCGTGGAACAAGTCGATCAAGCGTTTTGCTGGCATCCCTTGCAGTTGCCACAGTTCGACATCGGGCGCCAGTTGCCCGGCGCGAGGCGGTGCGTTCTGGAACTCGGGTTTTTTCCCTTTCTTGCTCCAGTTCTTGCGCTGCTTCTTCGTCAGCGATTCTTGAATGTAGTCACTTTTCTCATAGTGATATTGATGACCGGAAATCATCGATGGCAGTTTGCGCTGGGCCTTTTTGCGGTTGCTCAACAGCGGCAGGACGTTGTCGCGAAGCCACACCAGGGCGCGACGCTGGACTGTAATCAGCCCCGTCAGCCGGTGTGCGGTGTTCTCGACTTCCAGGGCAACCGGGTAGCGCTCTTCGTTGTAGCTGTCGAGCAAGGACGGATTCGCCAGGCCCTGATCGACATAGGCCATTTTCCAGGCCAGGTTGTAGGCCTCGGAAACCCCCAGGTTCATCCATTGGCCACCGATGGGGCTGCCGATATGCGCCGAGTCCCCCAGCAGAAACACGGAGCCTTGTTGCATCGATTGCACGCGGCGATGCTGGAAGGAGGCGATGGTGGTCGATGAAATGTTGGACAGCGTCATCTTTTGCCCGCGCCCTTCGCACAAGCGCTGGAAGTTTTCCAGGCTCAAGGATGGGCGCTCGCCTTCTGGCGGCAGGTTGTAGGGCATTTCGATGAACAACCGATAACGCGATTGAGCACTGATCGGTGCAACGGCTACATAACCGTCCTGCGCACCCAGGAAGAATGCGCCCTCATCCTTGCTTCCGGACCACTCGATATCGGCATCGGCGAGCATGAAGAAGCGGTCGTAGGACGAGCCTTCGAAGGTCATGCCCAGGCGTTTTCTGATGTTGCTGCGAGCACCGTCGCACGCGGCCACCCAACGACTGGTGAAGTGTTCGTCGGTGCCGTCGGCATGCTTGAGCGTCATGCTCACCGAGCCCGGCAGGTTTTCGATGTCCACCAGTTCGGTATTCCACTCCACCTCGGCACCCAGCGCCTTGAGCCGCTCCAGGAGAATTTTCTCCGTTTGCGGCTGTGGCAGGCTCAGCAGCAGGGGATAGGGCGCGTCCAGGTAGGAGAAGTTGTAGTTCAGTACCCGCTTGGCATTCGACTGCACCGAAAACTGGTTGATCGTGAAGCCGTCGCTGATGGCTTGCTCGGCAACGCCCAGGTCCCGAAAGATTTCCAGGGTCCGGGAATGGATGGCCATCGCCTTGGTCGCCGTCGAGGGACCGGCGTTCCTTTCAATGATGCGGAACGACACGCCCCATTTCTTCAACAGGATTGCCAGGGACAGGCCAACAGGACCGGCACCGACGATCATGACGGTCGGGGCGCTGCCAGGTCGCTTGAAATGCTTGGGGGCCAACGTGCTCAGAGTGTTCATCGATCAGTACCAGTTTCTGTAGAAGGGAGAGTTGGCAATGCTGAGCAGGGCATCGTCGCCTGATGAATCGCCGTAGGCATAAATGTAAAAATCATCAAGGTTGCTCAAGCAGCCCTTGAGCCGCGTGACTTTCTCTCGCTCTACACAGTTGGTACCGGATATTCCGCCGGTCAGCTTGTTCTTTGCCGTTGCCAGGCGTGTGCCGCACACATAGTCAAAACCTGCGGCCTGGCCCCAGGGGATCAGGTAGTTCTCCGGCGAATTGCTCACCAGTGCGGTGACGTGCCCCATGGACTGATGCCATTGCAGCCGCCGCATCGCCTCGGGCCTGAGCCAGAGCGGCAGCAGCTCGCTGATGAAATACTTGGCGTGCTCGCGCTCTTGCTCCACCGACAGGCCGCCCAGGTAGCAGGCAATGAACGCCAGCCGTGCTTGCATCAGCGGGGTGATGCCGATGATCACGCTGAGCATCTTGGGCAGCAGGGGAATGATCCGCAGCCAGAACGAGCGGGTGCCCACGATAAAGCGCATGTAGCGCCAGAACGTGTGCCGGTCGGTCAATGTGCCGTCGAAGTCGAAAACGGCCAGGACCGGTTGTGTGCTATTAGCGTGCATGTGCCTTTTCCTTGAGAGAAGTAATCTCGATGGTCTTGGGCAGCTTGAAGCCCGATAAGTAGCGCGAAAGCAGGGTGGACAGCGCGTTCTGGGTCAGCTCACCGGTCCCTTCGACGCACAGGTGCAGCACGTTGACTTCCTTGTGGTCCGGGACGATATAAGCCTTGGCGCGCACCACGTCGGGGTGCTTGAGGGCGACGGATTCGATTTCCACCAGGTCGACCATCTGCGCCTTGATCTTCGAGATTCGCAGGCGTTGGCAATAGAAAAACACATGCCCATCGTCGTCCTGCCAGACCAGGTCACCGCTGTGGAACCAACCATCGCGGAAGAACCGCGCATTGGTGTCCTCGGCATCGTTATAGCCGTCGATCACCATCGAGCCGCGTATCAGCAATTCGCCGATACGCCCAGGCGCTACGTCCTGGCCCTGGGCATCGACGATGCGCAGTTCCACACCGCTGATCGGCTGGCCCATGGCGCCACGGTGGACCGTGCCAATCGAACTCTGGACGATCACGGGCATGCTTTCGGTCAATCCATAGCCCTGCAGCACCGGATTGCAGCCCAGCAACTTCCCCAGTTTCTCGGCTTCATCGGCCGGCAGATGGCTGCCACCCGAGTAAATCATCAGTTGCGGATGCAGCGGCAACAGCGCGCCTTTGCGCTTGGCCAGGCGTGTATTGAAGTAGCGAATGACGTCGGGCACCAGGCAGGCGAAGGTGACCTGATGCTCGGACAGGACTTCAGCCAGGTCTCGATTGAGCAGGGTGTTGGTCATCAGCAGGGTGGCGCCAATGCTCAAGGGAAACACCATCATCACGGACAGGCCGAAGATGGCATACAGCGGCAGCGTCACCAGATGAACGGATCCAACGCCTTGCAGATGAAAGTGCTCATGCAGCCCGTCGCTTGATTGCGTCAGGTCGAGATAACGGTGGGAAACCGCCAGGGGCCGGCCGATGCCACGATAGGTGAATTGTACCGAGACGATCGGATTGCCCTCGGGCAACACCAAGGGTTCGATCTGGCAAGGCAGTTGAGAGAGGGTCGTTGCGTTGGCGGGCAGGGACGATGACGGCTCGCTCCCACCGTCCAGCACCAGGGAGTGCCTGACACCGTTGTCAGCCTGGAATACCTCACTGTGTTGCACCCATAGCGCTTCGGTTGTGACCACGAGCGTCGGCCTGGCGAGGCTGACGACATTGGCCATTTCGAAGGGGGTCAACTTGTAGTTGAGGATGACCGGAATGGCACCTCGCCCGATGATCGCCAAGTAGTAAGCGATGAATGCCACCCCATTGGGCAGCACCAGCGCTACTTTGTCGCCAGGCAATACACCAAGCGCTGTAAGAGCGCCATTGCATTGTTCAGCCTTGATGTGCAACTCTCGGTAAGTAACGGTATCTTCTTCCGTGTCCAGATGCCGAATAGCAACTTGCTCGGGGAACGATTCCGAAAAACCGACAAAACGATGCAGAAAACCTTCTTTATATGAAAGGCTTTTCATTTACCAACCTCTCTCAATCCTTGGATGTATGGCTAGTCAAAAAAAGTACTACAGAGGCAGGCTATATATGAATTGTTTCAATTAAGCATCTGTGTAGTTGTTAATCCGATACCAGTCCAGGGTATCGGTCAGGGTTTCAGCAACAGGGCGGAACTTGCACTCCAACTCCCGTGAACTTTTGTTATGGCTGAAATGAGTACGGCCTTGTTCCTGCTCCATGAGCTTGACCGTGGAGGTACTGATGAGCACCGGTTTTTTGGTGATCCGGTAGTAACCTTCATAGATAAGCGCGATGACTCGCAGCATGAACAGAGGTACTTTTCGCTCTGGGGCTTTTATGCCACTGACGCTGGACAGCGCCTGGAAAATGCTCTTCATGTCCATGTGATTGCCGGCCGCCAGGTAGCGCTCGCCGGACCTGCCACGGGTGATGGCTGCGATTTGATGCTCGGCCACATCCCGGGCATCGACAACGGAAAAGCTGCCGGGAAGTACACCGGGCAATTTTTGTCCGACAAAGTCGAGCAGGAACTGTCCTGAGGAAGTAGGGCCGATATCGCCGGGGCCGAACATCCACCCGGGCAGGACCATGGCGATAAACATGTCCGGGTGCTGGGCCAGGAATTGCTGGACCTTCTGTTCGGACAATATTTTGCTCAAGTAGTAATCGTCAGCCTCCAGTTCACTGCGAGACATGGTTTCATCGATTACTTGATCCCGATTGCCCTTCAATACGGCAATGGAAGAGGTGTGGACTGCACGACGGATACCGGCGTCATAAGCGGCTTGCAACAAGCGCTCGGTGCCGGTCACGTTGGTGTCATACAGTTTTTGCCAATGTTTCCCGCCTTTGTAACTGTCGCGGAAATAGGCCGCCGTATGAAACAGGGCATCACAGCCTTGCAGGGCGTGGGCGAAGGCCTCGACATTGAGCATGTCGCCTTCGACAAACTCCACGGGCAGGCTGCCGAACTGTTTCCTGGCTTTCTCTACGGAACGAACCAACGCTTTTACTTTGATGTTCCGCTTTAACAGCGCACGAACGACATTATTCCCGAGCAGGCCAGTAGCGCCTGTAACGAAGGCATATTCCATTAAAATCCCGCTCCTGTGAGGTGACCTGGCATTGCATCGAGAGTGGTGTCACTGACTCGATGCGCTGATCAGGCGTTGGGCTCCACCAACGGCGCAAGTAAAAACCATTCGGTATCTGAAAATCAAGTGGTATTTCGTCGGATCGACGAGCTGATGGCTCTGAATCGGGCTTCGCGCACGTTTTTTCAGGCTCCGGTGCATGGTCGAGGGCAGGAAAATTTCCGGTTTGGCCGCTCAAAGGGACGGCAAGGACTCATCAAAGAGAGCGAAACGAAGACTGTGATTCACTCCTGTCCCGGCAAAAACTGTGGCCGGCAGCCCATCTAGGGTGCCTTTGCGGCTGTTCCAACTACATGGCACATACATGGCATTTTTTGAAAGTTAAAATGTAAATGATTGAACAGGGCGCGTATAAGATATGATGGCGAAAACGGGTTCCGTACAGTGAGTAATCGATTCGTTGCATTCAGTTACACATAGCTATCTTGTTTGGCCAAAGGAGCCGAGGGCGTGATTAAAAAGAGACTAGGTCGAGAAGAGAGCCAGCAAGTAACAAGAGACAAATTGTTCGACACAGCCACTGAGCTGATGATCCGAAAGGGCTTTCATGCCGCCAGCGTCAACGTTATCGCCGAAGAGGCGGGCTTTTCCAAAGGCGCCTTTTTCTCAAATTTTTCAAGTAAATCGGACTTGCTGCTGCAATTGACTCAACGCTTCAAGCGAGTTGAGATCGACCGACTGAGTACGACCCTGGCATCGGGATATTCGGCGGAGCAGTTGAGCCACGGCTTGAATGCCTATATCGATACGCTGAAGAACAATACCCGCTGTGCGATCCTCGATGCCGAGTTGCAATTGATCGCCTTGCGCGATGAAGAATTCTCGCCGCATTACTACGACTTGCATGAGGAAAACAGCGAGGCCTTGGGCAAGTTGATTACCATCATATTCAATCACGCTGGCAAGAAGCCGCCGCTGGCCTACGCCGCGCTTGCCAAGACCTTCACCGCCCTGGCGGAAGGCCTGATATTGCAAGGGCATAAAGACCCGGCTATTGAAATCAAGCTGGTGTTGAACTCGCTCATCCAGACTGCAGAACCCCTGTAGTCCTCCGCTCTCCTTGCTGATAGGCCCGCGACGGGTGTCCAGCATCTGGTTCGCTAATACCGCTGCCTGGATCGACGGTCCCATGAATCGATATTGACCGTACAACCGTCATCGCGAGCAAGCTCGCTCCCACAATGGTCCAGCGCTGAATGCAACGTTCATAACCCCCCCCCAGATCCCCTGTGGGAGCGAGCTTGCTCGCGAAAGCGGTGGGTCAGCTTGCATCAATATTGACTGTGCCACCGTCATCGCGAGCAAGCTCGCTCCCACAATGGTCCAGCGCTGAATTCAATGTTCATAAACACCCCGGATCCCCTGTGGGAGCGAGCCTGCTCGCGATTGCGGTGGTCCAGCTGGCAGCGATGTTGGGTTAGGGCCAAACCTGATTTTTTTAACTGCTCGGATTCGATTTGAAAACACCGCTGAGAATGAAGGCATAGCGTTCCGGGCGGATGAAAAACGTCGTGCGGTCGCAGCAGCGGCCGTCGGCAAAATAGGACGTGCGCTCCATGACCAGCAGCGCGGCGCCGCGTTTGACCTGCAACGCACTGGCCAGGCTTTTGTCGGCTTCCTGCGCACGGATCGCCAGGTCGGCACGGGTGACCGCCAGGCCGGTGATCGACTCGAGAATGGAGTAGATCGGCTGATGTTCGACTTCAGCCCAGGCCACGCTGGCCAGCGCTGCCGGTAAGTGGCTGCGTCCCAACGCGATGGGTTCGTCATCGACGAAGTGCAGCCGCTCCAGGAGCAGGCAGTCGTCTGCTTCCTCAAACAAACCCCGCAGGGTCTCTGGAACGGGCTGCAGGGCATGGCTGACCACCTGCATGCTCGGTTGCAGCCCTTGCAGCAACAACGCCTCATGAAAACTGCGCAACGCATCCAGGCCGTGGCGTACCTGCTTGGCCGCCACGAAGGTGCCTTTGCCTTGTTTGCGCTCCACCACGCCGTCGTCGCTGAGCTTGCCCACCGCCAGGCGAACCGTGACGCGGCTCACCCCGAACCGTTCGCCCAACTGTGCCTCGGACGGCAGCTTGCCGCTGGGTTCGTAGTCGCCACGTTGGATTTCCTCCAACAACTGATGAGCGATCTGTTCGTAGAGCGAGGTGGTGCTGTCGCGAAGAATGGACGTGGACACAGTCAGCTTCCATGGCCTTGAGCGGGGCAGGGTGCCTTCACTTCTAAGGTTATAAAAATAGGTTATTGGGACTACTTGTATTAATACGTATTATGTCAGGCATTCCCATTGTAAACGACCTGACGACACTTGCCATGCTCAAAACCTTTCCTTACGCACAGCCGCAAGCCGATGCCCTGAGGGTCGATGACATCAGCTTCAGTTACCCCAATGGGCACCCCGTGTTTTCCGCTTTCAGCCTGAATGCCAAGCCTGGCGAGTTCGTCGCGATCCTGGGGCCATCGGGTTGTGGCAAAACCACCTTGCTGAACTTGTTGTCGGGGTTCGTGCAACCGCAAAGCGGCCGTATCACGATCAACCAGACAGCGGTACGTCCGGAGCGTTCGGAATTGGGCTATGTGTTCCAGGCACCGCAACTGTTTCCCTGGTTGAGCGCGTTGGAAAACGTCCGTTTCGGTCTGCGGATGAGTGCCCGCACCGACGCATCCCAGCAGCGCGCCCAGGCGTTGCAGTACCTGCGCCTGGTCGGTCTGGAGAATGCGGCGCATCGGCTGCCGCACCAGCTGTCCGGCGGCATGCAACAGCGCGTTTCCCTGGCCAGGACCCTGGCACTGGAGCCTAGCGTGTTGCTGATGGACGAACCGTTCGCCGCGCTCGATGCGATCAGCCGCAACAGCATGAACGAAGAGACGTTGCGCATCTGGGCCGAACTGGGCCAGACGGTGTTGTTCATCACCCACGACATCGACGAAGCGGTGTTCCTGGCCGATCGGGTCGTTGTGCTCAACATCGCGCCGGGCGGTATTCATAGCGAGCTGGAGATCCACCTGCCGCGCCCCCGCAGCAACCTGCAAACCCGCCGCCTGCCGGCCTTCCTGGATTACCGCAATGAACTGATGACGCGCATTGCCCAGGTGATGGACGCGTCCCAGGCCATTGCTCACCCCACCCCTCGACTTGAGCTGACAGCATGATCAAACGTTCGCTGCTTGCCTTTACATTGTCTGCTGCCACGTTGGCAGGCAGCGCATTCACCGTGGCGGGCGAGGAGAAACCCTTGCGTGTGGGGTACGTCTTCGCCATGGCCAACGCCCCGGCGCTGATCGCCGACAAACAGGGTTACTACCGCGAGGAAGGCTTGAACATCGACCTCAAGGCGTTGGGCGATGGCCCGGTGATCCAGCAGGCACTGGCCGCCGGTGAACTGGATGTGGCCTACGTCGGTACGCCGCCGGTGTACCAGTGGTTTTCCCGCGGTCTGCAAAGCCGGATCCTGGCGAAGGTCAACTACGGTCAGGCTGCAGTGATTGTCGACGCCAAGAGTCCGATCACCAGCCTGGATGCGCTCAAGGGGAAGAAACTGGCCGGGGTCAAGAAGGGCAGCGGCATGGATGTGCTGCTGCGCGGTTATGTCCTGAAGGAGAAGGCCGGGCTCGATCCTGACAAGGACCTGGACATCATCGACATGCCGCCGGGCAACATGAACGCGGCCCTGGAACGCGGTGTCGTCGACGCGGCATTTTCCTGGGAGCCCTTCGTCAGCCAATCGGTGTTGCGTGGCTCGAGCCGGATCCTGCTGGACGTCAACCAGGCGCTGCCCCAGTACCCGTGGTACGTGGTGATCGCCCTGCCGAAAACCTTGCAGGAGCGCCCGGATGATGTGGTGAAGCTGCTGCGGGCCCATCGCAAGGCCATCGCCTTCCTCAATGAGCATCCCGCCGAGTCCAACCGGCTCATCGCCGAGGCCTTCAAGCTTGAAGCGGTGCAAGGCACTGACGGCAAGACCATCGCCCCGGACGCCATCGTCGCCCAGGCCCGTACCCGGCTGGGCTGGTCGGCGGATTTGCAGGCGTCGGACATCCAGTTCATCCAACGTCTGATGGATTACTCCCACGACCTGGGCTTTATCGAGACCACGCTCAAGACTGATCAGATCGTGGATACCTCCTACCTGGAAAAAGCCGCGCACTGAGTCCGTCATGTCCTTGCCAAAACCGAATTGGGGATGGGCGTCGCTGCCATTCCTGCTGTTGATCTGGATCGCCCTGGCGAGCCGCTTTCCCACCTACATCCTGCCGCAGCCCTGGGACGTTGCCCGCGAGGCGGTGCGCTGGCTGGGCGACCGTTCGCTGTGGCAGCACCTGCAGGCCAGTGTGCTTGAAGAGGTGGGCGGCTTTTGCGCGGCGGTGATCGTTGCGATTGCCCTGGGCACTGGCGCTGGCCTGTCCTCGCGTTTTCGCGACTTTATCTCGCCGCTCAACAGCCTGTTCATGGCCATCCCGCCGATTGCCTGGGCGCCGCTGATCATGATCATTTTCGGCCTGGGTTATGTGTCCATCGTGCTGGTGATTTTCATTGCTGCGATGTTCCCCATGGCGGTGACCATCCAGGAGGGCGTGCAGAGTATTCGCGGCGGTGAAGTCCGCGCGGCACGCACCTTGGGTGCCAACGCCTGGCAACTGTTGGCCCACGTCTACCTGCCGGCCTCGTTGCCGTTCGTGACCGCCGCCTTGCGCATTGGCTTCAGCCAGGGCTGGCGGGCACTGGTCGCGGCGGAAATGATCGGCGCCTCCCAGGGCATCGGCTGGATGGTCTCCACGGGCGGCCAGATCGGCAACAGCAGCCAGGTGCTGCTGGGCATTGTCGTGATCGGCCTGATTGCCTGGCTGATGGAGAGCTTTGTATTCCGGCGCATCGAGCGTCACTACCAGAAATGGCGCGTGCAATAAGCGCTGCCTGCTTGTCTTCGTCCCCCTTTCAAACCTTCAGTGGACCACTGCACGAGGTGTCATGTGAGTAACGTTTTCGATCCCCGCGAAGCCGGGCATTACATCGCCCCGCAAGGCCTGTACGAGCGCAACAAGAAACGTCCGTTCCTGGGCAGCGTCCACTGTGACCGTGACACGCTGGTCGCCGGGCAGTGGGATGAGATCACCCTGGTCTACGAGGTCGGTGGCAGCGGCCTGGCCGACGGTGCCTGGCTCAAGCTGGCCTTCAAGTTCTACTCCGACTGGGCCTTGTTCCAGACCTCGAACCCGGCTGGCCCCAACTACGTCAGCGCCGAATACCAGGCCGGTGAACGGGTGCCCGGCCAGAGCCAGGCCACGGTGCAGCACTTGAAAGTGCGCTTCGACCAGAAGGGCCATGAACGGCCGTTCCAGAAAGCGATCATCATCGACATCATCGACGGTTACCTGAACCCCGGCGACAAAGTCATCATTCGTCTGGGCGACCGACGCCAGGGCGGGGCGGGGACGCGGGTGCAGAGTTTCGTCGAGAAGGACTTCCGTTTCCGTCTGTTCATCGACCCGTTGGGCAGCTCGAAATTTGCCGAGGTGCCGGGTGATCCCTTGCTGGACATCGTGCCGGGACCGGCGCGGAGCGTGCAGTTGATCGTGCCTCGATTGGTCAGTGCCGGTGAGGCGTTCGATGTCCTGTTGCGGGTGGACGATGCCTGGGGCAACACCTGCCGAAACTTGCCGCTCAACGGTGTCTTGACCCTTGTGGATCCTGAAGGCAACGAGCGCCAACAGCTGTTCACGTTGGCGACCGAAGGTTGGGCCACGGCCCGGCTCGAGGGGCTTGATCTTGGGGCCGTGGGCGAGTGGCGTTTGTCCGCCAAGGTGGCAGAGCCTTTTGTCGACGGCGCCCAGGCCTTTGTTACCGTCGACCCGGCCGGTACAGCGTTGCGCCCGCTCTACGCCGACCTGCATGTGCATTCCGATGACACGGTGGGCACCAACGACACCCTCTATAACCTCAGCTACGGTCGTGATGTCGCCGGGCTCGATGTACTCGGCTACACCGCCAACGACTTCAATATCACCGAGCAACGCTGGGACCAGGCGGTCAAGTTGATCCACGAGCTCAACGAGCCGGGTCGATTTGTTTGTTATCCCGGCACCGAATGGTGCGGCAATTCTTGCGCCGGCGGCGACCGCAACGTGGTGTTCCTGCATGACCGCAAGCCCGAGTTCCCCTTCGACAACCAGGGGCGGCTGGTGCGTTCCTTCGAATGGAACGAGTTCACCGCCGGCACCATCAAGCCGGGCGCCTGGCCGGTGGACGAGTTGTACGCCGCCTATGCCAAGGACCCCGAAGGGCATCTGATGATGCCCCACGTCGGCGGACGCCGTTGCAACCTCGACTGGCATCACCCGGAGCTCGAGCGGCTGATCGAGGTCGGTTCGGCCTGGGGCCAGTTCCATTGGGTCTACGCCGAAGCGCTGCAGCGTGGTTATCGGGTGGGCGCCGCGGCGAACAGCGATGAACACCAGGGCCGCTGCGGTGGCGGCGTGCCGGCCACGGCGGTGTTCGGTTCCCGTGGCGGGCTGACCGGCGTTGTCGCCGAGGCTTTCGACCGCGCCAGTGTTGGCAAGGCCTTGCGCGCCCGCCGCACGTTTGCCACGACAGGCGAACGTTCGTTCGCCAGCTTGCGTCAGGGCAGGCACTTCATGGGTGAAGTCTTCACTGCTGATTCGAATGCAACCTTGGACTATCGACTGCTGGGCGAGGCGGGCTGGGAGCAGGTCGATCTGTTCGATGGCGACAAGCTGATCTGGTCGCGCAACCTGCATCAGGAACTGGGTTTTTGCACGCAACGCATTCGCTTGCGCCTGGGGGGCGCACGGATCAAGGACCGTTATCGCGGCGCCTACTGGACCGGCGAAATCCGCATCACGGGCGCGGTCATCAATGGCTTCCGCGCGTTGGGCCTCGACCATCCCGAGCAGACCGTATGGCGCAAGGATGCGACGGTCCTGGCGTTTCGCACCGACACCAACGGCGATACCGACAGCATCGAAATCGACCTGTCGCAACTGGCCGGCGCGACGTTGCAGGTCCACAGCCGTATCGACAATTACGTCAAGGTCGGCGACCCGTCCGAACCGCAACCTTACGTACACGCGCCGACGGTGTTGATGGCGCTGTCCGGCGAACAGTTGCTGGCGCAATCGCAAGTGGTCGAAGAGTTGCCGGGCGCGGAGTTGAAGGTGTCCCTGGAACGGGTGACCGCCGCAGCGCTGCCCCGTGAGTTGCAGGGGACAATCGAACTGGCCCGGTTGGGTCTTGAGCCAGGTCGTGAACACCCGTTGTTCATCTGCGCCCGCCAGCGGGATCAATCACGGGTCTGGACCTCGGCACTGTTCCTGACTCTGTAGGAGCTGTGTTGAGCTGTGTAGGAGCTGTCGAGTGCAACGAGGCTGCGATCTTTCCCCAGCCACTTGAATCTCAAGCGAAAGATCAAGATCAAAAGATCGCAGGCTTCGCCAGCTCCTACAGGGCCCAGCGGGGGCGACCCCTGGCCACGTTTCGCGCAAAACCCCGACAGTCCCAGCAAGCCTGGGGAAGCCCGGCAATCGCCGTTGCTGCCCCCGGCCGGTGTTTTTGTCAGAGCTGCACTCGACGAAGTCTGCCGCGTAACGGCACCGCGCTTCCATCTGGCGTAGGCAGTGGCCGCCCGACCAGCCCCATGCCTTCGCTGACCAGTACCGCGTCCGGTAACAGGCACAGGTTGGAAGGGGTATCCAGGTCGCGGGCGAGCACGGTGACCTGGGCTGTTTGCAAGTCGCAGCTCAGCAGCCGCCCACTGAACCGGGTAAAGCCGCCATGCAGGGGTTCGCCGTTCCAGTCGGGGAGTAGCGGTTGTTGCAGGCGCTCACAGAGTTCCAGCACCAGCAGCTGGCCGTTGGGGCGCAGCGCCAGCCCGGTGGGCAGTTGCAGGCCGCGAATCAGGATGTCGATCCTGGCGCTGGCAGGCCAGACCCGGATCACCTGGCCGGCCTTCTCGGCGAAGTCGATGCCCTTGCGGCTCGGGTCGCCGTGCAGCTCGCCCGAGAACAGGCTGATCAGCACGGCGTCTGTCGCCGGTTCGTACACCAAGGTCACGGGAACGGCCTCCTGGCCTTGATCCAGTTCGGGCAGTTGGGCCAGCACGCGCTCTTCCTGGCCTGTGACGAACTCCACCAACTGATTGGTATCGGGCTTGACGGCCAGCCAACTGCGGCGGGTCGGGTGGTAGCACAGCGCATTCAGGTTGCCACGGCTATGAAAGACCGGTTCGGGCGGTGTGAATTGCAGGTCCAGCAGTTTGGAACCGGCGACGTAATCGGTCTGGCTGACCAGACAGCGTCCATCACCACAGGCGATGTCCGACACCCCCATGATTTCATCGCGCAGCATGCGCGCCTGCATGTTCATGGCGCGAAACCCTTGCGCCAGGGTTTCGCGGGGCAGGTAGGTGCCGGGCCGCTGCGGATCCGGTCGCAGTCGACTGATACGACCGCTGAAGGGTTGGTCGGGCAACCCCGAGCCTGCTTCGGTCAGCAGCAGGCTGCCATCGGCTTGCAGGCAAAGGCCGCGAGGGTTCAGCAAGTCCTCGGCGACCAGGGTGCTGGGGCGCAGGCTTTCCCCAGGGTGTGCGGGGATCTGAAGGGGAACGGGCATAGGCTCTCTCCGTGAATGAGAAGGGGATACGGTCATTGCGGCGGCTGCCACGGTTCACCGGTGAGATAGGCCCGCAGCAACGCCCGTTGGCAGGGCGACATCGAGCGCACCACGGGCATGAACAGCGTGGTGCCTTTGTAGACGTCCGAGGTGCGGGCGAGGATGGGGTTCTTGGCGCCCATGACGGCGTCGGGCTGATTCAGCGGGATATAGCGCGACATGGCGGGGAACGCGAGGTAGTGAAAACGCAGCACGTTGGGGTACATCAGCGGCCAGGTGATGGTGGTGCCCTGGGGAATGCCGAAGTCGGTCTGGGCGTACTTGCGAAAGTTGGTGAAGTAAGCGCTGCTGTCGAGGCCATTGGCCGTGCAGGTCAGGGCGACGAAACCGGCCTGGGGGGCGCTGCCCGGCTTGACGGTGACGGGGAAGCTGACTGAAAGCTGGCCGGCGCTGACCGTCAGCGAGTCAGGGTAGTCGAGGAAGTCCCAGTACTGCGGTTCTTTGTACGTGGGAGGATCAGCTGCCGGGATTGCCTGCAGGCCGATTTCGGTCGTACTGGGGACCGCCCCGCCCAGGTACCTGACCTGCAGGGTGATCGACAGGCCGTTGGGGTAGTCCTCCAGGTAGACGTTGCGCTGGTCGGCATAGATCCGATAGGTCGACTCGGTGGCTTGCAACGTGGTACCGGCGACCTTGCCCGGTGCGTTGATCGCCAAGGCAGAGGTGCGTACTGCCTGTAGCTGGTCGGCGGTCAGGGGCAGGTCGACGATGCCGCCATACACGTAGTAGTCGAATAAAAAGCGGCTGGTCGGCTCCAGGGTCGTCAGGGTGGTGGCGCCGGCGCTGATGGTCACGGTGCCGTAATCGGCGTTGGGGCCGATCGGGCTGGTGATGTCGTCCCTGACGGCGCGGAAGGTTTCCTTCGGAATGACGTTCACCATGTCGATGCTCAGGTAACCGGTGTTGTCCAGGTCGGCATAGCCGGCATTGCCGGTACTCTGGTTGACCAGTTGCCGGCCCGGCTGGCAGTTCAGCGGCTCGTCGGCGAAGGCCGGGGCCAGTGTGCCGATGACCCGGCCGATGCTCGGGTTGGGCGTGTACTTGCCGGCGGCGTAGTCGGCGTCCAGTTGTTCGGTGGTCATCGTCGGGCACATTTCGAACATGACGAAACGCAGGACGATGCCTGTCGCGCCCGGTGCCTGGATGATCGAGCGCAGGCCGCTGCTGTTCTGGTTCCAACTGACAACGCTGCTCAAGGGGAAGGTCAGTTGAAACGTGCCGCTGGCGTGGAAAGAACCCGGCGCGTCCATTTTTTTCGGCAGCAGCACACGTCCCGCCACGTCGAAACTGCTGCACACGGTGTTGCTGCGGATCAGCAATTGGATGTTGTCGTTGCCACCGATTTGCAGGCCGCCGACGAAGATTTGGGTGGTCGTCGAGGCGGTGGGGTCCAGGTCCACCATCATCGGGCCGGAAACGGGTCCCTGGCCGGTCACCGGGTCCACCGAACCGAGCAAATAGACGGCCTGGCCCACCAGGTCGCCGGTGGTGTTGATGCTGCCGGGGATGCCCTGGGAGCTGATCAGGGCGTTCTGCATGTCGACGACATGCTGCCCGTAGTGATTCCAGCCACCGGCGGTGTAGTAGTCGCCGGTGGGGGCATTGATCATGTTGTTCAACTGGTCGTCGGAGTAGGACTCGGCGCTCGGTGCCAGGGTCGAGGTGGTCAGGTCGAAGAGCGGCCAGTCATCGTTGCCATCGTAAGGAATGGTCGGGGAGTTGTTCGGCAGGCTGACGTCTGTGCGGATACCGCCCCAGAAGTTCAGCCGTGGTCCGTTCAGGATACTCATGAGTTATTCCTCGTCCTTGATGGTTTTGCCGACAGGCGAATTGGCGAATTTGAACAGGTAGGAGTAGTCGGATTTGTAGGGACTCTTGACCGGTGTCGCCATGGAGTGGCAATTCATGCAACTGCTGTTGGGCTGGATGTAGCTTTCCATGGTCACGTTGGCCGAAAGGGCGGGGGTCGGCTGGCCCAGCGGGTTGCTGGGGTTGTCCGGCATCAGCGGGCGTTGGGTGGTGATGAGTTGGTAGTACTTCAATACGCTGCGTTGCAGGTCCGGGTCGCTGCGGTAACGGGCGTTGACCTCGTTGGTGATCTCGGCGATCGGCGTGAAGCGGTTCAACGGGTTCGGGGTCTGGAAGGTGGTGCCAGGCTTGGGCACGCAGACCAGGTGCGCGCCCTGGGTCTGCCAGTCGCAGGGCGACTGGTTGAGCGTGGCTGCCGGAGCGCTGGCGTTGAAGTAGGAATAGGCCGTGCCGGAGGTCGGCTGGTCGACCCATACACCGTTCACCCGTGTTTTGGGCGGAACGTTGTCGATCTGCTCGAAGGTCGACCAGATCCACTGCGAATAGCCGTTCACCTTGGTGATGACGTGCAGCCCCACCAGGCCCAGGTAGGCCTCGGTGACGCCGGTGCGCTGGCCTTGGTCGTCGAACGTGGCCACGCGCGCAAGCATGGTCAGGTAGTGGCTGGCATTGTCATTGGGGGTGAGGATGCGCCAGCTCGATTTGACCTCGATGACCCCATAGGGAAAGTTGATGTTGTTGGCTTTGGAAACCACATCGGCGTTATAGAACTGGTTGGCGACGATGTAGTTGTAGGAGGTCTCGTTGGCCGAGATATCGTAGTAGGTCGGGTTGCCGGCCTGGTCGATCAGCCAACCGCCGACGGCCTGGTCGACGGCATTCACCTGGGAGCTGTTCTTCAGCGCGGCGATGTTGATGATGCCCAGGCTCTTGGCAAGCTGCGGGGTGTTCCAGGGGCCTGGATCGGCCCCCCGTGGCAGGAAGGTTTCTTCCACGGTCTTGTAGGTCTGCCAAACGGTGTAGCCGGGGTCCCCCGGCTGTTTGCTGCAGTCGGGATCACCGCGCTGCCCCGCCTGGGCGGGCCAGTTCACGGCGATGAACAGCTGCCAGCTGTATTGATCGAACAGGTCCTGGCTGGCGTTGGCCGCTGGCGCGGTGCTGGGGGGCTGGCAATTCAGGCTGGTGGCCTGCGCCTGTCGCAAGGCTTGCTCCTGGGATTGCTCCAAGGCCTGGGCTGGAAGGTTCGCCAAGCCCAGTAGTACCACGGTGAGGCGGATTGAAATGTTCATGGCGATCCTTCGTCATTGGTCAGGGTTTGCGCTGCATGAGTTTGTTCCACTGCGCCTTTTGCCCGTTACTCTGTGAAGCCGGTGGCTCGAACAATTGGCAGGGCGGTGGGTTCGCCGGGCACATCGCGGCCACTTGCGCCCAGGTCTGGGCAGGGTCCGGTTTGGCGATGCGGAAGTTGATGTAGTTCTGGCTGACGATGGGGGCATTGGCGACGCTGGTGTCACCGGAGAAAAAGAACGATTGGGGCTGCCGGTAGGGCGGTTGCCCCGGCATCTTTTTGTAGAAGGCATAGCCGAACAGGATCGGACCCTGCGGCGATTGAAGGTCCAGCGCGTAGGCCTGCACGCTACCGTCGAGGTTCTTGCTGCGCTCGGCGCTGTAGGGCAGATGCTGGATGAAGTCTTGCCGCGGCGGATGATTCATCGGCGAAAACATGCAGCAGGCCGGCATGTCCTTGGGGCGATCCTGCGGGTAGGTCAGGAAGTAGGCCTTGTTGCCCAGGGACACGAAGGAGCAGGTGTAGTTGTTGTTCTTGATCGGGAAGATCGGCAGGCAGTACTTCTCATAGTGCTCCATCATCGCACCGAAACCGTCGCCATCGGCCGGGATATAGGCCGTGTCGTAGTAGCTGGTTCCTCGAGAGACGGTGTAGTCCGCCGGGGTCAGGGTGGAGGGCGGATTGCTGTAGGGCGGCGGGTTTTTTTCATAATTGTGCATCACCCGGTACATGGTCCAATCGCTGATCCAGAACGCCGGGAAAAACGGATCGGAAGGCTCGCCTGGGAGGCGTTTGGCGATGCAGTTGCCGTTCTGTTCGTCGCAGCCCTCGGTGTTGTGCACGCCCATGGTGAAGTACACGGCACCGCTGTCCTGGGCGAACAGAGGCGGGCTGAACAGCAGGATCAACAGCAACAACCGGTTCAAGAGACTGGTTTTCATAGGTCATTCCTTTGAAAAGTACCGGGTGACACTGTGGGAGCCTGTGGGAGCTGAGCTTGCTCGCGATGAACGATAACGCGGTCATTCGAAAGACCGAGGTGCCTTCATCGCGAACAAGCTCAGCTCCCACACAAGCTCGCTCCCACAGTGCTTTATCCTCCTTGGGTGAACAGCGTTACGGTCAGAGGTTGTCGTAATCGCTCATCTTGAGTTGTTGTGGCGGATAGTTGCGCTTCACCAGCTTCTGGGCCCACAGCTCCAATACCGCGCGGCGGCTCTGGGACATGTCACGGGTGATGGGCATCGAGAGCGTGCTTTCCTCCTGGTAGGGCTTGCTGATCAGCACAATCAACTGGTCGATGGCGCCCTCGACGCGCGCCTGGGAGTTGAGCGGCATGTACTTGTTCATGATGGGGTACAGGTAATAGAAGGTCTGCAGGATGCGTGGGTAGAGGAAGCCCTCCCACAGCTGCGTGGCGGCGTTCTGATCCTTGTAGACAGTGTTCCAGTAGTTGATGAAGTCCCTTTGCAGCTGCATGTCCAAGGGCAGGACGCGGAGCGGGGCGAGGAAGTCGATGTAGGCTTGGGGCAGCGGGAAGCTGAAGGGAATGACCGGATCGCTGTCGCCTTCCTTGACGAAAAAGCGCAAGGTCGGAAAGCCCGGGGCCACAGCCCTGAAGCTCACCTGGGCGATGCCGTTGGCGTCGGTGGTGGTGGTGACATAAGAGTAATCCACCGGCGTGGCGTGGACATCGTCGCTCAGGGTTCCGGTGGCGTAGACGCCGGCATCGAATGCCAGGCAAGGGTGCAAGTCGATCGTGACCGGTTTGCCGTCGCCCTGCAGGAATTGCTGATAACCGATCGGGTCTCCACTGGACAGGTCAGTATTGCGCAGCGCGGTCAGTCGGCGGCCGCTGCCTTCGGCCAGATAGTTTTGTACGGGCGGCGCGTTATTGAAATTCGGCAGATTGGCCTTGTTCAGGTTGGGGTCGTCTGGGTGGTCGAAGAACAGCGTGAAATTGGCCGCGTTGCTGGAGGCCAGGTAGTAGTCACTGGTGGTCACCATGTAGGGGTTGCCATATTCCGCCACCCACAGCGTGGTATTGGCCGCCGGCTGACCATTTTTCTGCACCATGATGGTCAGTGTCTTGTGGTCGCCCACGTCGATGAAACTGCCGCTCTCCACCACTTCGGCGGTCCAGGTCTGTTGGGTGGCGGCGATCACCGGTGTCGGGGCGGCTGTGGGCTTCAGTCGCAGCTCCAATGGATGACCTGGTTGTAGTTTCGTCAGGTCCGCGTCGCTGAGGGGGAAGTCCTGCAGGCCGGAGCGTTTGTCGAAGGCTGCCTGGTTATATCGGTCGAAACCGAAGTCCACGACCGGCGTGAATTGATCACCCTCGCGTACACCCAGTTGATAGTCGCCGGCCTGGAATTTTTCGGCGGTCAGGATGGGGGCATCGGGCTCTACCGGATAGAACGGGAACGTGTTGGCCAGATCCAGCGACAGGGTGTTGCCGGTAATCTGCACCGAAGTCACGCCCAGTGTGGCGTTTTGGGGAGCCCCGCCTGGTTGAACAACAGATACGGCCTTCGCGGGCACCAGGCGCAGGCCGGCGGGGGCGGTCGGGTATTCGTCGGCGAACCAGAGGCCCAGGGTCGCGGCGGTGCGGCTGTAGGCGGGGTTGAAGAAAATGCCGGAAACGTTGTCCAGGCCTTTCTGATACATCGCTTGCAGACGAGCCGTATCCGAGGGGGCATTGGAACGGGTGTTGACGTACGGGAAGTCGTTGAAAACACCGTTCCTGTCGTAGCAGGTCAGGTAGGTGGAGAACCTGAACATCAGGCCCTTCGCCCCTTGCAGCTTCATCTGCTGCTGGAGGTTACTCAGCAGCGCCGAATCGCCGATGACCCATTCCAGGTTTTCCTGGGGAAAGCAGGACTGCCAGGTGGTGGTGACATACACCAGGCCACCGAAGGCGCCCCAATTGAAATTCAGGAACCGGTCCATCATCCGATACTGGCGATTGAGGGTCAGGCCACAGGTGGTATCCCCCAGCATCAGCTTGTCGAAGTACAACGCGGTGAAGGTGTTCTGCCACGGGCTGACGTCCACGAAGCGCGCGGCAGTCGGAGCGTTGCTGCCAAAGGGATTGCCGAGCAGCTGGTAGTCCCTGCCAACCAACGCATCCTCGGTGATGTAGGTGTTGGCCTGCAGCTCGCCGCCAATGATCGTCGAGCGAGTACCTTTGTAGCTCACCGTGCCGCAGGCGTTGTCGCCAAACAGATCCCATTCGGCGGGCATGTACGGGTAGGTTTTCGGGTTGGCATTGGTCGGTACCTGCAGCATATAGGCCGGCAGCTCGGCCATTGTCAGGGGCTTGATGGCCCAGGGCATCAGTAGGGTGGGGGCGTTCGCGGCGTTGATGTCGAAGTGGCTCATGAACGGCCAGTTGATGTCCGCGTTGACCGCGTCATACAGCGGATACACGTCATTGTTATTGGCCGTTGGCGGGTTCCAGAACATATGGCCGTTGAGGTAGATACGGGGGAAATTCAATACGCTCATGTCATGCTCCTTAGCGTTGCCACTGGGCGCGTTTCAGCGACCAGACAAAGTCCAGTTTTTTGTAGCCATCGAATGCCGAGGGCGGCAGCGGGGTGGTGGGATAGACGATGCCGCCCCCCTGGTTCAGAGCGAAATTGAAGTAGCCTTTGTCGTTCGAGTAAGCGGCGGTGCCGTGGCAGGCCAGGCAGGACGAGGTGTTCTGGAACGCCGATTCCAGTTGTGAGTTGGCCAGTACCTGGGTGATGGGTTGGAACTCGACCCCGATCAACTCGTACTTCGACAGGTTCCGATTGTTGGCCTGGAAGCTGGCATTCACCGGCTTGGCGGCCGGGGTCGGCCCCGTGGTGTTGGTCATCGGCGCAGGCGGGGCGGCATTGGTGACGGTGTATTTACTGTTGTTGATGTTTTCGAAGGTGGTCCAGACCCAGTCGGCATTCAGTTTGTTGACGACATGCAGGCCGCTCAATGCCACATAGCCGACCTGGTAAGTACCGTCGTCCTGCCGGTAGTAGGCCTGGGCAATGTAGTAGCCGTCGTTCACCAGGGTTTGTCGGTAGGTCGTGTCCGTGCCGATCCACAGCCACGCGGCTTTCAACTCCCAGGCGGTGGGGGGGAAGTCCAGGTCGTTGGCCAGGGCGGCCTGGCCATTCATGTTGTAGACCTGCTTCTTCACGACGTAATCGAACGTGTCCTTGCCCATCAGCAACTGAAAGCGTACCGGGTGGCCTTGTTGGGGATCGGGCACGGCACCGCCCATTTGCAGGATCAGGCCATCGACCTGTTGGGTGGCATTGATGTTATGGAAGGATCGGGACAGGTCCATGCCTTGTGCCTTGGCTTGCGTCACCACCGCGTCCGGGAGCGGCGCGGAGCTGTCATAGGTGCCCGGTGGAGCGCCGTTGGGCAGGTAGACCTGGTCCGAGGGCTTCATCATCTCCCACACGAGATTGCTGCTTTGCGCGGTACTGGGTTGGTTCAAGCAGACGAACCAGTTCCAGGCCATGGTCTCGGGGCTCTGGGCAAACGCGGTCCGAGTCTGGTTGATGTCTGCTCCAAACTGCAGGAAGTTGCTGCAATCGAAGTTGTTGGTGTTCTGTGCCTGGGCCAAACCGGCCAGGGCACTGAGAACAGTTATGGAAATGGCTCGCCGCATGGAAGCTCCTTGGCATTCGCCGTATCGGCATGAGGGCGCCCCTGGAAGTGTTCCAGGAGCAGTTGCTTCACCGCCGTGGCCGCAAGGTGCTGTGGCAACGACAGATCACAATTGGTGATGAGCAGCGGGCCGGTCTTCTCGCTCGCGGGCAGCCGTCCGTGGCTGCCGCGGACCAGGCGGGTGTCCAGCGGAATCAGGTCCATGTAGTAGCGAAAGCCGAGCTTTTTCTGGAGCAGGCGGCGCGCCACTTTCAATTTCGGGAAGCGAATGGCCGGGTCGATGAACAGCTCGAGCGGGTCGTAACCTGGCTTGCGATGAATGTCCACGGTGCGGGCAAAGTCGGGAGCCTTGCGCTCGTCGAACCAGTAGTAGTAATCGAACCAGTAACCGGGCGCGGCCACGGCCACCAGCTCGCCGCTGCGCGGATGGTCCAGTTGCCAGGCCTGTTGTTCGGTTTTATCCAGTACCTGTTCGATGCCGGCCTGGCGTTGCAACAGCGCCTTGACGCGGGGGATGTCGCGCGCTTGCTTCACGTAGATGTGCGCGACCTGATGATCGGCCACGGCAAACGCTGCACTGGCGCCGGGATCGAGCAACTCCCAGGTCAGCGATTGGCGTACCTGCAACAAGCCCTCGGCACGTAACAACCGGTTGATGGAAACGGATTGGGTGACGGCTTCGATCCCGTATTCGGACAGCAGCATCACCGCAGCGCCTTGGGCTTGGGCAAAGTCCAGCAGACGCCCGACTTCGCTGTCGATGGCCCGTACCTCGTCGGCAATCGCCGGGTGATCGGGCCCCAGGCGTTGCAGGCTGTAGTCGAGGTGGGGCAGGTAGATCAATTGCAGGTCGGGACGGTTGAGCTGGAATTCGGCGATGGCACAATCGACGATCCAGCGACTTGAGGCGATGCCGGCCGCCGGTCCCCAGAAGCTCGGAAAGGGAAACTCGCCAATCTGCTGTTCGATACGCTCATGCAACGAGGCCGGTGCCGAATACAGGCCGAACATCTTGCGGCCATCAGCCGGGTAATGCGGCCGTGGGGTAATGGCGGCGTCCACGTCGGCATACATGTTGTACCACCAGAACAACTGGCTGCAACGAAACCCGGGGTACTGACGCTTGAGGGTCTGCCAGACCTTTTCCCCCTGGATCAGTGCATTGGGTTGCAGCCAGAAACGTACCTCGGCCTGATCGCGAAAATACCAGCCGTTGCCGACGATGCCGTGTTCCGATGGTGGTTGTCCGGTGAGGATCGAGGCCTGCACGGTCGAGGTGACCGCCGGGAACACCGGCTGCAGCGTGGCCATCTTGGCCGTTTTCAACAGGGCATTGATGCAGGGCGTCGCGGCACCCAACAGCGCGGGCGTCAGGCCGACCACGTTGATCAGCAGCAGCGGCTGGCGCGCAGGATCAGAGCGCATGGGCATGGGCCTCCAGCGCTTGAGGTTGCAGCAAGCGGCGCTGTAGCAACTGATCCTCGACCCAATGCAACTCCGCCGCGATGCCCTGGAGTTGGGCGTGCTCGGTCGTGGGCCGCAATTGGCTGGGCAGGACGCCCCAGCTGTAGGTTTCCACTTCCAGTACGGGGCGAAAATCCTCGTGGTCGGCCAAAAAGTCGAACGTCTGCGACAGGGCAACCTGGCTGCCGCTGAGTTCGGGCAGCAGCAACTGCTCGCTGAACAGCGGAATGTGGAAGTGAATCCTCAGTTCGGGATGAGAGACGCGGTTCTGCTCACAATCATCCAGGGCCGCGGGGAGGTCGGCCCAGGCCGATAGCTGATCGTGCCCAGCGCGGGCCTTCACTTGATGCAGGTAGGTGGGCTCGGCAAAACCGCTCAATGTCTTGAGCACCTGTTCGCGCCGATGCTCGTCCTCAGGCAGGCGACAAATCAGCGCATTGGATAACTGGATCTTGCCGATGGGGACCCGGGCCTGACGCAATCGGTCCAGTGATTGATAGCAGTCTTCGAACATCACGGCCTGGTGGCAAACGTCAAAGCACAGCGCCAGGTGTTCATGGTGCGGGTCCGTGGCTTGCCAGTGGCGGAAGAAGGCGATGGCCTGGTCGGTTTTTTCCAGCACGCAATCGGGCTCCATCTCCAGGCAGACCACGATCTTCTTGCCCGTTTCCCGTTGCAGCCGGGCCAGCCCGGCAGTGAGCTCGCGCAGTTGCTGCTCGGCACATTGCTGTAGCGTCGGGCTCCAGTGGGCGGCATAGCCCAGCGGCAGGCTGGAGATCACCCCCTGGGCACAGTCCGCTGGCAAGGCCTGGGCGAGAAATCGAGCCAGGTCCAGGCTGTACGCCAGCCGCTGCGGATCGGCCCAGCTGGGCAGGTAGACGTCGGCTTTCACCGCGCCCTGGTGAAATTGGCCATAGGGAAACCCATTGAGTGAGGTCAGGCGTAGCCCGCTGCGTTGCAGCAGGTCGAGGAAATCCGCACGGGTCGGCGCTTGTTGGAGTTCGGCGGCGGCGAGGGCGCTGATCCACAATCCACTGTCCTGCGTGTCGAGCCCGCGCAGTGTGCGTACGGTGTGGAAATGCCGTTCGACGGAAGCGCGCAGCCCACCTAGGTCATGGGTCGGGTGCACGTTGCTGCAATAGCCGATCTGCGTGGCCGTCCAACCCGTGCGGGCACTCATTTGATCACCGGTTCCTGGCCGCGCAGGGCGGAGTTTTCCTGCCACTGCCGTCGCTGATCGATGGGCAGGGGCGTGCTGACCAGGGCTTTGTCCAACTGGCCGCTCTGGGCAAAAAAGTCCACCGGGTTGTGGAACAGCACTTGTTCGACCTGGGCTTCACTGAAACCTGCGGCCAACATTGCCTGGCCGGTCTTGGGCACCTTGAGCGGGTCGCTGATGCCCCAGTCGGCGGCGCTGTTGACCACCATTTTTTCCGTGCCGTACTGCTGCAGCAGCGCGACCATGCGCTGTTCCGACATCTTGGTGTTGGGGTAGATGGAGTGGCCGCGCCAGCAGTCGCTGTCCAGCACCAGGGGCAGGGTCAGTTCGTTGAGGTGGTCAATGATCACCAGGTGTTCGGCAATACCGACCTCGCGAATGACCGCGAGCGTGCGTTTGGTGCCGCCGATCTTGTCACGGTGCGGCGTGTGTACCAGCACCGGCAGATTGAATTGCTTGGCCAGCTCCAGTTGCGCGGCGAGAAAGCGATCCTCTTCCGGGGTGATGTCGTCGTAGCCGATTTCACCCACCGCCACCACGCCGTCTTTCACCAGGTAGCGCGGCAGAATCTCCAGCACCTCATTGGCCACCGACAGGTCATTGGCCTCCTTGGGGTTCAGGCCAATGGTGCAGAAATGATGGATGCCAAACATGCTGGCGCGAAAACGCTCCCAGCCCAACAACGTGTCGAAGTAGTCGATGAAACTGCCGACACTGGTCCTGGCCTGGCCCTGCCAGAAGGCCGGCTCGATCACCCCGGTAATGCCGGCGGCCGCCATGTTCTGGTAATCGTCGGTGGTGCGGCTGACCATGTGGATATGCGGGTCGAAGTACTTGAGCATGGTGAATCCTCGTCAAAAAAAGGGGGCGGTGGGGAATCAGTTCGGCGAAACGCCGCCCAGGTGCTCGTGCCATTGCGCCGGCAAGCGTCGTTGCTGGCCCAGGCCGGCCAGGCGCTGGCGTTGCGCCGGGCTCAGCAGGGCGAAGGCAATCACGTGGGGCAGTCCGGCGGACACCGTTCGTTCGGCGGCGAGTTGTTCGTCCAGCAGGTCGAGGGCCAACTGGTTGAGGGTGACGCTGTGTCGTTGGGCCAGGCCGATCAGGCGTCGTACGTCGAGGCCCATGCCCAGCGCTTTCAACACCAGTTGGTTGAAGGCCTGTTCGTTGTAGTGATGCGACGGGTAGGCAGTGTCCAGGGCGAGGGCGGCGAACACCTGGCTGTTGCTGGTGCGCCCGGCCTGGCGTGCAAGCTCCACGCACGCCCCGCGGCTATCGAGCCAATCAAGGGCTTTCAAGGTGGCGACCTTTTCCTGGTCGTCGCCCCACAGGAACAACTGGTGCAGCAGGGTGACTTGCCCGGCGGCGGGCTGCTGTTCCAGCACCTGGGCCAGCAGCAACGCCCGTGCCATTTGGACGTTACTCCAGCCGTCGATATCGGGCAGTGCTCGCTCCTTGAGGTTGCGCTTGCACTGGCTGCTCAAGAGCGCCGAGGTATTGGCGTCCGGGTGTTGGGCAAGTTGCTCCTGTGCCTGGCGCCACCATTGCCGCTCGGGTTCTTCGAGCTGACGAATGAAATTTTGCCGTTGTTCGTTCAGGCAGTCGTGGCGCAGGTCGAGGGCCGCCGATGCCGCTGCAGTAACGTCCGTGTTCATGTGGGTTTGATCCAGCGCTGGAAATGAGGAAGCAGGAAAAACACCAGGACACATAACAGGCTGCCCAAGGGCTGGTTAGCCACGGCCAGCACCAGGGCATCGAACAGCGGCAGGGCTGCCAGGCCAGCGCCGATAAAGGCGCGGACCTGCCGTTGCCGAGGGTTGGCCAGGTTGTGCCAGTAATGCCAGCCCAACCAGCCAAGCCATAACAGCAGCACCGGCCAGAACCAGGCGCTGCCTGCGTAGATCGCCAAGGCCAGTGGGCTCAGCATCAGGAGCAGGGGGAGACGGCTGATCAGTTGGTTGCGGTGTTCCTGGCGGGCCAGGTAGGTCAGGCCGCTGATGTAGACACCGAGCAAAATGGCGCAGAGCCAGATCGGTCCCGGTGGCAGCGCCAGGCTGGCCGCTGCGGTGAGGTAGAGCGCCGAGCGGCAGGCCCCCATCAGCCAGACGCTGTGGGCGTATTTCTTGTGCAGCAGGTTGTAACCGAGAATGCAGCCCACCAACAGGGTGGCGCTTCCCAGCAGCCAGTGCGGCTGCTCGATCATCCGGCTCAGGCCCAGCAGCGAGGCCGCGGCCAGCAGCAGCAACAACGCAGTGGCCAGTCGCACTTGCTGGCGGCTGACCAGGCCCAGGGTAATGGGGCGGGGGTTGTGGTGTTGCTGGTCCCAGTCGGCGTCCAACAGGTCATTCAACAACATGCCGGCCAGGTACAGCAGCGACAGTGCCGCCAGCAGCAGGAGCCACACCAGGGAAGACGGCGGTGCCAGGGCCCCGGCGCTGCTGGCGAGCAGGGCGGCGGCCAAGGTGTTGGTCCATACCGTGGGCAGGTTGGAGACACGGCCGAGGGTCAGCCAGGTCTTGAGGTTCGGCGCCGTCTGGTTCATTGCGCACAGCTCTGGTTCAGGGGCAGGGCAAGCTCGACCTGGGTTGCCAGCCGCTGCAACGCCTGCTCCATTCGCGCGGTATCGATTTCATGCAAGTCCACCGACTCGCCGATCCGGCTGAGCATGGGAATGGAGAGTTGCCCGCCCAGATGCTGGCGGAACTCCTCCAACCCCAGCAAAACCTGCGAGCGCCCCAGTGGATCTTTCAAGGTCAGTTCCGGCGGGTTCAGGCAGAAGCCGAGCTTGAGCAGCAGGTTCAGCACCCGTTCGGTGTCGCTGTCGCTCAACAACCCCAGGGCATTGGCATAAAGCCCATCCAGGGCCATGCCCACCGCGACGGCTTCACCATGGCGCAGTCGATGCTGACTGAGATTTTCCAGTTTGTGAGCGGCCCAGTGGCCGTAGTCCAAGGGCCGCCCGTTACCGCGTTCGAAGGGGTCGCCGGCACCGGTGATGTGCGCCAGATGCAATTCGGCGCAGCGACGGATCGCATAGCGGCTGGCCCCATGTTCGAAGTGGGCGAGGGCGTCGGCCTGTTGCTCCATCCACTGGAAGAACGCCTGGTCCTTGATCAGCGCCACCTTGACCGCCTCGGCCAGCCCGGCGATCTGGTCGCGTCGGGTCAGGCTGGTCAGCAATTGAAAGTCGTTGATGACTGCGGTGGCGGGATAGAAGGCGCCCAGCAGGTTCTTCTGGCCGAAGGCGTTGATGCCGTTTTTTACACCGATGCCGGCGTCGTTTTGGGCGAGCACGGTGCTGGGGATGCGAATCAGGCGAATGCCGCGGTGGAAGGTGGCGCAGGCGTAGCCCACCGCATCCAGCACCGCGCCGCCACCGAGGGCCAGCACATGGCAATGCCGGTCCAGGCCATGTTTCAGCATGTCGGTGTACAGCCGCTGCAACACCTGTGAATCCTTGCTCGACTCGCCGGCCGGGACCGCGATCGGCGGCGCTTGCAGATGCAGGTCTGGAAAATGGCTGGCGAAGTAGGCGTTGATCTGTTCCAGCAGGTGCGGGGCGCTGTGCAGCAGTTGTTCATCGGCGAATATCAATACCGTGACCGGGCCCCTGTGGCCGGCTATGAGCTGACGGTGCAGGCAGGGATTGAGCGGGTCGAATACATGATCGGTGAACACCACCGGGTAGTCGTAGCTGACCTTGAAGCGCCCGTGCAACGGTTGCTCCGCGTCGTGCCGGCGAAGGCTCTTGAACAGGCTGTACCCAGCGATGAACAGCCCGGGCAATACCGTGCTGGCGAGCAGGGTCACCAACAGCGCGTTCTGCTCGACGAGAAAGGTGCCAATGGCGCTGTAGGCCAATGCGAGGCCGGCGTTGGCCAGGGTGGTGACCAGGATGAACGCGCGCAGCGGGTAGCGTTGCATACCGGCGGCGACGACCGACGTTTCCGCCAATACCGGGACCCCGCGCAGGCAGATCAACGACAGTGTGCCCAACCGGTACGCCAGTTGCCCCGGCTGGCGCTGATGCAGGCCGAGGCGGCCGGACAACAGACGCAAATAGCCGGCTCCCAGGGCATAGCCCAGCCCGGCGCCCAGGCACAGACCGACGAAAATCACCAGGTAACCCCCCACGCTGCCGAGCATGGCCACGGCCAGCAGCGCGACCATGCTCGACGGCACTGGCAGCACCACGTCCAGCGCCAGCAGGGCGATCAGCAGCAACGCCAGGTAGAGTTTCTGCGCGGGCGTCGAGGGCTGGTACAGGTTGAGATGGGTCAGGAAGTCCTGGATCTGTTGTTCGAACAACAGGAAGCTGGCGATCACCAGGGCTGAAAAGCAAACCAATGACAGCCAGAAATGTCCGGCTGCTCCTTTTTGCGAGAGCAAACGATACCCACGGCCATGCTTCATCAAGCATCCCTCTTGTTGTTATTGACTGATTCCGTGTCAGTAATTGAAAGCAACGCCAAGTGTGTGTTTTAGGCCAATAGACGCTCTCGCCCGAGGGGCTGTTATGGGTGGTGGGTGATGTGGTCGGAGACAGGTTTGAATCTAGACGGCCCGGGTGTTTTTGCAAGGCGATCTGATGGCAATTTGATTTAGGGTGCCACTTCGCGTTTCAGGTACCCGTACCCGCGGCTTGTCCCGCCCGTTCAGGGCCTCGAGTACCCGCGCAACTGCGCCGGACTGACGCCAAGGCGTTGCTTGAACAGCGTGGTCATGTGCGCCTGGGAGTTGAAGCCGCAAGTGTGGGCGATATCGGTCAGGCGGGCGGTTGAATCGCGCATCAGCGCCCGTGCCTTGGCCAGGCGCCGGTCGATCAGGTAGCTGTGTGGGCTCTTGCCGGTGGCATTCTTGAATGCCCGCATGAAATACCCTTCGGACAAGCCAAGCAGGCCGGCCATTTCCTTGACCCCCAGCGGACCGTCGAGACCGGCATCGATGAACTCGTCGAGCAGGCGCATTCGCCCGCCGGTGATGGACCCTTGTACGGGAGCCGAAAACGTCTTGTGCGCCTTCACCCGTTCAGCCAATCCCAGCGTCCAGGCCTCCCAGTCATCCTCTGCGGTGGCATGCAGCAATGCGCTGCGCATTCTCAGGGCGAGGGTGATGGCCTGCGGGTCCATACGATTGTTGAACGCCTGTTCCCCCGGCAACGCCATACCGTCGGTGCGCACGACCCGCAGGTATTCACCGCCCCTGGGGGATTCGGAGAACACGTCGCATTCGGCGGGGACGAATGCCAGGCCGTTGGGGATCGCTTCGAAGGGCTGTACGCGGTCGCTGCCGATGGCGTGCAGGCCGCGCTGGCTGTCGAAGGCAAAGCCGATCGCCGACTGGGTGGCGACATAGCGGGTGGCGTAGGCGCAGCCGGGCAGCAATTCGATCGCCCACGGTCCTGCCTCGATGCGACGGACCGGTTCGGACTGGGGCGGCTGTTGGCGGTTTCGAGGGTTCATGAACAGCATAGTAGTGAAGAGAGGACCAGAAAGTCAGGTCAGTTTTCTGAAAGCCCGTCGGTGGTGCCCTGATTAGACTGGGCAAAACCCGGAGGCCCATCATGCACACACTGACTCGCGACGATATCGAACAAGCTGCCCGTCACTTATACGAAGTCATGCCCGCCACCGCCCAGTACGCCTGGCCCTTGTTGGCTGAACGGCTGGGTTGCACGGTGTGGGTCAAGCACGAGAATCACACCCCGACGGGGGCCTTCAAGGTACGCGGCGGCCTGACCTTCGTGCGCTGGCTCAAGCGCGAGCATCCCGAGGCAAAAGGCATCGTCACGGCGACTCGCGGCAACCACGGCCAGAGCCTGGCGTTGGCGGCCACTGCCTTGGGTTTGAAGGCGTTGATCGTCGTGCCGCACGGTAACTCGGCGGAGAAGAACAACGCCATGCGCGGTTTTGGCGGTGAGGTGGTCGAATATGGCCGCGATTTCGATGAGGCCCGTGAAGAGGCCGCTCGCCTGGCCCAAGCGCATGGCCTCTTCCTGGTGCCGCCGTTCCATCCCGAGTTGGTCAAGGGCGTGGCGACCTATGGGCTTGAGCTGTTCAACGCGGTGCCGGACCTGGACACCGTCTATGTGCCGATAGGCTGTGGCTCGGGGATCTGCGCGGTCATCGCCGCCCGCGATGCCTTGGGCCTGAAGACCCACGTGGTGGGCGTGGTGTCCACCGAGGCCGTCGCGGCGAAGTTGTCGTTTGAAGCGGGCAGGCTATGCGAGACCGCTTCGGCGAATACCTTTGCCGACGGCCTGGCGGTGCGCAGACCCGTTCCCGAGGCCTTTGCCATCTATGGGGCCGGGGCGGCGCGAATCGTAGCGGTCAGCGATGCTGAAATTGCCGGGGCCATGCGGGCGTATTACACCGACACCCATAACCTCGCTGAAGGTGCCGGCGCGGCCGCCTTGGCAGCGCTGATGCAGGAGCGTGAAGCGATGCGGGGGAAAAGGGTGGCGGTGATTCTGTCCGGTGGGAATATCGACCGGCCGGTGTACGCGAATCTGATTGGCTGAATCCAGGCTTGCCGTTGTGGCAGGCGTTTCCATGCGACAAGTTTAGATCGATTATTTCTTACGGTTATTTATATAGGTTTGGATGGCATATCCATGACCGGAGAATCGAAGCTGTCGTGGGGGAAGCGTCTGCAATGAAAGCGCAGGGCATGCAGCAGCAGACGACTCTGCGCGCGTCACTCCGGTAAGCCTGCTTGAACGTTCATTCCTGCTGTTCGACCGTCATCTTGTCGGGCCGGGGCCAATCCTTAGAATCCGCCCCATCAGCCTCTTCCGACTCTCGAACCTACAGGGAACACCACCATGATGAATGCCATGCAGATGCCGATGAACGCCAACATGCCGATGATGCCAATGATGGGCATGCCGATGATGATGGCGACCATGACCTGCGAAATGATGGATGACGGCATGCTGTGCAAAATGATGCCCGCTGCCGGCATGGACATGGCCATGTTCAAGAACAGCGCCGACATGATGCAGATGATGATGAACTGCGGCATGCCGATGATGATGCATTGCGGCAACATGAGCATGATGTGCATGTCCCCGGCGAGCATGGCCATGCCGATGGCGAGCATGATGATGCCAATGCCGATGATGGGCATGCCGATGCCGTCGATGAAGTGTGTGATGGAATGTACGGTGATGGCTGACTGCATGATGTGCAAAGTCATGCCGATGGCCGGCATGAACATGGACATGATGAAAAGCTGCTGCGCCTTGATGATGAAGATGATGAACGACTGCAGCATGCCGATGATGATGAGCTGCAACGGTATGCCGATGATGTGCTGCACCTGCTGATTCGTTGCTACGGTCAGTGGGGAAGCCTGGCAGTGCGGTGATGTTGTTTACTTTGTCGTTAGTGGGGATTTTGGTATTCCGTTCTGAGGTTTTTTTCAGGCGGTGTGTATATCCGTTTCTTCGGTAACGGCCACTGACGGTTCCGCTCTTACAGCGGCTCACTTTTGAGAAGCGCAAAAGTAAGCAAAACGCTACATGCCCCACCACTTGGCACCTCGCCTAGGCTCGGTGTGCCCTCACTCCGGCATTGCTCCGTGGGCCGCCGCGAAGGGCCATCCATGGCCCAGCGCGGCTACCTCGGCATCCATGCCGAGGTGCCCACTGCGCAACGCCTGCGTTCGGCCATCGTGGTTAACGGGGCGCCCGAGATCAACGTCCACCCCGAGGCGGCCTTATAGCCGACCTGGCTCTCCCGGTCATACCCCGTCAGTTCTGTGGGAGCAAAGCTTGCTCGCGATGAGGCCGGCACATTCAACATCTTCATTGACTGTGACACCGCCATCGCGAGCAGGCTCGCTCCCACATTCAACCCTCGGTGGACACAAAATTTATATCCAACACAGGATCCCTGTGGGAGCGAGCCTGCTCGCGAAGAGGCCGGCCCATCCAATATCTTCATCGATTGTGACACCGCCTTCGCGAGCAAGCCCGCTCCCACAGGAGGAACGCGGTCACCCAGAGCCAGGTCGGCTATCAGGCCGCCTCGCGGTGGACGTTGATCTGGGGCGCCCCGTTAACCACGATGGCTGAACGAAGGTGTTGCGCAGTGGGCACCTCGGCATGGATGCCGAGGTAGCCGCGCTGGGCCATGGATGGCCCTTCGCGGCGGCCCACGGAGCAATACCTTCGTTCAGGCATGCCGAGCCTAAGCGAGGCACCGAGTGGTGGGGCAAAGCGCTTTTGGTTACTTTTGGCTGGTCCGGCTCCCGGCTCTTCCAAAAGTGACCCGCTGTAAGAGCGGAACCGTCAGTGGCCGTTACCGCAGCAACGGATATACACACCACCCTGCCTTTCAGTCCAGGCGTTCCGGATAGGTAACCACCAGATACGCCACCGCTTCACTGTCAGCCGGGTTGCGATAGCGGTGAGGCTGGTCGGCATAGAACAGAATCGAATCGCCCGTGGAGAGCAGGTAGCGCTCGTCGTTGACGCTGATCTCCAGCACACCTTGGGACACCACCAGGTTTTCCTGGACGCCGGGCCCGTGCCCTTCGGACTGGTCCTCGCCCAAGGGGCTCAGGCGCAGCTCGTAGAATTCCGACTGGCGTGCCACATCGAACGGAAACAAGGCGCGGCTGACGAACGCACCATTGGCGCTGACCAGGCGTTTGCTCTGGCTGGCCGACAGCACGGCCACCCCTTCGAAAGCCCGGTGTTCCAGAAACGCGGCCACCGACACCTTCAAGCCCTTGGCGATTTTGCACAGCACCTTGATCGACGGCACGCTGCGTCCGGATTCGATCTGCGCCAGCATGGCCCGGCTTACCCCGCACTGGCGGGCGAGGGCGTCGAGGGACAGGTGTCGCTTGCCGCGCAGGCGTTGCAGGTTCTGCGCAACCCGTTCGCAGATAGGATCCTCATCCAAGGCTTCCAGGTGATTGAGGTCCACTTCGGGTTCATCGGTACTCGCCAAAAAGCGCGAGGGTTCCTGGGCGCTCACGCCTGGTACGTCCTGGTCGGCTCGGACGCCTGGATCCACTGGAACGCCTGGTAACCGGCATTACGCGCGTACATTTCCCACATGGCCCGGGCCAGCTGCTGGGCCTGCTTGCGTTTGCGGAATTGGACGAAGTCGATAACGTTGTCAGTCGGTTTCATAAGGCACTTCACTGTCGTGACCAATGGGACGGGATGAGCTGAGAGTACGTGGTTATGTTTATAACTATAAATACTAATTGTTTATTTATTAATGCTTTTGTGTTCTTAGCGAGACGCCTGATCAAATCACGTGGGCGCGGTGCAATTCGGTCAGGGCCAGCGCCTTGAGTCGGGCCAGCAACGGGTCGCGCCGGTCACGCGGGTGGTCCAGTTGCACCGCCAATTCTTGGCGAATGCGGCTGGGGCGGTTATCCATCACCAACACCCGGTCGCTCAGGTACAGCGCCTCGTCGACATCATGTGTCACCAGCAACAGGGCGATGGCGTGCCGCTCGGCCAGTTGCAGCAACAGGTCCTGCAGTTTCATCCGGGTGAAGGCATCCACGGCGCTGAAGGGCTCGTCCAGCAACAGCACCTGTGGTCGCGAGTACAGGCCGCGGGCCATCGCCACCCGTTGCGCCATACCGCCGGACAACGCCTTGGGCAAGGCATCGGCAAAACCCGTGAGGCCGACTTCCTCGATCAACTGCGCGACCCAGGCCTGGTCGTAATGGTCGTCATCGCTGAAGCCTATGTTCTGCTGCACCGTCAGCCAGGGCATCAACCGCGGTTCCTGGAACACAAAGGCCAATTGTTCGGTGTGGCTGAGCAGTTGCCCTTCAAAGTCCTTTTCCAGGCCGGCGACGATGCGTAGCAAGGTGCTTTTGCCGCAGCCGCTGGGGCCCAACAGGCTCACGGTTTCCCGTGGCTGCAATTGCAGGTGGATGTGATTGAGTACGGTGGTGGCGGCGAAGGTCTTGCGCTCGACGTGGATCTCCAGCAGGGCTTGGGTCATGGCTCACTCCTCGGTGCCGTTAAAGGTGTCGCGCCAGGCCAGGAAGCGTTTCTCCAGGCCGGCAAGCAGGCCGTCGCTGAGCTTGCCCAGCAGCGCGAGCACGATGATCGCCGCCAGCACAATGTCTGGGCGCGAGGTTTCGCGGCCATCGCTGAGCAGGTAGCCCAGGCCTTTGGTCGCGGCGATCAGTTCGGCTGCCACCAGGAACATCCAGGCCAGGCTCATGCCGCTGCGCAAGCCGGTGAACAGGCCGGGCAGGGCGGCCGGCAGGAGAATTCGCCGCACCAGACGGCGGCGGCTGAAGCCGTACATGTGGCCGACCTCCACCAGTTTGCGGTCGATGTTGCGAATCGCCGCCACGCCATTGAGGTAAACGGGAAAGAACGCGCCGATGGCGATCAGTACCACTTTCGAGGTTTCGTCGATGCCCAGCCACAGCAGGAGCAATGGCACCCAGGCCAGGCTGGGGATCGAGCGCAGGCCGGCGAAGGTCGGCTCCAGATAGGCTTCGGCTTCCCGGCTCAAGCCCACCCAGGCGGCGAAGACCAAGGCCAGGCCAGCGCCAATGACAAAGCCCAACAACACTCGCAAGAGGCTGGCGCTGATGTGTTTCCACAGCGCACCTTCGGCCAGGTCGCCGAGGGTCAGGGCGATCTCGCTGGGGGCCGGCATCTGGTAGGCGGGCAGCCAACCGATGCGCACGATGATCTCCAGGAACACGATGATCAGCACCGGCAGGGCCAACCCCTTGAGGCGCAGCCGCCAATGGTCGGAATTGAACAGCGGCGCTTTGCCTGGTGTGGACAGAGCCAGGCGCGGGCTGGAGAGGTCTTTGCTGTTGCTGCTCATGGCGGTTCTCCGGCAACGCCGAATCCGCGCCAGGCGCGGATCGGTTGTCGCTTGGGCAAGGGGTTATTGGCGGGCCACGGCCTGCTGGCGGCCGGTGTCGAGCAATTGATCGATCACCTGGTCGACATTAACCCCGCGACGTACCAACTCTTCGGAGACCAGGATCGGCGCGGCAGCCTTGGAGGCCAGCACATCCTTGGCACTCAACTGCGGACTGCCCAGATCGGTGCGCGACAGCTGCAGCTTGGCCACTTCCAGCGGCAGGCCGGATTCGTCGGCCAATAATTCAGCCAGTTCTTGCGGATGCTCCACCGACCACGCCCGGGCCTGTTCGTAGGCCGCGAGCACGGTGTTGATGGTCTGCGGATGCTCCTGGGCATATTTCTCCGTGACGCTGACCACGCCGTAGCTGTTGAAGGCGGGGTTGCGATACAGCAGGCGCGATCCAGCCTGCACTTCGCTGGCAGCCATGTGCGGGTCAAGACCGGCCCAGGCATCGACGTCGCCTTTTTCCAGGGCGGTGCGTCCGTCCGGGTGCTGCAGGTGCACCAGCTCCACATCGTCTTTTTTCAGCCCGGCCTGTTGCAGGCTGCGCAGGGTGAACAGATAAGGATCGGTGCCTTTGGTGGCGGCGATTTTCTTGCCCTTGAGGTCGGCGATCGTCTGGTACGGCGAATCCTTGCGCACCACCAGGGCGGTCCATTCGGCGCGGCTGTAGACATACACCGACTTGATCGGGCTGCCGTTGGCCCGGCTCAGCACCGCGGCGAGGCTGGCAGACGAAGCGAAGTCGACGCCGCCACTGTTGAGGTATTCCAGGGAACGGTTGCTGCCCTGGCTCAGGACCCAGCTGACCTTGGTCTGGGGCAGGGCTTTTTCCAGATAACCGAAGTGCTTGAGCACCAGGCTGACCGGTGAGTAATAGGCGTAGTCCAGGTGCACTTCGGCCGGAGGGCTTTCTGCGGCCAGGACCAGGGACGGCAGGCCCAGCGCCAGGGCGCAGGCGCTGATCAAGTATCTGGCGCGGGCCAGGGAGAAGCGGACGTCGGGTTTCATGGAACAGCTCCAGACAAGGCGGCGAGAAGGCAATGTTCTTATTTCCGAAAGATCGGACAGCGGAAGAAAATACCGCCTGAAAGGAATATTGCAGGCTCTGTGCCATAGCCGGCGAAAGGGCGTTTTTCGGGGCGCGCCATGGGGTAAAGGCTTCAAGGCGATGTTGCCCAGCCAACAGTCTGTTGCGGCACTGTTGCGCCCTGGACATTGGCTGCCTGTGACTATGAGCTTATGCTTTAAAAGAATTTCTAATGTGAATTCCAAGAGCGTTATGTTCTATGAAATTCACTCAGGAATGTCTTCATGAAGTTCGCCCGATCCCTGCGCCGTCTGTTCCTCAGCACATTGTTCACCGCACCTTTGGCCCAGGCCAGCGAGCCCTTGGTACTGCACGTCGGTGACCAGAACTATTACAACGTACGGGCGTCGGTGGAGGCTTCGGGTGTGCTTGAGGGCGCACCTTACCAAGTCGACTGGAAACACTTCCAGGCCGCAGCGCCCTTGGCCGAGGCGCTGAGTACCGGCGACCTGGACCTGGGTTTTCTCGGTGATTCGGGTTTTCTGTTCCTGGCTGCCAAACAGGCACCGGTGAAATTGATCGGTGTCTCGCGACAGAACCCGGACACTATCGCGCTGCTGGTGCCCAAGGACTCACCGGTCAAGACCATCGCCGACCTCAAGGGCAAGAAGGTCGCCTATTGGCCGGGCGCCTGGAGCCAGCAACTGACCTTGCGCGCCCTGGAACAGGCTGGCCTGCCGGAGAACCATGTGGCATTCATCAAGCTGATGCCGATCGACGCGGCGGCGGCCTTGCCCCAGGGCAGCATCGATGCGTTTCCGGTGTGGGAGCCCTACATCTCGCAACAGATCCTGTTCTCCGGCGCCCGGCCGATCCTGACGGCGAAAAACCTCATGCCCGGCCTCAGCGCCATTGCCGCTTCGACGCCGGCCATCGACAGTAAGCGTGAAGCCATCGCCGATTTCCTCGGGCGTGTGAAACAAGCCCGCGCCTGGGTCGACAACCACACCGACCAATACGCGGACCTGTGGGCGAAAAAGGCCAACCTCGACCAGAACGTCTCGCGTCATTGGTTGCGTCAGGCACACATGAGTGTCGGCCCGGTGGACCAACAGGCTGCCGCCGATCTGCAAAGCACGGCGGACTTCCTGTTCAAGGTCAAGGCGCTGCCGGCACCGCTGGCCACTGCGGGGATTATCGACACGTCCTTCAACCAGGCCTTGAGCGAATAAACCGAGCCCCGCCCGCAGGCCTTTGTGGGAGCGAGCCTGCTCGCGATAGCGGAGGGTCAGCTTGCAAGGATGTTGAACGTGCCGCCGCCATCGCGAACAAGCTCAGCTCACACAGTTTTCCGGGGTGATCATGAAATTCGAGCTACACCCCGAATCCCTGTGGGAGCGAGCTTGCTCGCGATAGCGGAGGGTCAGCTTGCAAGGAGGTTGAATGTGCCGCCGCCATCGCGAGCAAGCTCAGCTCCCACAGTTTTCCGGGGTGATCATGAAATTCGAGCTACACCCCGAATCCCCTGTGGGAGCGAGCTTGCTCGCGATAGCGACAGGTCAGGTTGCACTAGGGTTGAATGTGCCGCCGATGGCTACGCCGCCTCCGCAGCCATGGCCGCCCGGACGCTGGGGCGTGCGGCGATTCGCGCCATGAACGCCGCCAGCGTCGGCCAGTCCTCGATCTGGATCTTGAACAACGGCAGCCAGTTCAGGACGGTAAACAAATAGCCGTCGGCCAGGCCAAAGGTGCCCATCAGGTAATCCTGTTGTTCAAGGGCCTGGCTGAGGTAATCCAGGCGCCTGAACAGTTTTGCCCTGAAGATGGCCTTGGTCGGCTCTGCAATATCGGCGTTGAACAGCGGCGCACATCCGCTATGAATCTCGGAGGCAATGAAGTTCAACCATTCCTGCAGGCGAACCCGCTCCCAGGTGCCATTGGCCGGCGCCAGCGTGTTTGCGGGGACCAGGTCGGCCAGGTACTGGACGATGGCGGGTCCCTCGGTCAGGACATCACCGTTATCCAGCACCAAGGCTGCCACGTAGCCCTTGGGGTTGATGGTCAGGAAATCGAGCCCATCGGCAGTTCGCTTGGTCTTGTTGTCGACCCGAATCAATTCAAAGGGCAAGCCCAGTTCCCGCAACACGATGTGCGGGGACAATGAGCAGGTCATAGGGGCGAAGTACAGTTTCATGGTTTCCTCAAGGTCGGGGACGTGCCGCCAGAATCCGCGAGGGCCGGAACATTTTCAAAGGACATCTTCAGTGCTAGCGTATGACAAAATCTCATGAGCAAGCCAAACCCAATGGCCACAAGAATCCCTTCCCTCAATGGCCTTAAAACATTCGAGTCGGCCGCTCGACACATGAGTTTTACCAAAGCTGCGCAAGAGCTGAACGTCACTCAAACAGCCATCAGCCATCAAATTCGCCGGCTCGAAGAGGAACTGGGCGTGCGCCTGTTCTTGCGGCTCAAGGACGGCCTGGCCCTGACAGACGAAGGCCATGCCTATTTTCCAGGCGTTCGTGCGGCGTTCCATGAGTTGCGCTATTGCACCGAGACGTTCCTGGAGAGCCGCAACAACAGCGTCCTGACGATCAGTACCCTGGTTTCATTTGCCTCCAAATGGTTGTTGCCGCGACTGGCGTCATTCCAGCAGGCGTTTCCCAACATTGACGTGCGCGTTACGGCATCCACCGAACGGGTGGATTTTCGTAAGGGCGGCGTCGATGCGGCCATTCGTTACGGTTCCGGGGACTGGAAGGGGTTGCGGGCCGACTGGCTGATGGCCGATGAGATCTTTCCGGTGTGCAGCCCCAGGCTGCTGCAAGGTCCGAAAGCCCTGGGGAATCCGGGCGATCTGGCCCGGCACACCTTATTGCAGGTCAGTGGAGTGACTCACAACGACTGGAGTGCCTGGTTGAGTGCCGCCGGCCAACCGAAAGAACTGGCCGAAGGCAGCCGGTTGACATTCGACCTTGCCATGATGGCCGTTCAGGCTGCGGTTGACGGTCTGGGTGTCTGTATCGGGCGTTCCACCTTTGTCGAGGATGACCTGAAGGCCGGGCGATTGGTTGCCCCCTTTGATCTGCGATTGAAGTCTGATCTCGGCTTTTATTTCGTCAGCCCGCATGAAACAGCCGACGCTCCAAAAGTGCAGGCTTTTAGAACCTGGTTGATGGATTCAATGGGTTTTGGCGCCAAAACATAATTACAGCGTACCGTTCAGCCCCCAGCCAGCGAGCCGATATGAACAGAAGGTCCGCTTACTTTCAGGGTTCATCGAGGGTACGTCATGTTTAATAAAACACTAAAAAATGAACTGACGGCTAGGACGGCCGAATTGGCAACATACAGAGGACTGGTCGGCTCCCTGGAGCGGTCAATGGCTGTCATCGAGTTCAGCCCCGATGGCAAGGTCCTTCGGGCGAACGAAAATTTTCTTGGCACGATGGGCTACCGTGCGGATCAATTGGCCGGTCTGTCCCATCGGGATTTTTGCACCCCAGCGCTGGTGGGCAGCGCCGAGTACCGTGAATTCTGGAACCAGTTGCGCGCCGGTCAATTCGTTTCCGGCACGTTTCAGCGCCGCAGCGCGCAAGGGCAGAACGTGTGGCTGGAAGCCAGCTATAACCCGGTAGTGGACGAGCAAGGTCGCGTCGTGAAGGTGGTCAAGTACGCACTCGATGTCACCGCCAAGGTTGCCGCCGAGGCAGAAACTCGTGGTCGGCTGGCGGCACTTGATCGTGCCATGGCGGTGATCGAGTTCGACTTGGGCGGCAACATCCTGACTGCCAACGACAACTTCATGAATGTCATGAATTACTCGCTGGCAGAGCTCAAGGGCAAACACCACCGGATGTTTTGCGAAGCGAGCCTGGTAGGTAGCTCGGAGTACAGTGATTTCTGGCGGCGTCTCAATGCGGGTGAGTTTTTCAGCGGCCAGTTCAAGCGCCTCGGCAAAAACGGCAAAGTCGTCTGGCTGGAAGCCAGCTACAACCCGGTCTACGACGCCGAAGGCAAGTTGTGCAAGATCGTGAAGTTCGCCAGTGACATCACTGAACGGGTGGAGAAATTCGAAGAGGATTCGCGTGGCGCTTCCCGTGCGTACCATATCTCCGCCGAGACCGAGCGAGTGGCCGAACAGGGCGCCCAGGTGATCCACCAGACTGCCAAGGAGATGCGCGAGATCGCCGACAACATTGGCTCTTCCGCGCGTCTGGTTGGGCAGTTGGGGGCGCGTTCGGAAGAGATCACGGCCATCGTCAACACCATTCGCGGCATTGCCGACCAGACCAACCTGTTGGCCCTCAACGCGGCCATCGAGGCCGCGCGGGCCGGAGACCAGGGGAGGGGATTCGCGGTGGTGGCCGACGAGGTCCGGCAACTGGCCGGGCGCACCAGTCGCTCCACCTCGGAGATTGCCGAAATGATCGGCATGATTCTCTCCGAGACCCGCGATGCCGTCGCCAGCATGAACGTGACCCATGAAGGCGCATTGCGCGGCGTCACCCTGGCAGACCAGGCCGGCTCGGTCATCGTGCAAATCAGGAACGGGACCACGGATGCCCTCGATGCGGTGAGCATGTTTGCGTCCAAGCTCGACGAGTCCGAGGTGATTCCCAAGACGGCTATCGGCTGGGTGGGTTGAGGTGAGTTGAGTCCTCGCCCTTGCGACCGCCGGAGTTGCGGGCGCCCTTGCTCGAGCTGACCAAGAACTTTGCCAGCGTCAGGACCTGACCTTCGTTCGGGCCATTCCTCGTGCATCCACCGTTCCATTTTATGAAACGGTGGATTGCAGTTTGTGCGTATTCCAGCGCCGCCGCTTTGGGCAGAAGATAACCCCCAGCCACTTGTACAACCGTGCAAACGATGGCGGAGAATCCCCAACCGTAGCGCACTGGCGCAGGCGTTCAGGCTGCGAGCGCGAGGAGTAGCTGATGGACGAAGCCTTGCAAGCAAAAAACTCGCCCTGGCACGAAGGAGAGCTGGCCTTGCAGCGCTCCGTCGGGGCAGTCGACATGATGGCCGGTGTCGGTCAACGGCAACTGGCGCGTACCTGGATGCCGGACCAGCATCGGGAGTTCTACGCCCAACTGCCTTTCGTGGTGCTGGGGGCGGTGGATCGGCAAGGCGATGTCTGGGCGACCCTGCGCGCGGGGCAACCGGGCTTCATGACCTCGCCCGATCCGCAGACCCTGCACATCAACCTCGAGCCTGAGCCTGACGACCCGGCCCAGGCGGGCATGGGCGAGGGCGATGCCATCGGGATGCTGGGGATCGAGTTGCACACCCGCCGGCGCAACCGCATGAACGGTGTCGTACGTCGTCAGCTCGACCCGGGGCTCGAGATTTCAGTGAGCCAGGCGTATGGCAACTGCCCTCGCTACATCAACCTGCGCCAGTATCACTTTGTTGACGCGCAGGCCGTTGCGCCGCGTCAACTGACCGTGTCCGACCCTCTGGTGCGGCGCCTGGTGACGGCGGCCGATTCGTTCTATATCGCCACCTACGTAGTACGTGATGGCGAGCGGCAGGTCGATGCTTCCCACCGTGGCGGCAAGCCGGGGTTTGTGCGCCTGGATGAAGACGGATCGCTGACCATCCCGGACTTTTCCGGCAACCTGTTTTTCAACACACTGGGCAACATCCTGCTCAATCCACGGGCCGGGCTGGTGTTCGTCGATTTCCAGACGGGCGATCTGCTGCAAATGAGCGGCTCGGCGCAAGTGCTGTTGGACGACCCCGAGATCAGCGCGTTCCAGGGCGCCGAGCGGCTGTTGCGCTTTACCCCGCAACGCATCGTGTATCGCCCGGCGGCCATTGCGCTGCGCTGGAAAGACCAGGACGAAGGCGACTCACCCAATTCAATGATGACCGGCAGTTGGGAGCAGGCCGCCGAGCGCTTGCAGGCCGAGGCGCTGCGTAGCCGCTGGCGTGCATTGCGGGTCGCGCGGGTGGTGGATGAGAGCCCCGACATTCGTTCGTTCTACTTGCAGGCGAGCGATGGCTTGGGTTTGCCCCGGTTTGAAGCGGGGCAACATTTGCCGGTGCGGATCTTGTTGGAAGGGCAGAACGCGCCATCGATCCGGACCTACAGCGTATCCAGTGCGCCGTCGGATGATTTCCTGCGTATCAGCGTCAAGCGCGATGGCTCGGTGTCGTCCCACTTGCATGATCAGGTGCAGGCGCTGCACGAGATTGAGGCGCGGGCGCCCCAGGGCCACTTCACCGTCCAGGCCACCGAGCGGCGTCCGTTGGTCTTGCTGGCAGCGGGGGTAGGCATCACGCCGCTGTTGTCGATGTTGCGCGAGGTGGTTTACCAGGGCCAACGCATCAGCCGCATGCGCCCGGTCTGGCTGGTGCAAAGCGCTCGTTCGGTGGCCGACCTGGCTTTCCGTGACGAGATCGACGAACTGGCCGCCCGTGCCGGCGACAAGCTGCAGGTTCTGCGCATGGTCAGCCAGCCGCCCACTGATGGAGGGGGCGCTGAGGGCTATGACCTGGCCGGCAGGATCGATGTGGAACTGCTCAAGAAGCTGCTGCCGCTCAACGACTACGACTTCTATTTGTGCGGGCCGGGCAGCTTTACCCAGGCGCTGTACGACGGGTTGCGCAAACTGCGCATCCCTGACGATCGTATCCACGCGGAAACCTTCGGGCCCTCGACGCTTGTGCGGGATCTCGAAGTGAGCATGCCGGGGCCAGAGCAAGTGCCGGCCGCGAATGAAGCGGTGAAGGTCTTGTTCGCCAGCTCTGGCAAGGAGGCACGTTGGGAGCCAGGCAGTGGGACGCTGCTGGAGCTGGCCGAAGCGCGCGGCCTTAACCCGGAATTCAGTTGCCGCGGCGGTTCCTGTGGCACCTGCAAAACTCGCTTGAGCCGCGGCCAGGTGCATTACCTGAGCCAGCCGGCCGAACCGGTTGGCGAAGGTGAGGTGCTGATCTGTTGCGCGGTGCCGGCCCAGGGGAGCGAGCCGTTGGTGCTTGAGGTCTAGATCCCTCGACGCACCCGTCCTGGCGCCTCACCGTAGATTTCCTTGAATTTCTTGCTGAACGCAGCCTGGGATTGGTAGCCGACCTGCACGGCGATATCGCTCAGCCCCAGGTGCGAGTGGCTGAGCAGGCTGAAGGCCAACTCCATGCGTACTTGCGTCAACAGCACCCACGGCGAGACGCCGGCCACCTTGACGAATGCGCGCATGAAATTGGCCCGGGACATGCTCGCGATGTCCGCCAGGCCTTGAATGGTCCAGTCGTGGGCAGGGTCCGCCAACATGGCCTGCCAGGCCCGACCCAGACGTTTATCGCCGAGCAGGGCCAGCGAGCTGCTGTCCTGCCCCTGGCTGGCCAGATGCGCACGCAGAATCAGGGTGAACAGCGCCTGTGACAGGGCATCGAGCAAGAAGCGCGCGCCGACCTTGTCCCCATCCGCTTCTGCGCGCATGACTTCCACCAGCGCCGGCAACGGCCCATTGGCCGGTAATGCGCCGCTGGGAATCACCAGGTATTCGGGCAAGGCACCGAACAGCAACGAAGCCCGGTTGAAGTGAAAGCCCCCACAAAGCATGTCCAGCTCCGCGCTGGCGCCGCCAATGCGATGAATCGGCAAGGTGCCCCCGGTCACGACCCGGGGTGAGATCGGCGTTACCGTTTTGCCAGGGCTGTGCATGACGTGAGGGGCACCGCGCGGCAACAGCAGGATGTCACCGGCACGCATGGGCAAGCGCTGCCCATCGGCAAGCTCGACGCGGCATTCGCCGGCCAGCACGATGTGATAGGGCGCTGTGCCCAGGGCTTGCTGTCCGTGATCCAGGGCCCAGTCACCCTGGAACTGACAGCGCAGGTCCAGGCTGCCGCGCACGTTGGCCAGGCTGATGAGTTTATCGATCGCATTCATTTGAGCGTTTCGCCAAAAAACCTGAGCGCATTGAGCAAACCCGAGTGGCGCCAGGGTGAAAAACTGAGGGCGTCAAAACAGTACACCCAACCCACTCAGGAGTTAATGCCATGTTCAATAACTGGTCCGAATTGTTGCCCACCATTCAGAAAGCCTTTGGCGCGCTGGGCCGCAGCAACCCGAAAATGGTCAAGGCCTATATGGCGCTAGGGGAGGCTGCCAGTGAAAACAATGTACTCGATGCCAAGACCCGCGAGCTGATCTCGATCGCCATCGCCGTCACCACCCGCTGCGACGGTTGCATCGCCGCCCACACGGACGCGGCGATCAAGGCCGGCGCGAGTCGCGAGGAGGTCGCGGCGGCCCTGGCAACTGCGATTTCGTTGAATGCGGGGGCGGCCTATATCTACTCGCTGCGGTCGCTTGAGGCGTATGACATGCTGAAAGCGCCGGTGTGATTTATATGGGGGCATATCCGTTGCTGCGGTAATGGCGGCTGGCGGTTCCGCTCTTGCAGCGGGTCACTTTCGAAAAGCCCGGAAGCCGGCCCAGTCGAAAGTAACCAAAGCGCTTTTGCCCCACCACTTGGTGCCTCGCCTAGGCTCGGCATCCATGCCGGGATGCTTACTGCGCAATACCTAGCGTGGTTTAACGGGGCGCCCGAGATCAACGTCCACCACGAGGCGGCCTGGTAGCCGACCTGGTTCTTGATGGGGACCGCGTTCCTCCTGTGGGAGCGGGCTTGCTCGCGAAGACGGTGTGTCAGTTTACGGTGATGTTGGATGTGCCGGCCTCATCGCGAGCAAGCTCGCTCCCACAGGTTTTTGTGTCGTGTGCAGATGCTATGAACACCCGCAAATCTATGTGGGAGCGAGCTTGCTCGCGAAAGCGGTGTATCAGTTTGCAGTGATGTTGAATGTGCCGACGCCTTCGCGAGCAGGCTCGCTCCCACAGGAGAAACGCGGCCCCCATCAAGAACCAGGTCGGCTACTAGGCCGCCTTCGGGCACACCGAGCCTAGGCGAGGTGCCGAGTGGTGGGGCAAAGCGTTTTTGGTTACTTTTGGCTGGTCCGGCTCCCGGCTCTTCCAAAAGTGACCCACTGTAAGAGCGGAACCGCTAGCCGCCATTACCGCAGCAACGGATATACACACCCAAAAAAACACCCCTCTCGGAACGAAATATCAAAACCTCGGTAAGCCTTTTTTGTTCAGTCAGCTGCGATTGTTTCAGATGACGCAATCAAGTCATGTAATTCCTGGGCATTCTCTAAAAACCGTCCGCCAGTGAAACTGATCCCAGAAGCGATTGACCGTTTCGGGTCGTCGCAGCGTTCTCCATCCATCGGGAGATTCCCATGATCGACACGACTTGCACCGGCAACCTTCAGCCCGATACCTCCGTTGCGACTTACCAGGAGCACGAAAGCGGATTCCTGTTGCCCCAATTGATGGGCGCCTTGGCAAGCGAGTCCGTAGGTTTCGTCTCGAACGACCTGTGTCAGCAACGCGCGCACGGCACTTTGCTGGCGAAGGCTGGCGCCATGGTGATGCGGGTGCTGAAGCTAACGCCGATCGGCTAACGCAGAGCCCGTGGCTAGGCAGAAAACGAAAGCGGGCCATGCATTACGATCGACTAAGTCGACACCGAATCATGGCAGCAGACGCAAAGCTTGTTGCCATCGAGATCTCGAAAGTAGGCACCGTAATAATCAGGGTGGTAGTGGGGTCTCAAGCCGGGTTCTCCCTCACACGTCCCGCCCAGTGCCAGCGCTGTCGCGTAGCTGTTCCTCACGGCTTCCCGGCTGGGGGCAAGCAGAGCCACCATTTGTCCGTTGCCGGGTTGGTGCACCTTGCCGTCAAAGGGTTTTCCAATCACGAAGATCGGGCGCGGTGAATGCTCGGCAATCCAGCCCGCCCAGCCTTTGTGGGCGTCGCTGAATTTCAATGTCAGGCCCAGCCCGGCCATGACCTTTGAATAGAACCCGAAGGCGCGATCAAAATCGGCGATACCTAGAAAAACATGCGAGATCATGATGACTACCGTTTTGCCGTGGGCGCGAGGGTTGTTTGAAATTCCAGCCTACGCTGCCACAGGAATCATCGCGCTGCCAAGCCCAGGCGTCACACGGTGATGAGGCCGTGGACCTGCTTTCCCGTGCCATGCAACAGTGCTTCCGGCTGTAGAACCGGTCTAGGGACTGCTGCGCAGCCCAGCGGGAGCAAGCTCCCTCGCCACGGGGTTGCGCCCGTACTCAAAAATGAAGTCGAGCGCTGCTTTTGTGGCGAGGGAGCTTGCTCCCGCTGGGCTGCGTAGCAGCCCCAAACCAAACCCGCCAAACGATCAAGCCGACAGCGGCGGCGTCCGCGGCGGGACCAGGCGTTTTGAACCGATTGATTCAAACGCCGAAGCCAGTCGCAACAACGCCGAATCGTCATAGGCGCGGCCAGCGAACGTCAGCCCGACGGGCATGCCGATGTCCGCCATGACGCCCATCGGCACCGTGACGGTGGGCACGCCCAGATGGCGGATGGCGAGGTTGCCGTTGGCGACCCAGACGCCGTTGCTCCAGGCGATATCGGCAGACACCGGGTTGATGTCCGCATCGGCTGGCCCGACGTCGGCGACGGTCGGGAAGATCACCGCGTCCAGGCCCAGCCGCGCCATCCAGTCTTCCAGATCGATTCGACGTGTCTCTTCAAGCCCACGCAGGCCGTCGGGCAGGGTCGGGATCTGCTCCCACGGCGTGATGCCGCGCTGGGCCATCTTCACGTACTCATCCATGCCAGCGGCCAGATCATCCTCTCGGTTGGGCAGGGTGCCCGGGTCGTGGGGGAAGATCTTCGGTCCGTCGACGTCGGCCAGGCGATTCAACTTCGGATCGCCGTTGGCCCGCAGGAAATCATCGAATGCCCAGGCCGACAGGTCCCACAACTCATGGTGCAGGAACTCTTTGGAAACCAGGCCGCGGGTGAAGACCGTGGGTGCGCCAGGACGATCGCCCTCGCAGTTGGACACCAGAGGGAAATCCACCTCGACCACTTCGGCGCCACAGGCCTCAAGCGCCTTGCGCGCTTGCTCCCAGAGCTCGATCACCGAGGCGCGGGTGATGATTCGCTGCCCCGTCGGGCCGCCGATGCCGGGGGCTTCGGCCGTGCCTGCTTCAGGGTCGGCGTTGATGTACATCCGAGGAACGCCGAACCGAACGCCTGCCAGCGCACTTGGGGTGCTGGCAAGGCTCGGATACGAGGCTGGACGAACCGAGTCGACGCTCGGAATCGGCACCCAGGGTTGCAGGCGCCACAGGTCGCCACGGGTGTCCGGGTCCTCGGCGACCACCACGTCCAGCACTTCGAGCAGGTCGGCCATGGTCCTGGTGTAGGGCACGACGACGTCCATCGTCGGCGTCAACGGCCAGTTGCCACGCACCGAGATCACCCCGCGCGACGGCGTATACGCGCACAAGCCATTGTTCGACGCCGGACCGCGTCCACTCGACCAGGTTTCTTCGGCAAGGCCGAACGCCGCGAAACTGGCGGCAGTTGCCGTGCCCGCACCGTTCGAAGAGCCCGAGGCAAACGGCGCGGTGAGGTAGTCGCCGTTGTACGGGCTCTCGGCACGGCCATACACCCCGCGCTGCATGCCGCCGTTGGCCATGGGCGGCATGTTGGTCTTGCCCAGGCAGATCGCCCCGGCGGCGCGAAGCCGTTCGATGGTGAACGCATCGCGATAAGCAACCAGGTCCTTGAACGCCGGGCTGCCGGAAGCGGCAGTGAGCCCCTTGACCAGGTAACTGTCCTTGGCCGTGTAGGGGATGCCGTCAAGCGGCCCCAGGGTCTGGCCGCTGGCCCGACGGGCATCGCAGGCCTGGGCCTCTTTCAATGCATCGGGGTTGCGCACCACCACCGCGTTGAGGGCAGTGGGCGTATCGGGGCCGTCGTAGGCATCGATCCTGGCGAGGTAGGCCTGGACAAGCGCCACCGCGGTCGTCTGGCCCGACTCCAGCGCAGCGCGCAATTGGGCAATGGAGGCTTCGGTGATTTCGATCATGCTGTTAGCGCCGCGGCAGAGGGATGGCGGGGTGTTCGGGTCCATTGAAGTTGCTCCTGAGACTTCAGGTCATCTCAAAGTGGATATTTATCGGACTTGCGCACTGTACTACGGAATAGCGATCAAGGGCAGTTCAGGTTTGACCAGACTACCTTTCGTACGAGCCAAAATTTTCCACCTTCAGACTTCGTTAAGAAACGGCCTCGATACTTTCTCCCAATAGCCCGAGGGAGAACGTTGACCCATGCCCGATTTCGACTGGAACATCCACCTGCCGCTGGCTTTCGGTGATGCCGGCCCGCCGGTTCGCCACTTGCACCGGGCGTTGCCGGGACAAGCTCGGCGAGCCGAGTTCGAAGCGTTCATCCAGCAGCGTTTTCGCCAGGTTCACGGCGCCGATATTCGTCACTTCATGCCGGAGCTGTTCGGGCTCGACGATGTCCACGGCACGCTCTGCGCAGCCGCTGGTGTGCGCCGGGCCGCCCAGGGGCCGCTGTTCCTCGAGCATTATCTGGACAGCCCCATCGAGCCCTTGATCAGTGCCGCCGCCGATCGTCCGGTGGACCGCGCCGGCATTGTCGAGGTTGGCAACCTGGCCGCCAGCGACACGGGCAGCGCCCGGCTGAGCATCATCGCGATCACTTATCTGTTGGCCATGGGCGGCCTGGAGTGGGTCGCGTTCACCGGCAACATCGGCCTGGTCAACAGCTTCCATCGCCTGGGCCTCAAGCCTGTGACGCTGTGCCCGGCCGACCCGCAGCGCCTCGGCGAGGACCGTCATCTCTGGGGCCGCTACTACGAAAGCCAGCCGTGGGTTCATGTCGGAAACATCCGCGCCGGTTTCATTCATCTGCGCAATAGCGGCCTGTTCAATCGTCTGGGACTGCCGACGGACCTCGGAGAAACCAGCCATGTCGCCTGAAATGGAACGCTTCAAGCGCACCCTGCGTGGTCATGCCGAGCGCAGGGGCCACGCCGTGGCCCTGTGGGGCGACGGCTCGCAACTCGACTACGCGACACTTTATTCCGAAGTGGTGTACCGCCAGCAACGCCTGCGTGATGAACACATCAGTGTTGTCGCCCTGGCCCTGGACAACGGCATCGAAGCGATGCTCTGGGACCTTGCCGCACTGTTCGAAGGGCTGACCTGCGTCATCCTGCCCGGTTTTTTCAGCCAGGCTCAACGTCGGCACTGCCTGGAACAGAGCCAGGCCGAGCGAGTGATTGCCGAGCCCGCGTTCGAAGCGCAACTGCAAGCTGCCGGATACCAGCACAGTGGCGAGTTCTGGCGACGGCACTTCGACGGACCGAGCCGTTTGCCGGCAGGCACCGCCAAGCTGACGTTCACCTCCGGCACCACCGGCACGCCGAAGGGCGTCTGCCTGAGCGCCGACAGCCTATTGCGGGTGGCCCGTGAACTGGAGCAGGCCAGCCAACCGGTCGAGGCCAGGCATCACCTGGCGTTACTGCCCCTGGCGATTCTGCTGGAAAACCTTGGCTGCTATGCGGCGTTGTATGCCGGTGCCATGCTGAGCCTGCCCAGCCAGAAAACCCTCGGCATCCAGGGCGCCAGTGGGGTCGACCCGACGCGGCTGCTGGGATGCCTGGCCGAGCGTCGGGCGCAGAGCCTGATCCTGGTTCCGCAGCTGCTGTTGATGTTGGTCATGGCTGCCGAACAGAAGCTGTTCAACCCGCACATCGTGCGATTCGCCGCCGTTGGTGGGGCGCGGGTGTCCCACGATTTGTTGCAGCGGGCCCAGCGTGTTGGCCTGCCGGTGTTTGAAGGCTATGGGCTGTCGGAGTGCGCCTCGGTGGTCTGCCTCAATCGGCCACAGGCTCATCGTGCCGGCAGTGTCGGCCAGCCGCTGCCCCATGTGGAGATCCGCTTGGCCGATGACGGCGAAGTCCTGGTCAAGGGCTCGACGCTGCTCGGTTACCTGGGTGAGCCACCGCACGCCAGCGAATGGTGGCCCAGCGGCGACCTCGGTGAGTTCGACGAAGACGGTTTCCTTTACCTGCGCGGTCGCAAGAAGCACCAGTTCGTGACCAGTTTCGGTCGCAACGTGAACCCCGAATGGGTTGAAGCCGAGCTCACCCAGGGCGGTGACATTGCCCAGGCCTTCGTTTATGGCGAAGCCATGCCGCACAACCATGCGCTGCTCTGGCCCGCCCGGGCCGACTGCACGGATCAAACGCTGGAGCTGGCCGTGGCCAAGGCCAACGACACGCTGCCCGACTACGCGCGGGTCCATCACTGGACGCGCCTGGACCAACCCTTCAGCGCTGCCAACGGCATGCTCACCGCCAATGGCCGGCCACGCCGGGAGGCCATCGTCGAGCATTACCGCGCGCAGCTCACTTCATCTGTCTTGTCCGAGGAATCCCCATCATGAGTTTTTTTGACACGTTGCAAGAAGCCACCCAGCAAGAGCGCCAGACCCTGTTCAATCTGCCGATCATCCGCGACGCCCTCAACGGCCAGGTCAGCCTGGCCAGTTACCGGGGGTTCCTGATCCAGGCGTATTACCACGTGCGCCACACCGTACCGTTGATGATGGCTTGCGGGGCGCGCCTGCCAACGCACCTGGAATGGCTGCGCAAGGCCGTGTGCGAATACATCGACGAAGAGTACGGCCACGAGCAATGGGTGTTGGATGACATTGCCGTGTGCGGTGGCGATAAGGAAGCGGTGCGCAACGGCCAGCCTTCGTTGCCCATTGAGCTGATGGTCAGTTACCTCTACGACTTGATCGCCCGAGGCAACCCGGTGGGCCTGTTCGGCATGGTCAATGTGCTGGAAGGCACCAGTATCGCCCTGGCGACCCATGCCGCCGACAGCATCCGCGAGCGCCTGGAATTGCCGCCCACGGCGTTCAGCTACCTCAGCTCCCATGGTTCGCTCGACATTGAGCATATGCAGACCTATCGCGGCCTGATGAACCGGCTGGAGGATCCGGCGGACCAGGCTGCGGTGATCCATGCCTCCAAGGTGGTGTACCGGTTGTACACCGACATGTTCCGCGGCCTGCCGCGTGACGGGGAGCATGAACATGCGCCTGTGTGATGCGCGTGTCGTGCTGACCGGCGCCAGCGGCGGGATCGGCCAGGCCATCGCCGCCGCGCTGTGCGCCAGTGGTGCGCGAGTGCTGGCCGTGGCCAGGCATCGCGAAGCCTTGCAGCCGTTGCTGGAGCGTTATCCGCAGCACTTGAGCTGGGTCGAAGCCGACCTGACCTTCCTCGCCGACCGGCGCAAAGTGCTGGTCGCCGCCGAGGCCCAGGGCGGCATCAACCTGCTGATCAATGCCGCCGGCGTGAACCACTTCGCCATGCTCGAACAACTCGACGACAGTGAAATCAATGCCATGTTGGCGCTGAACATCAGCGCGCCGATCTGCCTGACCAAGCTGCTTTTGCCACTGCTCAAGCAAGCTGACAGTGCGATGGTGGTCAACGTCGGCTCGACCTATGGCTCGATCGGTTACCCGGGCTATGCCAGCTACTGCGCCAGCAAGTTTGCCTTGCGCGGTTTTTCCGAAGCCTTGCGCCGAGAGTTGGCCGATACCCGTGTCGGGGTGCTCTACGTAGCGCCCCGGGCCACCCGTACCTCGATGAACAGCCCAGCGGCGGATGCGCTCAACCAGGCCCTCAAGGCCAACGTCGACGACCCGCAAACCGTGGCGGCGGCGGTGATCCACGCGATTATCGGCGACCGACGCGAGTTGTATCTGGGCTGGCCCGAACGCTTTTTCGTCGGCCTCAACAGCCTGCTGCCCAACCTGGTGGACCGTGGCCTGCGCAAGCAATTGCCACTGGTACGCCGTCTCAGTCACAAACCCGAAAACGAGCATCCCAAGCCATGAAAAAAATCCTCGCTTGCCTGTTGATCGGCACCCTGAGCCAAAGCGTCTGGGCGTTGGAGGCGGCCGACCAGCAACGTCTCAGCGACATCCAGCAGAGTTGGGCCCATATTCAATATGAAGTGCCCGAAGGCCAACGCGCCGATGCATTCGAAAAACTCGCCGTCCAGGCATCGGCGTTCAAGCAGGAGCGCCAATCGGTGGCCGAAGCATGGATCTGGTCTGGCATCGTCAACAGCAGTTGGGCCGGTGCCAAGGGTGGGATCGGTGCACTGGGCAAGGTCAAGGATGCCAAGGGCGACCTGGAAAAAGCCCTGACCCTGGACCCCAAGGCCCTGCAAGGCTCGGCCTACACCAGCCTCGGCGCACTCTACGACCGGGTGCCGGGCTGGCCCCTGGGTTTCGGCGACTCCGACAAGGCCGAGCAATTGCTCCAGCAGGCGTTGCAACTCAACCCGAACGGTATCGACAGCCTGTACTTTTGGGGCGATCACCTCTACCGTCAGAAGCGCTATAGCGAAGCCAAGGCAGCGCTGCAAAAAGCCTTGCTGGCAGCACCGCGGCCGGGTCGGGAAACGGCCGATGCCGGGCGCCGCAAGGAGATCGACGCATTACTGGTGGATGTGAACAAGAAGCTGAACTGACAGGAGAGGATGTGCGTTTATTACTGATCGAGGATGACGTGGCCCTGGGGGAGGGCATCCATCAGGCCCTGAGTCGCGAAGGTTATACCGTCGACTGGGTGCAGGACGGCAGCAGCGCCTTGCATTCGTTGCTCAGTGAAACCTTCGACCTGGCGGTGCTCGACCTGGGGCTGCCACGCATGGACGGCTTGCAAGTGTTGCGGCGCTTGCGTGACAGTGGCTCCAACCTGCCGGTGCTGATCCTCACTGCCCGCGATGCCACCGAGGATCGCATCGCCGGGTTGGACGCCGGGGCCGACGATTATCTGGTCAAGCCCTTCGATCTGGCGGAACTCAAGGCCCGGCTACGGGCCTTGTTGCGCCGCAGCGCCGGCCGCGCCCAGGCGTTGATCGAACATGCCGGCATCAGCCTGAACCCTGGCACCCAGCAAGTCAGTTACCAGGGCAAGCCGGTGGCGCTGACACCCAAGGAATATCAGCTGCTCCATGAACTGCTCTCGCCGCCGGGCCGCGTCATGACCCGCGATCATCTGATGCAGTTGCTCTACGGTTGGAGCGAGGAGGCCGAGAGCAACACGCTGGAAGTGCACATCCATCACCTGCGCAAGAAATTCTCCACCGACCTGATCCGCACCATTCGCGGTGTCGGTTACCTGGTGGAGGAGCGCCGATGAGTTCGATCCGGCGTCGTACCCTCACGTTGATTCTCGGCCTGCTGTTCCTTGGCCTGTTGATCATCACCGTATTCAACCTGCATGACAGCAACCACGAAATCGCCGAGGTCTACGATGCCCAGTTGGCGCAGAATGCCCGGCTGTTGCAGGGCGTGATGCGCATGCCGATGGCGAGCAAGGAGCACGCCGAGCTGTATCAGGCGTTCAATTCGGCGCTGGGGCAAGCGGTTCCCAGGGGCGATGGCCATCCCTATGAAAGCAAGATTGCTTTCCAAGTCTGGAACTCACAAGGTTCGGTGTTGGTTCATACCTCCAGCGCACCGTCGTTCACCTCACCGCCGGGTGCGCCCGGTTTCAGTGAGGTCGTGGACCAGAAGAACCGTAAGTGGCGAGCGTTCGTCCTGGACGACGCGCAATACGGTTTGAAGATCTGGGTGGGGGAGCGTGACGACGTGCGTGCCGACCTGGTCGACCGCATTGTTCGTCACACCGTCGTACCCAACCTGATCGGCAGCGTGGTGCTTGCTGCAGTGATCTGGCTGGCCATCGGCTGGGGGCTCAAGCCCCTGGTCGATATGGCGGCGAAGTTGCGGGCCAGGCATCCCGGCTCACTGGAACCCCTGCAAATGATGCCGCTCCCTACGGAGCTTGAGCCCATGCAGGCGGCCCTCAACCGCGTCTTGGCGCAGATCCAGGAGGTGATGGGCCGTGAGCGGCGTTTCATTGCCGACGCCGCCCATGAGATGCGTACGCCCTTGGCCGTTCTGCGGGTGCATGCACAGAACCTGATGGAGGCGGGGAGCGAGCAAAGCCGTCGCGAGTCCCTGGAACACCTGATCGCTGGCGTCGATCGCACCACGCGTTTGGTCAATCAACTGCTGACCATGGCGCGGCTCGAACCGCAGGCAGGTGTTCCGACGCCTGCGGTCATCGACCTGCCCACCACGGTTCGTGCGAGCCTGGTTCAACTGACGCCCTGGTTGTTGAGCAAGGGGCTCGAGCCGGTGCTGGATGTCAGCGACGACATCGGCCCGGTTCGAATCGACCCGGTGGCCATCGACATCGCCTTGAACAACCTGGTGACCAACGCGGCCAATTTTTCCCCGGCCAACGGCACGATCACCGTACGCCTGGCCAGGAAGGGCGATCACTACGAGCTGTCCGTCGAAGACCAGGGGCCGGGTATCGACGAGGCCGAGCGTGAGCGTCTCTTCGAACGGTTCTACAGCCGCGGCAATGACCAGGGGGCTGGGCTGGGCCTGACGATCGTGCGCACCATCGCGGATCGTCTGGGAGGGCGCATTCGCTTGGAAAATCGCACCGAGGGTGGGCTGTGCGCGACCTTGGAAATAGGGCGCTTTTAAATGACGTTCCCGGCGCCATGACTTTTTCCCGGGGCCAGAATCGGTGCCCCTGAATTATCACCACCAGTAATGCTGCTCACTCAAGGCTTGTGTGAGTCATTGTCGCGAGGGAGCGGCCGCACGGTATCGGCGTGGAGTTGTTGTTGGCACAGCATGCTGTGACCACGTATAGGAGAGTGAACCCTTTCGCCACTGTGTAGCCTGCGCCTTGGAATCTATTTAGAAGATCAGATACTTGAGTTTTTGGGTAGGAGCTTGCTCGCGAAGTCAGTCTGACAGTTGGCCAGGATTATGGCCGAGTACATATCCATCGCTGCGGTAACGGCCACTTAGGGTTCCGCCCTGACGGCGGGTCACTTTTGGAAGAGCGCCAAAAGTAACCAAAAGCGCTTTGCCCCACCACTTGGTGCCTCGCTTAGGCTCGGCATGCCCTCACTCCGGCATTGCTCCGTGGGCCGCCGCGAAGGGCCATCCATGGCCCAGCGCGGCTATCCCGGCATCCATGCCGGGATGCCCACTGCGCAATGCCTGCGTTCGGCCATCGTGGTTAACGGGGCGCCGAGATCAACGTCCGTCGCGAGGCGGCCTTATAGCCGACCTGGCTCTTCCAGTCGTACTCCGGTCCAATTGTGGGAGCGAGCTTGCTCGCGAAGGCGGTCTGATAGTTGGCCATAGATTCAGGGCAATCACATTTCCGTGGAAATTGAACCTTTTCGCTACCGTGAAGCCTTGTGAGCGCTTCGCACTCAAGCGGGAGCAAGCTCCCTCGCCACGGATTCTCCACTTTCTTAAGTGAACAACATTGCGCCCACCGATGATGACAACGTCAAATGCGCCGGGATGTGAGCGGGGCATGACGGTGAATTCACGATCAGCGGTTGCGCGGGGTTTCCAGCGCGGTGAACAACAACATGCCCGCCAGCATGGCCAGCGTGAACACAAAGGCTTGCCAGTGCCCGGTCAGCAGGATGGCCACGGCAGGGCCAGGGCAGATGCCGGCGATGCCCCAGCCGATACCAAACACCAGGCTGCCACCGATCAGGCGTGGGTCCAGTTCTCGCTTGACCGGCAACTGCATGGGGCTGCCCAGCAGCGACTGAGTCTGTTGGCGCGCCCAGGCCAGGGGGGCGATGGCGGTGCCAATCGCCCCGATCATCACCAACGCCAGGGAGGGATCCCAGGCGCCGGCCAGGTCCAGGAAACCCAACACTTTTTTCGGGTTGGTCATGCCTGCCAGGAGCAGTCCTAAGCCAAAGAGCAGGCCAGCGATGAATGCCGTCAGTTTGCGCATGTTCAAATCCCCATCACGTGACGCAGGACAAATACCGTAGTGAAACCACTGAGCATGAAACACGCCGTGGCGACCATCGAGCGGGGTGAAAGGCGCGATAGGCCACACACGCCATGGCCACTGGTGCAGCCCGAACCGTAGCGAGTGCCGACACCCACCAACAGGCCCGCGACAGTGAGGCCGAACCAGCCGTTCTGGAACTCGATCGGCGGCAAGCTGGCAAAGGCGCCCCATAACAGCGGCGCGACGAGCAGGCCCAGGAGAAACAGGGCCTTCTCGCCCAGCCCTTCGCTGCCACGCTGCAGCAGGCTGCCGATCAGCCCACTGATGCCGGCGATCCGGCCGTTGGCAACCACGAACAGGCTGGCCGCCAAGCCAATCAACATGCCGCCGGCCAGGGATGACCACGGCGTAAAGTTGAGCCAGTCAATATTCATCAGCGTTCTCCGCCACACATCGATGATTTTCCACCCGGTTTTTCAACCCAGGACCTTTACCAGCAGGGCGGCCGCTACCAGCGTCGACACCAGGGCGAAGCCTCTTTGCAGATAGGGTTCCGGCAACCTCGCGGCGACCAGGCGCCCGCCGAGCATGCCGACGATGGCTCCGATGGAAAAGGGTAGCGCTATTGGCCATTGCAGGTGGCCCATCGCCGAACTCGCCAGTACCCCTGACATGGAAACCAAAGCGATGACGGTCAGCGACGTGGCGAGCACCGACTGCGTAGTCAAATTGGTGTACCGCTGGAGCGCCGGAACCATGACGAAACCACCACCCACGCCGAGCAGCCCGGAAAGCACCCCGGCGACCATGCCCGAAGCCGTGAGCGCCCACGCGCAAGGGCCGGTCCAATTCAGCTTGCCGCGATTTTCGTCCAGGACACAGGGCGGCGGTTTGCGCGTGGTGGATGCCTTTGCCCAGGCATGAGAGGGCAGTGATTTTTGCAATGCCCGGAACGCCACGTACATCAGCAACAAGGCAAACAGGATCGTCAACGGACGGTTGGGCGTGCGCTGCGCCAACCAAAGGCCCAGCGGCGAGCATATGACCCCCGCACTGGCCGTCACCAGTGCAGCCTTGTAGCGCACGATGCCGTTGCGCAGGCCCATCACGGCGCCCAGGGTGGCGGCCAGGCCTACCGCCAGCAAACCAATGGGCCCGGCTTCGGCCATGCTCAAACCCACGCCAAAAACCAGGAACGGGACGGCCAGTATGCCGCCGCCGGCACCGGTCAGCGCGAGGATCACGCCCACCGTAAAGCCCAGTACCAGGACGGTAATCATCTCGGTCCCCTGGCGGTGAGGTTTGATTTCATAGGTCCGCCAATTCAGGTTTCGCCAGCCATTCGCGCCCCTTGAGCATGGCTTTCCAGTACAGCGGAGGAAGAATTCGCTCTTTAAGTAGCCAGGCGAGTCTTGAAGGCCGAGTACCGTCGATCAGCCAGGACGGGAAGCTGGGGGCGAGCTTGCCGCCGTAGGTGAATTCAGCGAGAACGACCTTGCCCCGTTCCACGGTCAGCGGGCAGGAACCGTAGCCGTCGTAATGGGCGCTACCCTTGGCCTTGCCCATGGCCGCCAGCACATTGTGGGCGACCACGGGTGCCTGCTTGCGCGCCGCCGCTGCGGTTTTTGCGTTGCTGGTATTGGTCGCATCGCCCAATGCGTGAATATTCGCCCAGGTCTTATGCCGCAAGCTGTCGGGATCGACATCGATCCAGCCCGCCCCATCGGCCAGAGGGCTTACGCGGATAAAATCCGGCGCCACCTGCGGAGGTACCACATGCAGCAGGTCGAAGTCGTGCGTCACCAGGTGAGTACTGCCATCGGCCTTGACGCAACTGAAGGTCGCAGTCTGTGCCGGTCCATCGACAGACGTCAGCGTACTGCCGAAATTCAGGTCGATCCCATAGGCGCGGACGTATTCCATCAGGGCCGGCACGTAGTCGGGAACGCCGAACAGGACTGTCCCGGCGCTGCAGAAGTCGATCTCGATATCGCCGAGTACCTCTTGGCGTCTCCAGTGGTCGGCGCACAGGTACATCGCTTTTTGAGGGGCCCCGGCGCATTTGATCGGCATGGGGGGCTGCGTGAAAATCGCCCGGCCACTGCGCAGTTGCTGCACCTGTTCCCAAGTGTAGGGGGCCAGGTGGTACAGATAGTTCGAGGTGACGCCGTTGCGCCCCAGTGTCTGCGGTAAGCCTTCTATGGCATGCCAATCCAGTTTGAGGCCCGGGCACACGATCAACTGCTCGTAGCGGACCACGCGGCATCCATCGAGAATAATGGCATCGTTTTCAGGTTCGAAAGCAGCGACAGCCGCTTTGATCCAATGCACGCCCCGGGGAATGGTCGCGCCCATCGTGTGGGCCGTTTTGTGCGCGTCGAAGACGCCACCGCCGACGAGGGTCCAGCCGGGTTGGTAATAATGCACATCCGCCGGGTCGATAATGGCAATGTCCAGGCCCGGCTCGCGGGCCAACAGGCTTGAAGCTGCCGCGATGCCCGCCGCGCCGCCGCCGACAATGACCACCGCATGCCGGGCTTCGGCGACGCCAATGGGCGTGCGTCCCTCGTTGGCAATTCTGCGAATGACGCCTTTCATGTCGAAGCCGGCTTTGCTGGCTGTTTCGACAATCCGTGGCAAGGGCTGCTGGCCGGCCTGGGACAGTGCCCACATCGTGGTCGAGCGCATGCCGGAGCGGCAATACGCCAACACGGGCTTGGGCAAGGACTCGAACAATTTGCCGAAGGCAACGCCCTGTTCATCGGTCACCTTGCCGGACTCTGCAGCGAGGTAGTGCGCTTCGATGCCCATTGTTTGTGCCGCACGCTGGATGTCGGCAAACAAAGGTTGATCGCTGCCTTCACCATCAGGGCGGTTACAGATGATGGCGCGAAAGCCGCCGGTTTTGATCTCACTCATTTGGTCGGGATGGATCTGCCCTGATATCGAGAGGCCGGACGCAAGGTGGCGGATGTCCATGACTGTCTCCGTGATGACTGTTTTCTTATGGGCGCGGGGCGTCAGAGCTGATTGAGCGGGATTTTCAGGTAGCGCGTGCCGTTCGATTCCGGCTCCGGGAAATGCCCGGCCCGCATGTTGACCTGGACCGATGGCAGGATGAGCGTCGGCATGTCCAGCGAGGCATCGCGCTGGGTGCGCATCGTCACGAATGCTTCTTCACTGATGCCGTTACGGACGTGGACATTGTCGGCACGTTGCTCGGCGACGGTGCTGGAAAATTGCACCTCGCGGCCTCCGGGTTGGTAATCGTGACAGGTGTAGAGGAGGGTGTTGGCTGGCAGGCTCAAGACCTTGTTGATGGATCGGAACAAGGTATGCGCGTTGCCACCGGGGAAGTCACACCGTGCGGTACCGTAGTCGGGCATGAACAAGGTGTCGCCAACGAATGCCGCCGTTTCCTGGCCGTGGCTGATGACATACGTCATGCAGGCGGGGGTGTGGCCCGGTGTGTGGAGCGCACGGCATTGCAGCGTTCCGACGGTGAACGACTCGTCATTGACGAACAGATGGTCGAACTGACTGCCATCGCGGGGCATCTCCCCACCGGTGTTGAACAGCGTGCCAAAGACTTCTTGCACGGCGGTGATCTGGCTGCCGATCCCTATCGTGCCGCCGAGTTTTTCCTTCAGGTACGGGGCGGCGGTGAGGTGGTCGGCATGAACGTGGGTTTCAAGAATCCATTCGACCTTCGCCCCCAGTTCGATCACCCGGGTCATCAGCTTGTCGGCCGAGGTGGTTGTGGTACGGCCTGATTCGGGATCGTAATCCAGGACGCTGTCGATCAATGCGCACTGGCGGGTCGTTTCGTCCAGCACCAGGTAGCTGACAGTGTGGGTCTCAGGATCGAAAAATCCTTCGACGTAGGGTTTTACGGTCATGAACGGTCTCCTTCGGGCTCTCATCGAGCTGCTTGAAGAACAGACACAGCAATAATGCTGCCATGTGGATGTGGTGTCTGTTTTTATGGCTAACCATATGATTTTATGGGTTTAAATTGATAAGTATCGATCGGGCATTTTCCGCGGTCCCGACAATTAAACTGCCATTGGCAGTGTTTATTGGCATAGTGGCAGTGTCACCCTTGCTGAATGAATCACTGGAGCCGCGATGACACACAGCCTGCCGCCCACCCAAGACCTGCTTGCGCATCCAGACCAGGTGCAGTCCCTGGTCTCGTTTCTGGAGCACGAGCCCCAGCCGATGATCGTCCTCGATCCCGATTACAACATCCTGGCGGCGAACACGGCTTACCTGCGTCAGTTTGGCAGCGCCGACAAACCTTTCATTGGCCACAAGTGTTATCGGATTTCCCACCACTACGATGTGCCTTGTGACCAGGCCGGTGAGCACTGTCCGATGAAAAAGGCCAGGGAGATGCGCAGCCCGGATCGGGTCTTGCACATTCATCACACACCGCGCGGGCCCGAACACGTCGACGTGGAGCTGCGCCCGATCCTGAATGAGCATGGCGTCATCACCGCTTATGTGGAACGTCTTACCCAGGTGCGTAGCGCATCGGCCCGGCCCAGTAACGAGGGGCTGGTGGGCAGTTCGCCGGCCTTTAATCAGGCGCTGTTGGAACTGCAGCGGGTAGCGCCCTCGACGTTACCGGTCCTGTTGCTGGGAGAGTCCGGCACCGGCAAGGAGCTGTTTGCCCGCGCCGTCCATGAAACCAGTGAACGGGCCGCGGGGCCTTTTGTGGTGGTCGATTGCTCCGGGCTGACCGAAACCTTGTTCGAGAGTGAACTGTTCGGCCACGAGAAGGGCGCATTTACCGGCGCCACCCTGCGCAAGGTGGGCCTGGTAGAGACGGCCCAGGGTGGTACGCTGTTTCTCGATGAGATAGGCGATGTTCCCCTGGCCATGCAGGTGAAACTGTTGCGATTGATCGAGTCTGGAACCTATCGCCGTGTCGGCAGTGTGGAAACCCTGCACGCGGATTTCAGGTTGGTGGCCGCGACCCATAAGCCGTTGGAGAAAATGCTCGAGAAAGGCGAGTTCAGGCAGGACTTGTACTACCGCATCAGCGTTTTTCCCATCCATCTGCCGCCCTTGCGGCATCGCCTTGAAGACATCGGCTTGTTGGTGGATTCGTTCCTGCAACGTTCCGGGATCGGTAAGCGTCGGCTGACCATCGATCCCGAAGCGCTGATGCAATTGCAGCGTTTTTCCTGGCCGGGCAATATCCGCGAGCTACGCAATGTCCTGGAAAGGGCTGCGCTGTTTGCCGATGACGGTGTCATTCACGCCTTGCATCTGCCCGCGACGCCCGTGGCGTTGTCCGCCCCAGCCTTGACGCCTGCGCCCGATAGTAGGGACCTTGGACAGCTCGTGGCCACTTTCAAAGGCACCCGCCGCGAACTGGCCAGGCACCTGGGCGTGAGTGAACGCACGTTATACAGGCGGTTGAAGGAGCAGGGCCTGGCCTGATCGCCGGGAGACAGAGCTAGCGAGCTTGCGTGCCCATTTGTTTCCAACCCATCATCGGGCCTGCCTTCAACCCATCTGCTGCGGCGCAATCACCCACACGCTGCAGGGCATCTTGTACAGCAGGCCTTCCACGGTGCTGCCGATCAGCTTGTCCAGGCTGCCGTAGCGCACGCGGCCCATGACGATGACATCAATGTCATGGGACGCGGCGTAGCTTGCCAACACTTTGGCCGGGTCACCCATGATCATGCGTCGCTGGTCCGCGGCGATGCCATTGCGTTCGGCCAGAGCATCGAAGGCCGCGCCCTGGGATTCGTAGAGCTGGCGGGCCAGGGTCGAGGAGAAGAACATCGAACCGTTGCCAAAGCCGTATTCAGCGGCGGTAATGGACGAAAGGTCATAGGCGTAGATGACTTCCAGCGTCGCGTCGCAGCGGGTGGCTAGCTTGTTCGCTTCGCTCAGGATCCGGTCATTGAGGCCTTCGTAGCGTCCGTCCTGATGGAACGGGTCGATGGCGGCCAGAATCTTGCGCGGGCGGGCGTGGGTGACCTTGTTGACGAAGTGCAGCGGAACTTCGCATTCGCGCAGCAGATGCACGTCCAGCGGCGTGAACATCAGTCGGGAAAACCACGACTCAGGGTCCACCGACTTGATCAGCGCATCCATCGGCGCTTCCTTGAGGTGGACCAGGATTTCCTGCAAGGGGCGCTCGACCCACGTCACTTCCGTCGTGACCTCGATACCGAGGTTGCGCAGGGGCCTGGCCTGTTCCTCCAGCCACTGCCGATGGCGCTCGATGTAGCCCAGGCGCATCTGCTCCAGTGCCTGCTCGTTGACCAGGCCGGCCGTGGCCAGGCCTTCGAGGTAGTCAAACGCGACAATATGCAGCGCCGCGCCTTCGGCCCTGGCCAGTGCGGCGGCCCGGTCGAACGCCGGGCTGTGTTCCATCAGTGGCGAGACGACCAGCATCAAGCGTGATTGCGTAGACATGACAAACCTCCCGGGCAAGGACCTGTTGGCGCCGGGCGAGGTTTCGCGCGGCGTGGTGTCTGTCATCGATCATGAGCGCCACGGAGCCCGGTAACTTGATTTGCATCAAACACGCTTCAAAGCGTTGCATCGAAGGCAGCGGCGGCGAGGCAATCGCGCTATGTTTGAGCATGATCAGTCGCCCCAGGGCGCCAGAGAGCCGTAACCATGACTGAAACCCTGGCCTTCGCCAATGCTGCCGCCGCGCTGGGAATCGGCCTGCTGGTGGGGCTTGAGCGCGAACGGCGCAAAGGCGAGGGCGACCGGCGCGACTTCGCCGGCCTGCGCACCTTCGCCATCACGTCCGTGCTCGGCTACCTGGCGGTCCAGGCGGGCGGTCCCTTGTTGCTGGGGGGCATGACCCTTGCCCTGGGCGCCTTGGTCACGGTGGCCTATTGGCGAAATCTCGATAAGGACCCGGGGATTACCAGCGAGGTGGCCTTGTTCGCGGTATTGGCACTGGGCGCGCTCTGTGCGAGCGCCCCGGGCCTGGCGACCGCAATAGGGGTGGTGATGGCCGGGCTGCTCGCCAGCCGCCAGGCGTTGCACCACTTTGCCCGCAACCAATTGACGGCCACCGAGATGCGCGATGGCCTGGTGCTGTTGATCGCCGCGCTGGTCGTGCTACCGCTGGCGCCGGATCGCTTCCTCGGGCCTTATGACGCCATCAACCTGCGCAACCTGGGCACGCTCACCGTCATGCTGATGGCGGTGGGGGCGCTGGGGCATGTCGCGGTTAGGACCCTGGGGACCCGCTACGGCTACGCCCTCAGTGCGATTGCCTCAGGATTCGCCTCCGCCACAGTCACGGTCGCGACCATGGGTGGTATCGCGGCCAAAGAGCCGATCAATCTCAAGGTGGTGAGCGCCGCGGCGGTGTTATCCAACCTGGCGACGGTGGTTCAAATGGGCCTGATTCTCGCGGCCGTGGACCCCGCGCTGCTGCGTTGGATGTGGGGGCCGTTGGTGTGCGGGATGCTGATGGTATTGCTCTATGCCGGCGTGCTGATGTTTCCCCGGCCAAGGGCGCGGGCCGATGAAACCATCAAGCACGGCGGCGCCTTCAGCCTCAAGCTGGCGGTGACGATGGTCCTGGCGATGACCGCTATCACCGTCCTCTCGTCGGCAATGCTCGATGCGTTCGGCCAGGCCGGGGTGACCGTCACCGCGATTTTCAGTGGCTTGCTCGACGCCCATGCCTCGACAGCCTCCATCGCTTCCCTGGCCAAGGGCGGGTTGTTGCCCTTCGACGGCGTCGCCGTGCCGGTCCTGATGGCGCTGAGCAGCAACTCCCTGAGCAAGTGCGTGGTAGCGTGGCTCAGTGGCGGGCGAAGGTTCGCCGGGTATGTGATTCCCGGCCAGGTGCTGGTCACGCTGGCGATGTGGGCGGGGCTGTTGCTCCCGAGTTTGTCAGCCTGAATGAATGATGGCTGTTTGATGAAGATCAAGTCCTGTTTCTGGCAGGCGTCCATTCTGGAACCCTCAATCCTTTAAGTGGCTGTCGCCACGTGCCGAGGTGTTCCATGTCCCAGACTCAACGTTTGTTGCTAGTGGCGCCCGACGCCATGATCCGTACGCCGGCGTTCGACCGGGCTACCGAGTTGGCCCTGGCGCTGGACCTGCCCCTGCACATCGTGGCGTTCGACTACCTGGAGGTGCTCTCGGTGGCCGGTCTGTTCGCCCCGGAGCAGGTCAAGCAAGCGCGTGAGGGCTATCTGCAAACCCATCGGCATTGGCTGTGGCAACAGGCCGAACTGGCGCGCCGGCACGGCGTCGAGGTGACCAGCGAGGTGGTTTGGAGCAAGGATGCCTTCCAAGCCTTGCAGCAATACGTCAAGGAGATGCCAATGGCGTTGATCATCAAGGACGCGCAGCCGGAACCGGCGATGAAGCGGGTGTTTTTCACGCCCCTGGACTGGCGCTTGCTGCGCGACTGCCCGGTGCCAGTGCATCTGGTCACGGATTCGCGTAACCCCCGGCCTCGGCGGGTCCTGGCGATTGTCGATGTGCTGCGCAGCGAGGAGCAGGACCTGGTATTCAACGACCAGATCGTCGACGCCGCAGTCAAACTGGCCGAGCAATGCAACGCCCAGGTCGAGTTGCTGCACGCCTTCGATTGGACGGCCGTCTACGCCTCGGACATGGGCATTGGTGCGCTGCCCTTGGCCACCGGGCTCTATGAAGCGTTGGGCCAGGCACAACATGAGGTGTTCGAGTCCCTGGCCGAGCGGCATGGGGTCGCACCGCAGCAGCGCCACTTCATCGAAGGGGCGCCGCTGAACAGCATTTGCACGTTCGCCACCGATCACCAGATCGATGTCATCGTCATGGGTACCACGGCACATCGTGGCCTGGACAAGCGCCTGGGCACCACCGCCGAGCTGCTGCTGCAACGGGCGCCTTGCAGCGTGTTGGCGATCAAGCCGCAAGTGTGATTGGAGCAACGCTGCGCGAGGCCATGTCAAGGCCTCGCGCAGCGTCCGGAGCTAAAGGTAGAGCCGGTGGATGACCTGCCGGGTGTCGTCGGGATCGCTGTGGGTTTCAAAACCCAGGCTATGGGCCAAGTCCCGCATCGGGGCATTGCTGGCGGCATCGACGGAGTACATCTGGCGGTAGCCGTTTTTACGCGCGGTGTCGATCAGGTGCTCCATCAACAACGTCCCCAGCCCCAGGTGTTGCCAAGGGTCAGCGACGGTCACCGCAGACTCGCATTCGTGTTCCTGGGTCGCGCAATAGCGACTGACCCCGATCTCGATCAACTCGCCGTTGTCATGGACCAGGGCGATGTAGGCCATGCGCGTCTTGCAGTCGACATCCATCAACTGATCGAGCAGCGCCGCGCCCGGCTCATTGATCTGCGCCAGGAAGCGCATGTGCCGGGACTCCGGTGACAGGCGCATGATGAAGTCGTATTCGCGCTGGCGATCCTGGTCCCTGAGCGGGCGGATCAAGACATGCCGGCCGTCCTTGAGTGCCTGGATCCAGTGCTTGCCACTGATGCTGGCATACAGGGCAGCGGCGCGTTCGTTGTGGTCTTTGACAGTGAGCATGGTGCGATCCTCCCTCGGATGTGCACGTGCGGTGCGATAAAAAGCTGCGCATTCGATACTGTTCTACGCCCGCCACGGCGATCGATTCTGATCTGGATCAGTGCCCGCGTATTCGTCCGTCGATTGTCCTGCCTTTGATTCAGATCAAACCGTCCGGGGCCTTGATGGGCGCACGCTGAAGATCGCGTCGGAAAAGGCCGATGCAAGGTTCTGGATTTCGTGTGGGCAATCCGATGGAGGTGTGCGATGGGGCAATACCAGCGTCTGCTATTGATCGTCGAACCTGATCTGCACCCCTCCGCAGCGATGCGCAGGGCCTGTGCCCTGGCCCGGGCCAGCGGCGCGGCGCTGCATTTGTGCGCGTTCGTCCAGCCACCGGCGCGCACCCACTTATGGGGTGAAAAAACCGATGAAGCGGGTGTGCAGCGCTATTTGCACCGCTACCGTCGCTGGATGGTGGAGGAGGCGGAGCTGCTCAAGGAGGAAGGCCTGGATGTGACGACTCACGTGGTGTGGACGCTCCATCCGTTGCTGGACATCCTGCGCTACGTCGAGCAGTTCCAGCCTGACCTGCTGATCAAGGACGTCACCCTCGAACCGTTGCTCAAACGCGTGTTTGCAACACCCCTTGACTGTCATCTGTTGCGCGACTGTCCGGTGCCGGTGCACCTGGTCAACCAGGCGGTGCACGGCTTGCCGCGCCGGGTCGTGGCGGCGGTGGACCCCTCGGACCCCGAGGCCAATGCGTTGAACGAGCGCATCGTCCAGACGGCCACCGCGCTGGCCCGGCAATGCGACGCCTCGTTGCATCTGTTGTACGCCTGCGACCTGTCGCCGGCCTTCAATGGCGAAGCCTCGTTGCTGGCCGGGGCTTGGGATGATGACTTTGCCGACGCCCTGCGCGAATCGCTGCATGCGGCGTTTATCAGCCTGGCCGAGCGCTGTGGCGTACCGGCGGAACGTCGGCACTTTGTCGTTGGCCTGCCGGTGCCGGTCATTCAGGAGTTCATCGACGAATTCGAGGCCGACGTGGTGGTGATGGGCACTGTGCACCGCGCCGGTCTTGAGCGTTTGATTGGCAGCACGACAGAACGCGCCTTGTACTCGGTGCCGGGCAGTGTGCTGGCGGTCAAGGGATGAGTACCGCCACGTTGCGCGGTCCGGTGCTCCAGGGCTTGGTTTGCCTGGGCTGAGGGAGGGCAGATTGCAGACTCGCACCTACAGGGGATTTTCTGTGATCGCCGGACTTGTGCTCACCACGACCCCATGTGGGAGCGAGCYTGCTCGCGAAGGCGGCGGCCCAGCCGAATCAAAGCCAACTGACCCGCCGCTATCGCGAGCAAGCTCGCTCCCACAGRGGATTTTTTTGTAGCCGCYGGACTTGTGCTCACCACRACYCCATGTGGGAGCGAGATTGCTCGCGAAGGGGCCGGCAGCTTCAACGATGCATCACAGTTCCGCATGACGATGGCAACCGGCGACTTTTTGCTTGAGGCCGGGCAAGTCCAGAATGGTGACATTGCGCCCATGCATGTCTACCAGTTCTTCCTGGCGCAGGTGGGCGATGCCCCTGCAGATGGTTTCCAGGCGCAGACCCAGGTAGGAGCCGATGGCCTCGCGGCTCATGCGCAGGACAAATTCCCTGGAGGAATAACCACGCATGTTAAGCCGTTGGGAGAGGTTCAATAGAAACGCCGCCAGGCGTTCGTCGGCGTTCATGTTGCCGAGCATCAACAACATGCTGTGGTCGCGCACGATTTCCCGGCTCAGGAGCTTGTTCAGGTTGTGCTGCAACGACGGTAAGTCGTGGGCCAGTTTTTCCAGGAGGTTGAAAGGCAGCGGGCAGACTTCGCTGTCTTCCAGGGCAATGGCATTACAGGCGTAGTGATCGGTACTGATAGCGTCCAGGCCAAGCATTTCGCCTTGCATCTGGAAACCGGTGACCTGTTCGCGACCGTCTACCGAAAGGACGCTGGTCTTGAAGAAACCCAATCTCACGGCATACAACGAGCGCAGCGGGTCGCCGGTGCGATACAGCGCTGCGCCTTTCTTGACCTTCACCCGCTGGGCGATCAGCGTGTCGAGGCGCTCGACTTCACCGCCCGTCAGGCCAATGGGTAGGCACAGTTCAAGCACGCTGCAGTTCGAGCAAGCAGCCTTGAGGGAGTGCACGTGTAGAAGTCGGGCTTCGGGCTCGAGCACAGGGATGAACTCCTTTGAGTGAACCAAGCATAGAAGAACTATCCCATTGCGCCTTTTTTTCTCGGCTAAAGCCATACCCTCGGTCGATTCGTCGTCAAGCTGGGGCAGTAAATGGCTTATTTCGCTAGGTGTCAGCTTTATGCGGGAAGTTCGCTCCACAATGTTTCTGTATTTTTGAAGCCGTATTGTTTTGCCGTGATTCGTTCAATGATCTTTTCGCTTGAGGTCGGCTCACTCAAGTCGATGATCGAGGGGGTGACGTAGGTGTTTAAAGAGGTGGAGAAGAAGGTATTTACTTTTGGGTTCAATAACGAACATGGGTTCTGCTCAGTGACCACGCCGATAGCGCCGCCGCTGAGGCGAACGATGGAGCCAACCGGATAAATACCGACTGACTTCACAAAGGCCTGGAATACCGTTTTATCGAAATGTCGATTCCATCCCGACATTTTTTGAATGGCAATGGCGGGGGACCAGGCTTCGTTGTAGGGGCGATCCGATGTGACTGCGTCATAGACATCGCAAATGGCCGCCATGCGGGAAAAGAGGCTTATCTGCTCACCGATCAACCGATCTGGATAGCCAGACCCGTCCACTTTTTCGTGATGATGCAGGCACACGTCAATCACCGCTTCGCACAGTGGTGTCGAGGTTCGCAATATTTGCGCGCCTAGCTGCGGGTGTTGACGAATGACTGCGAATTCATCGTCGGTCAGTTTTCCCGGCTTGTTAATAATGATGCCGGGAATGGCCATCTTGCCAATGTCATGCAATAAACCCGCAAGTCCAGCTTGATGAACAAGCTCTTCAGGCAAATCCAGTTGCTGAGCCACGGCAATCATCAGGGCGCTGACGGCGACTGAATGCATATACGTGTATTCAGTCGCCGTTTTAAGTCGGGCCAGGCTGATGAAAGCACTTGGGTGACGCATGATTGAACGGGCTATATCGTCGACGAGTTTATCCGCTTGGTCGATGGATATGGCACGCCCCATTCGTGCATCACTGAACATCGCAACGACTGCCGACTTCGATTCGCGACAGAGTTTCCTCGCCGTGATCAGCTCTTCATTCAGCGTCGTAGAACTTACCTGGATATTGGCAATAGTAGCCTTATCGATCGAGGTGCAATTTCCATCATTTACCTGCGGGTCCAGGGAATGGGAGGCGTGCGAGGTGTCTTGATGAGGGAGTTGACCGTTCCAATAGGGGGACTCGGAACGTGAGCGACAGGGCTCGATAGTGCTATTTATGCAACGTTCGTCGGTTTCTTTATCGTTCGACATGGCCTTTACTCTTTTGGAGTCGCGGCGTCCCTTTTACTCAGGACGTCCTTGGCTTTGTTTTCAGCATTCCCGGAGTGGCGCTTGCTTGAGCATAGGGGGAGTATGCGCCGTTATGATTGATATCACAGTGATGTCATTGTAATCCGCTTTGTATAGGTCTGTACCTGTTTTGTACAAGGTTGCCAGGCGCGGATCGCGCCAACCTTTGGGCAATGAGGCTGCCAAAGAAGTCGCAGCGCTGCCGCCGGGCGCTTGATCGGTAGAAACGGTGCAAATTCTTCAGGGGTCAGGGTTTCCCTTTCCAATAGCAGACGGCCCCCGGTGTCCAGATCGGCCCGGCGACTTTCGAGCAAGGTCTTGGCGCGTTGATAGGCTTCATCGAGCAACGCTCGGATGCCCAGGTCGATTTCCCTGGCCGTTTGCTCCGAATAATCTTTCTCGCCGATGTCCTGCAGGTGTTCGCCCAAGCAGGTGGCACTTTTACGCTCCAGCACGGCCTGGCCCATTTCCGGCAGGTTCTTTCTGCGCGATTCAGAAATGACTAAGGCTGACTTCAATGTCTGCACGTTGAGCCAGGTTGATCATTTCCTCTACCCGTTCGGCGTCAACGATAAACCCGCAGTAATCGTCATCCCCTGTATCCAGGTGAAGGTATCGCCTACCGAACCGGAGCAGCCATTCATCAAAATCGTCAAGCACCTGCGTCATCGATACGCCGCTATGCACGTAGGTGTAGGGCTCATTTATGCCGTTGGCCTTGGTTAGATAGGGCGCCAGGTACTCAAATCCGTCGTAGCCTTTCCAATCGACACTCAACAGCACGAGATACTCGAGTTTTTGTCCCCTTGCATCCTCAAGCAATCCCTCCGACAGGGCGCTGGAGGCTTCGAATCCCACGGCGAATTTACGCATGATGCGCTTGACTAGCCTGGCGTTCTCTTTTTCCGGAACCCGTGCCAACAGCGTCTGGGCGAAAGTTTTAAGGGCCTGTTCCTGCTCCTGATTCTGGCAAGGTCGAAGCTCTTTCATGATCGCAGCAGCGCTGAGGTCGGTTTCATCGGGCGCTGGCATGCTAAAACGTCCACCAAATAAACGATCAAAGATCCCCATGCTATTCGACTGCCTCTATCGTCCATCTGACATGCGATCTCGGCCCTCTGAGTTCCGTCGCTACAAACATCCCGTATGTCTCCAGGTAAGCATGGACAGTGATTTCTTCGCTGGCGTAATCAATGCGCTTGCAACTGAGCTCCTTGGCATTGCCGATTAAAGCTGGATGATAGGCACTGGCTGGTTTCTGCGATTGCACTTCACAGCTGAATTGTTCTACGACGGGACGGCGGTTTCCCGCGCGGGGATAGTAAGGCGGTCGCTCAGTCGAATATTGCAGAATGGCACCTACTGGCATGTTGGCCCAGTCGCCCTCGAATGTGAGGATGTTGAGTGTGTTATCCCGAAAGCTGAATCCATCGTTGCTGCGTCGAAACTCACTATGTGCAAGGTCGATCAAGTCACGGAAACTGACGATCACCCGCTGTCCTCGCTCGTCTTTGGATCGTTGAGTCAATTGTTTTCCCGTTTCGCCCGGGAGATAGGTGTAGTCATAAACCTCCTGTTTTGGAGTCGAATCCTGGCGTGCCATGCGCAGATGCTGAATGCTTTTCTGCGGTTCAGGCATATTCAACGCTTCGATGGATTTCAAGACAGGAGCGGCAGGCGTTGGCGCAGGTAACTCGAATGAGGACTGGATACGCCTTTCATAGGGTTTGTATTGGTCCTGGGATTTCGGGCTGCCACAGGCTGCCTCAAACAGCGGGCGCTCCTCCACCGGCAGGCTTTTTAAAGCGATGGTTTCTGGTTCCGTGTTCACGCGTCCACCGAGCACGCGGTGCTCTTTATCAATGTAAAAGGAACTCAATTCGGTGAGTTGCTGCAATGAGCAGTTAGCGAGCCACCGTTGTTGGATTTGTCCATAGAGAAGGTCGGCTCTGGGCACCCTAGCCTCAGAGGGTAATACGCGAGCGCTCCAAAAAGTCACCTCATCACGCTGTACCTTCAGGCTGGCGCGATCCAACAGCTGCCAATCCCCCCGTTCCGGCGCTGTCAACATTCGCCAATCCGGCGGTGCCGTCAGGGCACACACTTGTTTGCGCTGTGCACTTTGCAGGTATTGGGGCATTTGTTGGGCAGGCAGCTGCCAAGACTCTTCGGTCTTTCCTCGTGGGTCGATGGAGAATCTCTTCATCCCCCCTTTGACCTTGTAAGCCATCTGCGCTTGAGGCCGAACGCAATCAGCATCGAATCGCGCCATGAAGCCCAACGCCTGAGCCGCGGGTGACGCCACCATATAGGTCACCCGATCTCCATCGCGAATGATGGAGTTTGGCAAAGGGGCCTCGGCCAAGGCTTGGTTGAAGACAGTGAGCCCTTCCAAGTCCACGCCAGGGATGGCTTGGCTGACGGGTGCAGGTGCGGTCGCCTGGCATCCGCAAAGAAGCAGCGCAGTGATGAGCGCTGACGAACAGCTGAAACGGTGAAGCGTGGCATCCATGCGCGTGTACTTTAATCGATTGTGGAGCGTGGCATGGTAGCAGGGGGCGTAGGCCGAAACACTGCCGAGGAGAAGTTTCAGAACCCCCGCCGGCCGAGCCTTTACCGGCGTCGCAAAAAGCATTTCAGTCAAGACATGGGACTTTTCTATCAGGAACAGTGGACGTCAGAATAATACGAACTGCCATCACCACCCCCACCAGCACGCCAGCAAGACCTGACGCTTCTAGAAGCGTTGGCAGCCGGTGATGAAACAACAAGCCCAGTAGTGTGGCAAATAGTGATTCCAGGGCTATCAACTGCCCGGAAAGCACCATGGGAAGGCGACGGGACGCTGCGTTCCAGGCCCAGGCCCCGATGACTGACGACATCAGCGCAATCACAAGACCCCAGGTATACAAGTGTCCCGCCAGGGAAACACTGAAACCCAGGCTTGGCAGCTTGAGAAGATCAAACGCTTGCGCCGCCGGTAACAAGCACAAGGTGCCGATCCCTGCGCCGACCATCATGAGGCCGGTCCAGGCCCCCGAAGCGCTGGCCGACAGGTTGACCAAGGCGCCCTGGTTCAACCAACTGAATACGAGCCACAAGAGCACCGCACCGATCGAGAAAAACACGCCCGTCAACCATGAACCGTCGTCGCTCAGGGGCTGCTGGATGCTGCTGAGGTTCGACAGCAATAGCCCTCCCGTTAAAAAAGCCAGCGGTATCACCAGTCTTCGCCATTGAAGGGTCTTGTGGGTGGCGTTGCCGAGCAGTGCCTGCAAGACCGGCACCATGCCAATAAACGCCGGGGTCAGTACCGGCCCGGCAAACATGACGCCTGCGGCAATACAACTGCTGTAGCCGAGGTACCCGATGACTCCCAGGCTTGCGCCAAGTAGCAGTTGGCTGCGGCGCAGGCGCCGAAGCTGGGTTCGATAGCCCACCACGACAGCCACACCCAGCGCCCCGGCGATCAGGAACCGTATGATCATCAGATCGTGGATCGTGTAGGCACCGACGACGTAAGGCGCAATGAAATTCAACGCCCAGCTCAGCGTCGCGACGACGGCAAGGCTCACGCCGGCGAGGGTGTTCGAGTAGGCATTGGGCATTCATGCATATCCTTAAGGCATTGAGCTCATGTTGCACAGCGTCGCAGCTATGCTACAAACGAGTTCTCGGCCCTGGATGCATTACCTCTGATTATGAATACCCTTGGAAAGTCATTACCGCCGCTTGCCAGCTTGTTGCCCTTCGAAGCGGCTGCGCGCTTGGAAAGTTTTTCCAAGGCAGCCGAGGAACTGCACATCACCCAAGCGGCGATCAGTCGGCAGATCCGTGGGCTCGAAGAGGACCTGGGGCTGAAGCTTTTCTGCCGTCGTAACCGCGCCGTCTTCCTGACCACGCAAGGGCGTGAGTTGGGACGTGTGGTGAGTAACGCGTTGCAAAGTATCAGTGCCAGTGCTGTCAGCCTTCGTCAATCGCCAGGTAAAAACCGTGTCGTTTTGCTGTGCCAATTATGCGAAGCGTTCTACTGGTTGATGCCGCGGCTCTCGACGTTCCACCAGCGATACCCGGAAATCGAGATCCAGGTGGCCACATCCACCGGGCCGCTGACTGAGTTCAATGGGCATTTTGACGTGGCCCTGCAAAGCACAGGACGGCCCAGCGGCGTCCATGGTTTGATGTTTACCGCCGCTGATGAAGTGTTTCCCGTATGCAGTCCTCATTACCTGCGTACCCACAAAACGTTGCAAGTCTGTGACCTGAAGTCCCACACCCTTTTGCACTATCACGCTACGCCGCCTCATTGGATGCAGTGGGAGGCCTGGTTCCAGGCGTTTGGACTGTCGCTCGACGACGCTCCCAAGGGCTCGGTGTTCGATAGCTATCCCTTAATGCTCCAGGCGGCGGTCGAGGGGCATGGCATTGCGTTGGGGTGGCGGCGCACCGCCCAAGGGCTGCTTGAGAGCGGTGCGTTGGTGAGACCTTGCGTAGAAAGCGTCCCTTTGCCTGATGCGATATCGGTATTCAGCCGGCCGGGCGGGGAAGGTCGGGTTGAGGTGGGCGCGCTGCTCGACTGGCTTGAAGGTGAATTGGGAAGTGATAGTCAGGCCGGCTTCGGTCAGCGGCGGTTAAACCAGTGAAGCCGTCATGACGGATAAAGTATTGGGTATCCATTGAGGCAGGGTCAGAACGGCCCCAGCTTGAGTGGGTACTGGATGACGATATACAGCCGGTCGATGTCATCGCCGCCCTGGCTGCTGTTGGCGCGATGGGTGACATGGGACAGTTGCAACGACAGGTCCTTGGCCGGGCCTGACTGCACGATGTAGTGCAGGTCCAGGTCGCGCTCCCAATGGCGTCCGCCAGCGCCTTGTTGCGGACTGTAAGTACCGGTGTCGCTATCGAACGGGTTGTAGGCATCGCCTTGGGGAGCATGGCTGCCGTCGATCCCGCGTCCAGTCACATAGCGGGCCATGAAGCTCAGGCCGGGGACGCCCAAGGTGCCCAGGTCGAGGTCGTAGCGCGCTTGCCATGAGCGCTCGCCCGGGCCGTTGAAGTCGGCATACTTGATCGAGTTGGCCAGGTAGATGGAGTCGCCGCCGACGAAATCGAAGGGCGTGTCGCCGTTGATTTTCTGATAGGCCAGGGTGAACGCCTGGGCATTGAGCCGATATTTGCCACTCAGGCTATAGGCCGTGGTGTCGATGGTCCCGGCGTTGGCCTTGCCATAGTCGCGGGTGTGATACAGGTTGCCGTCAAGGAACAGTTCGCCAAGGGTGGCATGCAGGTTGGCATAGTACTGGCGCCAGGTATCGCTCAGTTCGGAGGCGTAGAGCGCGCCGCCCAGGGCTTGGCCGGTGAGCAGGTCGGCGCCGATGAAGTCGATGGCGCCGTGGCGCGTCGTCGCCCCATACCCGGAAAAATCACCCTTGCTGGTCGAGGTGTCCTGATTCTTGAACGCACTGAAGTGGCCCGCCTGCAGGTCGACCCCTTCGAACTCGCGGCTGGAGAGCAGCAGGCCGCTGGCGTATTCGGGTTGCAGGCGCTTGTCTGCGGTATCGAATACCGGGCTCTGCACGGTCATTTCGCCGACCGCCAGGGTGGTGCGTGAGGTGTTGAATTTCAGCGCGCCGCCCGCACTGGAGTAGTGGTCCTCGCTTCGCCCGTTCTCATCCAGCGGCAATAATCCCGTTCCGGAATGCCCCTTGCCGCCGTCCAGTTTCAACCCCTGGAACGCGTGAGCATCAATGCCTACGCCGATCGTGCCGGGGGTGAAGCCGGACTCGAACGAGGCGATGAAGCCTTGGGCCCATTCCTGTTTGTAGCTTTTACCTGCCGGGGTCGGGGTGCGATAGTCATTGTTGAGGTAGAAGTTGCGGCTGAGGACTTCCAGCGTCGCCCCGTCGAGAAAGCCAGGCGTGCTTTGCGCGAGTTCCGCTGCCATTGCCGGTGCGGCGCTGCCGGTGAGCAGGGCAAGCAGCCAGAGCGGTTTCAGGGCGACGGTTGAGGGGTGTGGTGCAGGCAACATGCTTCATTTCCATGTGAAATTGGGCGGGCGAAGGAGGGCTTTCGCGCCAGGAAGACAAGAGCTTCATTCTTGGGCGTGGGACGCGAGCGCGCGAGTTAAACGTTGTTAATTGCGTTCAGCTGTTTTGGCCCTATCGCGAGCAAGCTTTGCTCCCACAGGGGCAGCGTTCAGGTGCAACACCGGACGCTGCACTCACTCAGCACATGGCTGCAAGGTTTGCGCTGTGAGGTGGGTGCATGATGACCTTCTCCGGCTGGTGCGTGAGTGGTCGTTCTTCTGACTCAACACCCGAGCGTCGGCGTCAGCGCGTTTGGACCTGAGCCTGCAACTGTCCGCCGACTATGGATATTTCCTTGAACTGCAAACCGTCGCGCACGACGAACAATGCGTCCATCCCGCGTTCTTGTGCCAGGCGGGGGCCTTGGGTTTCGCCCAGTACCATCAGCGCTGTGGCCCAGGCGTCGGCGAGCATGCATGAAGTCGACACCACCGTGACGGCTGCGAGCGGGTTGCACAGGGGGGCGCCGGTGGCTGGGTTCATCGTGTGGGCGTAGGACTGCCCCCTGACGTCGACCCAATGTCGGTAATCCCCGGAGGTGGCGATGGCGGCGTCGCTGAGTTCCATCACCCCCATGACCTCACGCACGCCTCGACGGGGCTTTTCCATGGCCACGACCCAAGGCTGCCCATCAGGTTTGCTGCCGCGCGCGCGCATTTCGCCGTCGATGCCTACCAGGTAGCGTGTGATGCCAAACCTGTCCAGGCAGCGGGCCAGCTCATCGACACCAAAACCTTTGGCAATGCCGTTCAAGTTGAGGTTAAGCGGTGCCTGTTTGCGCACCTGGTTGCGTTGTGAATCAACGACCAGCGCTGCACAAGTCGAGCGTCGAGTGGGCGCAGGCAATCTATCGAGCGCCGGTTCGGTGATGGACAGCTCGCCGGGACCGAAGCCCCAGGCGTCCACCAGATCACCAACGGCGATGTCGAAGGCGCCGCCCGATTGCTGGCTGACGCGCAGCGCAGCAGACAATACCGTGGTCAGTTCCTCGGGCAGCGCTATCCATTCCTGCAACGGTGCGTTGTTGAGGCGATTGAGATCCGAATCGGCTTTCCAGGTCGACATTTGCTGGTCCACCCGGCCCACGGCATGCGCCAGGCTGTGACTGATCGGGTGGGTGTCGAGTTCGGTTTCGGCATAGAACAGGGCGGTATAGCGCGTGCCCATGGTTTCGCCGCTCAGGCTGTAGCGTTGCAATTCAGTAGACGTCTTCACGATAGCGTCCTTGTGCCTTGAGGGTCTGCACATTCAGGTTCAGCGGTGCCAGTACTTCGTCCAGGGCCAGCATCACCCCCTTGGCCATCTCGCGACCGCCGCATACCAATACCTGGGCGCCTTTTTCGATCAGCCGACGCAACATCAGGGCGTCGCTGATCAGCCGGTCTTGCACGTAGGAACGGTCCATGACCTGGGAAAAGGCCGCGTGCAACGCCGTCAGGCGCCGGTCAGCCAGGTAATGGTTGAGCTCGGTTTCGTAGAGGAAGTCCGAGGCCGGGTTACGCCCACCCCAATACAAATGCATGGGGTGGTGGGCCTTGTTGTTCCGGATAAAACCGGCTAGCGGGCCGATGCCGGTACCGGCGCCGATCAGGATCACTGGGTGCGCGCCCGACGCTGGGCGAAATTGTGGGTTCGTTTGGATAAAGGCGTCGATGGTCGCCCCGATCTCCACGCTGTGAAGGAATGATGAGCACAGACCGCCTTTGTGTTTGCGTACGCAGATCTCCAGCACGCCGTCCTGTGAGCTGCTGGCCAGCGAGTAGAACCGAGGGAGGGGGTTGCCAGGGGGCAGGATGCCGACCAGATCACCGGCTTCAAAGGCCGGTAATGTTCCTGAGGCTTTGAACCGCAGCACGTGGGTGGGCGCGCCGACCTGTTCACCATAGGCAATGCGCTCGGCCAGCACCAGTTGATGGGTGCGTGGCGGCTGTGCGGTGTGGATCAGCGTCAAGTCATGCCCCAGCACCTCACCCACGGCGTGACCCCAGCGAGCGAATTCCTGGGAGGATTGGCGGTTGATGGTTTCCAGGCCGATCAACGGCGTGCCACCGGCCTGCAACAAGGCGTCCTGCACCTGGTGGGCAAACTGGCAGAACTGGGCAAACTGCCGGTCACCAAAACCCAGCACGGCAAACGGCTGGCCAGATTTCAAGCCGGCTTCGGCCAGCCGTGCCAGGAACTGCGAAGCCGAGGCCGGGGCATTGCCGTCACCGTGGGTTGCGGTGAGGATGAACACCCGTTGCGCGTTGATGCAGGCGTTGGCGTATTGATTCATTGCCGCGCTGTGAACGCGGTGGCCGGCTTGATGCAAGGCTTCATGCAAGGTGTTGGCGAAGCCCCAGGTGCTGTTGGTTTCGCTGCCTACCAGGATCACGGTGTCGGCGGATTGCGCGGAGCTGTCATGACGGATGTTCGGCGCGGCTTTGCGGCGACGCCACCACATCAGGATGCCGGTGATGCTCATCAGCGGCACGCAGAGTGCACTAAGGCCGAGTAGCAGGCCGAGCCACCACAGTCCTTCACCGGTGTGCAATCGGTAGATCCATTCGTAGACGGCGTACATCCCGTCATGGGCTTGATAGGACAGCAGGGTGCCGCTGGCCGGGTCCACGTAGCCGTCGCCCTGGGCTGTGCGCAGGGAAAACACGTCTTGCGGGTTATTGGGACTGGGGTAGACGAGTTCGCGCAGGTCAGTCAGATCGGTGGCCTGCAAAGCTTGCAGGCTCGCCACGGGCGAGGCCGAGCCTGCGCTGATGTGGTCGGGGAATGCCGGCTCGCTCTGACTGCCATCAGCGACGAAGTCGAAGGTCGTGGCGCACATATAGAGCCCGCTCAGTGCCGATAACAGCAGCCCAAGCAACGCTAAGCGACCGACCTCAGCGTGCCAGCGCTGGCTGAAGTTGCCCCGCAGTGGACGCAGCAGGTTGCGCCAGCCGCCGACCCGCCGGACCAGCAACAGCGCCCCGGACACCAACAGCATCAGCATGACCAGCGCGCCGGCCCCCGCGACCCCATGGCCCGGCGAACCCAGGAACAGCGAGCGGTGCAGGTCTTTCATCCAGCGAGAGAAGGTGCCGGGCTCGTACGGTGCCAAGCCTTGACCGGTCAGTGGGTCGACTTCTTCGGCACCGACCTGGCCGTCACGGTTGTAGTAGACGATGACCGTGCCGGACGCCGTACGCTGGATCTGCTCCACCGCTGGAAAGTGCTCGGCGACGCGTCCCGCCAACTGGGCGACATTGACCTGCCCGAGCGCAGTGGACGTGTTGTTCAGGCGTTCAAGGGCCGGATCGACAGACAATATCGCGCCGCTGACGGCCAGTAGCATGACCAGCAGGGCGGCGATCAGACCGGGCAGGGAGTGGAGCTGGCGAAGCATGTTCGGCCTCCGCAAATGGCAGGTGCTACAGGTCGTAGGTAAAGGATTCGACGAAGGTATTGCCCGTCGCTGGCTTGCCTGCGCCTTGCGAAGTCAGGGCCACGCTGACGTCTGCCCGGGCATCACGCTTATCCTCGACGGCGCTATCGATGCGAATCTGATACCCGGCATCGATCAGGGTGTCTGCCAGCTCGACGCTGACTTTGAGGGTGTCGCCGCTGCCAACGCTGGCGCCGCTGACGCCGTCGTACTCGCTGGGGCTCATCTTGCTTCCACGGGCCCAGTCGGCCAGGTGCTTGTAGTACTTGGCCTTTTTGCCGGCCACCCAGAGGGTTTTCTGGTACTGGCCGCTGGCGTCGGTGACGTAGATCGCCAGGTACGCATCGTTGCCGCTGTAGCGCTTGAGCTGGGTCGTGAGGGTTATTTCACGGGCTTGAGCCAGCCCCGGCAGGATGATGGCGCCGGCGAGGCAGGTTGTGGCGATGATTTTTTTCATGGGAGGTGTCCTTTTGATCGTTGGGGCGAGAGCCTGGACCTGCTTGCTGACAGCAACCTGAATGGCAGGATCAACGCGTCGAAATGTCACGGTGCGGGAGCAGGGGCGAGGTAGGCGCTGGCATCGTCATCGTCCCGGAAGTAGATCTCGAGCTTGCGCAGGTGCAGCGACGCCGGGGCGTAGCGGGCTTCGATGACATTGCCCTGGCGGTCCAGGCCCTTGAGCTTGTAGCAGCCGTCGTCGACCTTGATGCGCTGCACCGTCCAGCCGTACCGCTGTTCCACCTGCAGGCGCAGGGTTTCCCGTGGCTGCCAGTCGTTGACTGGTTCGCCGCAGTCGTCATCGGCCAAGGCGTAACCGTTGGCCAGCACACTTATCAGCGCAGTGCTGGCGATAAAACCTGATTTCATGATCTGTCTCCCGCCGGGGGCTTCGTTGTGGGCATACCCTACGGTGCATTCCTGACAGCCAGCTGAATCTTCAGATTCACGTCAGGTAAGGCCGCTAAGGTGCGGCACACCACGATTACAGGAGCTGCCCGATGCGGGTTTTATTGGTTGAGGACTCGCCAAGATTGGGGGATGCGGTGCGCGAACAGATCGCCGATGACGGCCATGCCGTTGACTGGGTGCAGAACCTTGCCCAAGCACGCAGCAGCGTAAGCACGACCGCTTATGACCTGATCCTGCTTGACTTGATGTTGCCGGACGGCCGAGGGCTGGATTTCCTGCGTCAGCGGCGCAGCGCAGGTGACGCGACGGCGGTGATCATCCTGACGGCCCAGGACCAGATCTCTGATCGAATCGCCGGCCTCAATGCCGGCGCCGACGATTACCTGGTCAAACCCTTTGATCTGTTTGAACTGTCGGCCCGTGTGGCTGCGGTGGCTCGTCGTTACAGCGGTAACCCCAATCCCCAGATCAGGCTCGGTGAGCTGCACGTCGACATGACGGCCCGTACGTTGCATCGGGCCGGCATGGCCGTGGACCTCACTGCTCGGGAATGGGCGCTGTTGGAGGCATTCATCCAGCGTCCAGGCGCGCTGCTGTCCAAGGGGCAACTCGAAGATCGGCTGTACGCCTTCGGCGCCGAAATCGAAAGCAACACGATCGAGGTCTATATCAGTCGATTGCGAAAGAAACTTGGGCGCGACCTGATCGAGACCGTGCGGGGCATGGGTTACCGGATGGTGTCGGCATGAAGACGACCTTCAGTCTGCAAAAGCGTCTGGGCCTGGGACTGACGCTGGGCATGACGTTGCTCTGGCTGGTGGCGACAGTCGGCACTTGGCGCGGGGTACGACATGAGTTGAACGAGGCCTTTGACAGCGCACTGGAGGAGACCGCCCAACGCATCTTGCCCCTGGCCGTGCTGGAAATCAGCAACCGGGAAAACCCGGGCGAGGCGCAACAGGTTGCCACCCTGAAGATGCACAAGGAGTACCTGAGCTATCTGGTTCGCGATGCCGGGGGCAAGGTCCTGATGCAGTCCCACGATGCCAACCCGAAGGTATTCAGCAAACATCCGATTGAAGGTTTCTCCACGACTGGAAAGTACCGTCTGTATGGCGCCAGTGCGCTGCGTGAGACGGTATTCATCGAAGTCGCCGAGCCGTTGCGCCATCGCCGCGAGGCCGCACGACAGGCCTTGTTTACCTTGTTGTGGCCGTTATTGGCGCTGGTCCCCATCAGCCTGTTGGGGACCTGGCTATTGGTGCGCATGAGCCTGGGCAGCGTGCTGGCCTATCGTTACGCGGTAGAGGCCCGCGGCGTGGGTGATCTGTCGCCGATCAAGGTGTCGCGCCTGCCGGCAGAAATCAACCCCTTGGCGGATGCGGTAAACCGCCTGCTGGAGCGCTTGCGCAAGGCCCTGGAGGCCGAACGCAGCTTCACTGCCAATAGCGCACATGAGCTGCGTACACCCTTGGCCGCAACATTGGCGCAAGTCCAGCGGCTGTACCAGGAGGCCCCTGAAGGTCCGTTGCGTTTGCGTGCAAAAAAGATCGAAAGCGCTTTGCGCGAATTGGCCCGGTTATCGGAAAAACTCATGCAATTGGCCAAGGCTGAAGGGGGCGGACTGCTCTCGCAAGCGCCCCAGGACCTGGTCCCATTATTGGCTCACGTGGTGGATGAGTGGCGGCACAACAACACCTGTCAGATCGCGCTGCAACTTCCTGCCCAGGCGCATGTGTATTCGACTGTCGACCCGGACGCCTTCGGCATTCTGTTGCGCAATCTGATCGAGAACGCATTGAAGTACGGTGCGATGGATCAACCCATCGAAGTCACCCTCACGGACCAGGCACTGCTGCGGGTGATCAATGCCGGACCGGTGGTGCCGGTAGCCGTCCTGCAGCACCTGACCGAACGTTTCGTGCGCGGCCAGAGCGAAATCAGTGGGTCGGGATTGGGGTTGGCGATCGTCAAGACGATCGTGCAGGGGATCAATGGGCGCATCGAACTGTTGTCTCCGGCAAAAGATCGGCAGGAGGGGTTCGAGGTTCGGGTCTGGCTACCGCTTGCCACTGTTGCCGCCGGCCATTCGTCAGCCAGCTAGCCCGGGCATTCTTGACAAGCAATCGACCTTGAGCAAATACTCGCACCCATATTCATATATATGACTAGATAACAAGGTGAATAGGGTCAATGAAATCTCTCTCCAGTGATGCCCGTCTGCCGCTGTATCAACGTTTACGCGACCAATTGGCTGAACAGATCGCCAATAATCGCTGGCGTCCGGGGGAGGCGATCCCTACTGAGGCGGCACTTTCAGCCGAATACCAGTTGTCTACCGGCACGGTGCGCAAGGCCATCGATGCGCTGGTCAGCGAGGGCGTCCTGGAGCGCCAGCAGGGGCGCGGAACCTTCATTCGCCGGCCGCAATTTCAATCGTCGTTGTTCCGTTTTTTCCGCTTTCAAAGCGCTTCAGGCGAACGCCGGGTTCCCGAGAGCCGGATCCTGTCCGTGGAGCCGGTGTCCGCGCCTTCGGCGGTGGCCCAGGCGCTGGGGCTGCCGGCGGATGCGCCGGTGATTCGCATCGTGCGGGTGCGTTTGTTGGAAGTAGCGCCGGTGCTCGCCGAAGAAATCTGGCTGCCCCGCAACCGTTTCCAACCCTTGCTCGAGATCGACCTGAGTCAAAAAGGACCGCTGCTTTATCCCATCTATGAAGAAACCTGCGGTCAGGTGGTCGCCTATGCCGAAGAAACCCTCACCGCCGAATCGGTGAATGAGGTGTACGCGCGATTGCTGCAAGTACCGGTCAACAGCCCGGTGGTGGTGATCGAGCGTCTGGCGCGGGACTACGCCGGCAATCCCCTGGAGTGGCGACGCTCGCGCGGGCATGCCGAGCATTTCCGCTACCGCGTGGAAATCCGCTGACCCCACCGGGCTAGCGGCGAGTCGGTCGCCGCAGCCCTTATCGTTTTGTTTGCCATGACTGGCCCTGTAGCGGCGCGGTTCGCTCTCGGCTGCCTTTCGTTCCACCCATAAGGATAAAAATCATGTTCAGTTGGTATCGCCAAGTCACTGCGCGGGAGCGCAAAACGTTCTGGGCCTGTTTCGGCGGATGGTCGCTCGATGCGCTGGAAGTACAGATGTTCGGCCTGGCGATACCGGCGTTGATCGCCGCGTTTGCCCTGACCAAGGGCGATGCCGGGCTGGTCAGCGGCGTGACCCTGGTCACTTCGGCCATTGGCGGCTGGGTCGGCGGGACGCTGTCGGACCGTTACGGGCGGGTGCGCACGCTGCAGTGGATGATCTTGTGGTTTTCCTTCTTTACCTTCCTGTCGGCGTTCGTCACCGGCTTCCACTCGTTGTTGATCGTCAAGGCGCTACAGGGCTTCGGGATCGGCGGGGAATGGGCCGCCGGTGCGGTATTGATGGCCGAGACCATCAACCCCAAGTACCGCGGCAAGGTCATGGGCACGGTACAAAGCGCCTGGGCGGTGGGTTGGGGGCTGGCGGTCGGCGTCTTTACCTTGATCTACTCCCTCGTGCCGCAAGACATGGCCTGGCGGGTGATGTTCATCGTCGGCCTGCTGCCGTCGTTCCTGATCATCTGGGTGCGCCGCAACGTTGAAGAGCCCGACAGTTTCCAGCGTCTGAAAAAAGAAAACGTCATCCCGCAGAGTTTCTTCAAATCCCTGGGCGGTATCTTTCGCCCCGAGCTGATCCGCGTGACCCTGTTTGGCGGGCTGTTGGGTTTGGGGGCGCACGGTGGTTACCACGCGGTGATGACCTGGCTGCCGACCTTCCTCAAGACCGAACGCAACCTGTCGGTGCTCAACTCCGGCGGCTACCTGGCGGTGATCATCTTCGCCTTCTGGTGCGGCTGCGTGGTCAGTGGCTTGTTGATCGATCGCATTGGCCGTCGCAAGAACATCGTGTTGTTCGCGCTGTGCTGCGTGGTGACCGTGCAGTGTTATGTGTTCCTGCCGTTGAGCAACACCCAGATGCTGTTCCTGGGGTTTCCGCTCGGCTTCTTTGCAGCGGGCATTCCGGCGAGCCTCGGGGCGTTTTTCAACGAGCTGTACCCGGCGGATGTCCGCGGCGCCGGCGTGGGGTTCTGCTACAACTTTGGCCGGGTGCTCTCGGCGGTGTTCCCGTTCCTGGTCGGTCACATGAGCGATTCGATGTCCTTGGGCTCGGCCATTGGCATCGACGCCGGGATTGCCTACGGCGTGGCGGTGATCGCGGCGCTTTGCCTGCCGGAAACCCGCGGTCGCAGCCTGGAAGCCACTGCTGCATCGGCCTCTGTGGTTGAGCGTGATAGCCAGGGCGCCCGGGCCTGATTTTCCTTATTTTCGATAGATGAAACCCATGGTTGATACCCGTACTACGCCGATCACCGGCATTGACTGTCACGCCCACGTATTCAGCCGCGGGCTGGAACTCGCGGCTATCCGGCGCTACACACCCGACTATGACGCCACGCTCGCCCAGTACCTGGGCCATCTGCACGCCCACGGCTTGAGTCATGGCGTGTTGGTGCAGCCGAGTTTTCTCGGCACGGATAACCGCTATTTGCTGGCCGCGCTACGGCAAGCGCCAGAGCGTTTGCGCGGGGTCGCGGTGGTGGCGCGAGACGTCAGCCGGGCCGAGCTGGACGACATGGCCCGCTTGGGCGTGGTCGGTGTTCGCTTAAATTTGATGGGCGAGGCCTTGCCTGATTTTCGCGACCCTACCTGGAAAGGCTTTCTGGGCCACATCGCAGAGCTGGATTGGCATGTCGAGTTGCATGCCAACCTGGCGGACTTGCCGGGGCTGATGGGACAACTGTTGCCATTGGGCATCAAACTGGTGGTCGATCACTTCGGTCGCCCGGATGCGCGTTTGGGGCTGGATCAACCTGGCTTTGCCCAATTGATGGAACTGGGGCAGGGCGGACAGGTGTGGATGAAGGTGTCCGGCATCTATCGATTGGGCGCAACGGCCCCGCGGAACCTTGAGTTCGCCCGCGCCTCGTTGACGTTGCTGGAACACCACTTCGGCCCCGAGCGCCTGGTGTGGGGCAGCGACTGGCCGCACACGCAGCATGAAGAACATGTCGGTTTCGAAACGGTGATGGGGCAGTTGCGCGCATTGGAATGTGCGGCGCCACTTAAGCGGGCGTTAATGGTCCAGGCACCCCAGGCACTGTTCAAGTTTTGAGGCGCGAGGCTGTGACGTCGATTTTTCCTGAACTCGCCCGGTGAATAGGGATCTAGACTCCATTGATGCCCTGTGAAAGGTTTCAGCCAGGCGGTTTGAGGATGACTGATGTCGAACATTGAAGAGCTTTCCAGGGAAACGCGTACACCAAGCGAGTACGAAAGCTTGATCGCGATGGGGACGAGCGCACTCGATGCCATCCCCAGTGCGGTGTACCTCTGTGATCGCCAGGGGTGGCTCGTCAGGTACAACAGCGAGGCGGCCGAGCTGTGGGGAAGGGCGCCGGCACTTGGAGAGAGCGGTGACCGTTTCTGCGGCGCTCATCGACTGTTCCTGACCGACGGCACACCGCTGGCATTCGAACACTGCCCAACAGCGTTGGCGCTCAATACCGGCATTGCCTCGCGCAATCAGGAAGTGCTCATCGAGCGCCCGGATGGCTCGCGGTTCGTGGCGCTGATGAACATCCGCGCCCTCAGGGATTGCCGAGGCGTCATTCAAGGGGTGATCAACTGCTTCCAGGACGTCTCGGCGCACCACGCCATGGCCGAAGAGCTTCGCCGCAAGAGCGCCGACCTGGAAGACTTTTTCGAGAACAGCGCGGTGGGCCTGCATATCGTCAGCGGCGAAGGCATCATCCTGCGCGCCAACAAGGCAGAGCTGACGCTGCTGGGCTATTCGGCCGACGAGTACATTGGCCGCCACATCACCGATTTTCATGTCGACGAGCCGGTCATTGGCGACATCCTCACCAAGCTGGGCAGCGGCGACTGCCTGGAAAGCTATCCGGCGCGACTGAGGGCAAAGGACGGCTCGATCAAGCATGTCATGATCACTTCCAATGGCCGGTTCGAAGACGGAAAACTCTTCAATACGCGCTGTTTCACCATCGACAGGAGCGGTGTCCATGCGGCCGAGGCGGCGCGCCAGGACAGCGATGACCGGCTTTCGGCGACCTATGAAGCGGTGACCATCGGGATTTCCGAGGCCGATATCGACGGTCGCTTGCTCCGCGTCAACGACGCCCTGTGCAACATGCTGGGCCGGTCGCGGGAAGAGCTCCTGTCGATGACATTCCTGGACTATACCCACCCCGATTGCATCCCGCAGGACGCGGGGTTGTACGCCCGTCAGGTGGCCGGTGAGCTGGATAACTACGTGCTGCGCAAGCGCGCCCTGAAGCCAGATGGCGAGGTGGTTTACCTCGACATCCACAGTTCCTCGGTGAGGGACGCCAGCGGTACGTTTCGTTATGGCGTGCGAGTGTTGCAGGACGTCACGCTGGCGCGGCGGATGGAAAACCAGGTCCGCGAGAGCGAACGGCACATGCGCAATCTTCTCGAGGCGTTGCCTGCCGCGGTGTACACCACCGACGCCGATGGCCGCATCACCTTCTACAATCGCGCAGCTGTCGAACTGTCCGGGCGCACCCCTCGGCTGGGCGACCAGTGGTGCGTGACCTGGAAACTGTTCAACACGGACGGCAGTTTCCTGCCCCACGACCAATGCCCGATGGCGGTGGCCCTGAAGGAAAACCGGCCGATTCGCGGCGTCGAGGCCGTTGCAGAGCGGCCGGACGGTAGCCGTGTTCCGTTCACGCCTTATCCCACGCCTTTGCATGATGCCGATGGAAACCTGGTGGGCGCCATCAACATGCTGGTCGACATCTCCGAGCGAAAGCAGGCGGAATATCGACAGAAGACGCTGATCGATGAACTCAATCACCGGGTCAAGAACACCCTGGCCACGGTGCAATCGCTGGCAGCCCAGACGGCGCGCAATGCCGAGGATGCGAAAGACGGCTACAGGCGTTTCGAGGCGAGGCTCCTGGCGTTGTCGCGGGCACACGATCTCTTGACGAAACGGCATTGGGGGCAGACGCCGCTCGATACCCTGGCCCACGAAGTGCTGATGCCGGTGTTTGGGCATGAGCCTGGCCGCATCGTGATTGAAGGCCCTTCTGCAGACGTCGGCACTCGCGTGGCGCTCAACCTTACGATGATCCTCAATGAATTGGCGATCAACGCGTTGAAATATGGGGCGATGTCGGTCGAGACCGGGACGCTTGCCGTCACTTGGCACCTGCAAGCCCAGGCGGACGGAACGTTGCTGACCCTCGACTGGCGCGAACAAGGAGGACCACCGGTATCACCGCCGGAACGGGAAGGGCTGGGTTCGCGCTTGATGCAGCGCTGCATCGAGCGCGACTTGGCTGGCAAGTTCGACCTCACCTACGCTCCGCAAGGCGTTTGCTGCCGCTTTTCGTTCCTGATTGGGGTGACCGGGGCATGAGCCCATTTGCTGGCGTCAGGGTGCTGGTCGTCGAGGACGAAGGCGCGGTTGCGCTGTTGATCGAGGACATGCTGGAGGAGTTCGGCTGCGAAGTGGTGGCCTCAGTCGCCCGGCTCGCTGCAGCACGTGACAAGGCCGGCTCGGTGCAGGTTGATCTCGCGATCCTGGACGTCAACCTGGCTGGCGAGCGCGTTTTTCCGGTGGCCGACATTCTTCGCGGTCGCCGTATTCCCTTCCTGTTCAGCACCGGATATGGCGCCAGCGGACTGCCGGCCGAATACGCCGGCTGCCCGGTCCTGCACAAGCCATTTTCGCAAAGTGAGTTGCAGCAGAAAATTGCCGTTACGCTGATGGGGGCTCGCGAAAGCGCCTTGTCTGCCAGCACCGATGTCGACTGACCCGCCGCCATCGCGAGCAAGCTCGCTCCCACAATGGATCTTGGGTGTGACCACGATCTGAATCAATCCTGCATCCCCTTGTGGGAGCGAGCTTGCTCGCGATGGCGGCCCGACATTCAGCACCGATCCCCACTGATCCAACACCCTCCTCAGCAGGCCCAGTCCCGGTGTTCAAGCAGCCCTCGACAAGACGTTGCCCCTGGACTGTGCTAAATCTCTTACCGGCAACCAACCTCTCCAAACCCATTCAAGGAGTGATCATGAGTCTCCACGGTCATTACGATCCGCAGAACATCTTTGCGCTGATCCTTCGCGGCGATGCGCCGTGCTACAAGATTTACGAAGACGCCGATGTATTGGCCTTCCTGGATCTCTTCCCCCAATCGCGCGGCCATGTCCTGGTCATCCCCAAGGCCTCCCAGGCGCGAAATATCCTCGAGGTCGAGCCCGCCGTCCTGGGCGCGATGATGTCTGCCGTGCAGCGCCTGACGCGGATCGTCGTGGACGAATTGCAGCCGGACGGGGTCCAGGTCGCGCAGTTCAATGGTGCTGTGGCCGGGCAGACGGTCTACCACATTCACATGCACATCATTCCTCGTTGGGACGGTGAGGCGCCCGGTGTGCATGGCAGGGGCAAGGCGGATCCCGAGGAGCTGGAAGCACTCCAGGCGCGTCTGGTCGAGCGCATTCGCTCAGCGGCCTGACGCCGGGCAGAGCAAGCTCGCTCCCACAGGGATTTCGGGTGGATAGGGAAAATAGCGGTTGTCCCGAGACCCTGTGTGGGAGCGAGCTTGCTCGCGATGGCGGCAATACATCCAACCTCAATGCCCACTGACCCAGCGCTTTCGCGAGCAAGGTTGTGCACCCCACCACAAAACCTATCAACAATGGGCTACCAAATCCCTGGCCAACCGCTACCATTGCGCGCTGATCTCCCAATACCCCCGGACCTCACTTTCATGAAATTGCGCCTGCTGACCGCCGCCTTGTTTTTCACCTGCACCCTGGCTCACGCCGCTGAATCGAAACCCGTTCCGAAAGCCCTGGAAGTACAGATCGGGCACTTGGTAGCGCTCATCAAGGACAGCTATGCCACCGGCTATCCTGAAGCGACGCTGGTGCAGACGCTGGACACCGGCGAGGACAGCCAGGTCACCCTTGCGGTCTTTACCGTCGAGGGTTTCGGTATGGGCAACAACTACAGCCAATACCTGGCGGCCTTTACGCCCGAAGAGAACGAGGAGGGCGTGCCGCATTACAGTCTGTTGGACGTGATGCGCATCGGTGGCGACAGCTGGCGTGCGATCGACAAACTGGATGCCAAGCTGGTCAGCGATCCGACCGGTGAGCAGACCCTGATCGACATTCCCGTGATGGAGAATACCGACGAGGACGCGCCGAACTTCCCAAGCAAAGCCGCGGTGATTCACCTGTCGCTGGACGGATCACAGGCAGTGCGGTTGGTTGAGATCAAGTAAAGCGGATTTATGCGATTGCGATATGAGTGCTATGTCATTGGCATGGTTTATCGATTAATACAGCAAAGTTAATTTGTTTCTCTACGATATCAATCGAGAGGAAAGCCAAATGACTCTGCGTTCAACCGGTAGCCTTTGTTTTGCGCTATGCGCGGCGGCGCCTTTTGTCGACGCCGCCAGTACAGAAAGCACCAGCGAGTCCCGGACTTCGCAACAGATCAGCCGAGCCGGCAGCCAGGCCGCGGTCGCAGGCCCGGCGGACTCTTTCACCGGGCGCGTGCGGGTCGATCCGCTGTTCCCTGCAACCGATGAAATCAATGCCTCCGGCGCCTACGTCAGCTTCGAACCGGGCGCGCGTTCGGCCTGGCACACCCATCCCGCCGGGCAGCGCTTGGTGGTGGTTTCCGGTGTCGGCCTGACGCAGGAATGGGGCAAGCCCGTGCAGCAGATTCTCCCGGGCGACGTGATTGTCTGCCCGCCAGGCGTCAAGCACTGGCATGGCGCCGCGCCGACGAGCGCCATGACCCACCTGGCCGTGACGGGCACGGTGGAGGGCAAAAACGTGGAGTGGCTGGAGAAGGTCAGCGAAGAACAATACGGCGCCGCTGGCGTGTCGATGCCATCGACCAAGCCGGATGCCATGGCGGTTTCGCCAACCCTATCGGCCAAGCAGCAAGCCATCCCGTTGATTGCCGCCGCCATGGCGACGAGCAACATGCCCGGCCTCAATACCGCCTTGAATCAAGGGCTGGATGCCGGCCTCACCGTCAGCGAGGCGAAGGAAATCCTGGTGCAGCTTTACGCCTACAGCGGCTTTCCCCGCAGCCTCAACGCCCTCGGTGAATTGATGAAAGTAGTCGAGGCCCGCAAGCAACGCGGCGTCCAGGACGTCCCGGGACGCGAGCCTGCTCGCCTGATTCCTACCGGCGATGCGCTGCTGGCGGCGGGTAGGGCCAATCAGACGCGCATTGCCGGTGCGCCCGTCCAGGGACCGTTGTTCGACTTCGTCCCGGTCATCAACCAGTACTTGCAGACGCACCTGTTTGGCGACATTTTCGAGCGTGACAACCTGGACTGGCAAAGCCGTGAGCTGGCGACAGTCGCCGCGCTGGCGGTCACCCCCGGTGTGGAGTCACAACTGCGCTCGCACATGGCCGCCAGCCTGCGCGTCGGCCTGAGCGCTGCGCAACTGCGGCAACTGATCCAGCTACTGGGCGAGCAGGGCGACGCCGCGGCGGCCAAGCGTGCCAGTGAAGCATTGGACACCGTTGAGGCCAGTCAACCCTCGTAGCGCAAGGCTTCGCGCAGCAGCGTGAAGGCCGGTGAACTTTGGCGGCGACTGGGGTAGTAGAGGTGGTAGCCGGAAAACGGCTCGCACCAATCTTCCAGCACCCGAATCAACCGGCCTTGCGCGACGGCGTCCTGCACCAGGTCTTCCGGCATGAAAGCCAGCCCCAAACCTTGCAGCGCGGCCTCCAGGCGCATGGCGATGGTGTTGAACACCAACTGGCCTTCCACCCGGACTTTCAGTTCCTGTCCGTTTTTCTCGAACTCCCAGACGTAGAGGCCGCCATGGGTCGGCATGCGCAGGTTGATACAGTTGTGCGCCGTAAGGTCGTCTGGGATGAGCGGCTTGGCATATCGGCCGAAATACGCCGGCGAGCCCACCACCGCCATGCGCATATCGGGGCCGATACGCATGGCAATCATGTCCTTGGCCACCTGTGGACCCAGTCGCACACCGGCATCGAAACCCTCCGCGACGATATCGGTAAAGCCGTAGTCGACGATGATTTCGATGTTGAGGTCGGGATGGTCCGGCAACAGCCTGGCGAGCACGGATTGCAGGATCGTGATCGCGGAGTGCTCACCGGCAGTGATGCGCAGCTTACCCGCCGGCTTATCGCGAAACTCACTGAGCATCGCCATCTCGTTATCGATCTCTTCGAACCGCGGCGCGACCACCCGCAGCAGGTGTTCACCGGCTTCGGTCGGGGCGACACTGCGAGTGGTGCGCGACAACAACCTGACCCCCAGCCGCTCCTCCAACTGACGCATCGCCCGGCTCAGCGCCGGTTGCGACATGCCCAGCTTGGCCGCTGCGCGGGTGAAGCTGCGCTCCTGGGCGACGGCGGCGAAGATGGCGAGTTGGTCGTAGCGTTCGGTGGTCATTGATCCGTCTCAGGTATGAGCAGGGAGGGATTATGGCATCTGCCGGATTAATTGGCTCAGCCATGGTTGTGGTCTTCCAATCACATCGCACCCGTCGCGCAGCGCAGCGTTTCGGTGGTGGAAGGGTTGTACGAGCTTCTCGTAGGAATCGACGGAGCGAATATTGCCCATTGACTTGCAGGACATTTCCTAGAAAATTCCAGTCCCTTGCGCCTGCTGATTTCGGTGCCTAGTCTTTGTCCACCGCTGCCATTCAGCGGTCGGGTTTAGCAGCTCGGAATCACGTTAGGCGCACGGCAACTGCCTTCAGTGCGGGCATTTTTATTGCTCGAATTCTTATGGCGGCTGTGCGCAGGGCATCCTCGGGTGCGCCGGTTTCCTAACGTACCGGTCTGCTAACCTGCGCACGGCTGCCACCCTCTCGTTTAGCAGCGAACGTGGCGGCTCCCACTTACGTTAGGAGCATTCCATGGACAAACTCATCCCCGACCCACCCGTTCCACCGCTGCACCTGGACATCGCGGCCGACGCCAACGCCGAACGTGTCATCGATTCCTATCTGAACCCCAAACCCGCCCAGCCTGACAAGAAGCCACCTCCGGACCAGCTATTCACCGTCGTGGAGGGCGTCGATGCTGAAAGCCTGTTGGCCAACCTCAGCGAAACGTTAGCCTCCGCCAATGCCATGGCCGGCGATTTGGCGTTCGATCTGGAGGATTCTCGACGGCATGTTGCACTAGGGCTGCAACAATTGATTGAACTAGGTCTGCTATTGGCAAACCGGGCGCTGGATGTCATCGACCCTAGATAGGCGTTCGTGACGGGTGTGGGATAGACCACACTTTTCCAAGGTGAATCGGGTCGGAAGCAGGGCTGCTTCCGACCCAAAACACCCACTTGCAGACCACCCCAGGCCATCCACGCTCATACCTGATCCACCCTCCAAAAAAGGGGGGGCTGAAGAACCGCTAGGCCATGCACTGGGCCCCTGCGCGGTACAGGTAGCCGTCGCCGGCCTCAAGCAGTTGTGCTTCATCGATGAGGACACCGCATCGTCTGGACAGTTGTGCCGGACTTCCTGTAAAGCAGTTGATCGCTAAAGGTGCGAAACGAATGACTTCAGGTTCATAGGATGCTCTCGCTGGCCGGATGAGGCTCGACGTGAAGACGGTTTTCGGCCCCTCGAATGGCTTTGGCTATTCGCCAGAAATAAATTGCGCCAATCAAAAATTCGAACACCGAACCGATGACCCAGCATGTCACCAGCGACGACGGGGCATCGCGATTGCTCATCGCGACGTAATAGATCAATGGAATGCTCATAAACCACATCAGAGCCAGGCGCACGACCAGCGAAAATCTGGCCATGCCAATACTCTCCAAGACGGCTGCACCCGTCATAGAGAAGACAAAGGCGGCGGAAAATGTCCACAGTACGCGTTGTGTATCGATAGCCAGGGCGACGATCTCCGGGTTGTGCCCCAGGTCGCCGAAAGCCTTGAGCAAGACCTGTGGCAAAGTGATTTGAACGGTGGAAACCAGCAGCACGTAGAGCAGCTCGATGGTCACGGTCACCCGTAGGATCGTTGCCAACTCAGTGTATTGCTCCTTGCCCACTGCAGTGGCACACAGGATGCTGCAACCAATACCCAAACCGATGATCGGGATGATGCCCAGGTAATTGATCGTCAGATTGATGTTGTTTGCCGCTAGCGCACTAGAGCCAAGTACGGCAACTATCCAGATGAATGCAGTGTTACCGAGCTGATCCACCCCGGCGGATAAGCCACTGGGAACACCTCTACGCAGCCGGAAAAACAGCCGGGGCAGTAGGCGCTCGCTACGGGCAATGACGATGTTCATCAACTCAAGCCAGATTTCTCGAGGCAGCATTACTGCGTAGCACGTCAGCATGGACAAAGTGCCGATCAACGTACCGATAGCGGCTCCGGCCATTCCCATTTCGGGCAGCCCGAACTTTCCGAAGACCAGGCCGACGGTGAAGATTGAGTCGACTACTTGACCAACGATGCCGACGATGAGCGTTTCGCGGGTTCGACCCACACCATTGAAGAACGAGGACAGTGCCGTGTCGATCGTCATTACGCCACCGAAGATCGCCGCCCAGAACATGTACTGCGATTCGAGGCTGACAATCTGCGGTGGGCGGGAGCTGAGCTGTGGGATCATCGCGATCAGTGGGGCGGCGACAAACAACAGGACACCGCAGGCAATACCAAGGAGCAGCCCCAGTGCGGCTTCATTACAAGCCTCGCTGAGCCCCGATCGACCATTCGCCTGTGCAATAAAGGAGCGTGACACGCCGACGGTGCTACAGAAGAAAGCGATAATCGCCATGCTCGTGAATACTGCTGGACCGGAGGCGGCCAGCGTATCTTGTGAGTAGTGTGCCAGGCACAGCCTGTCGACAAGCATCATCAATAAATTGCCGACCATCGTCCCCATCAACGGAAACGAGACGATGGCGATTCTTTTCGCCACCCCTGCGTCAAACCAGTGCCGCATATTCACATTCCTTTGTCTCACGGCTGCCGCGATGGTCGTCCAACACATCGCGTAAACGATAGCGTTTCACCCCAGGCCATCCACGCTCATACCTGATCCATCGCCTCAGTCACCCACCGATCCTCACCCAGGAACCCGCCACTCTGGTGGTGCCACAGCCGCGCATAAATACCGTTCTTGGCGAGCAATTCAGCGTGTGTGCCCTGTTCGATGATGCGTCCATCATCCATGACGATCAGTCGATCCATCGCTGCAATCGTGGACAGCCGATGGGCGATGGCGATGACGGTCTTGCCCTGCATCATTTCATCGAGGCTTTCCTGGATGGCCACTTCGACTTCCGAATCCAGCGCGCTGGTCGCCTCGTCGAGGAGCAGGATCGGAGCGTTCTTGAGCATCACTCGAGCAATGGCGATGCGCTGGCGCTGGCCGCCCGACAGCTTGATGCCGCGCTCGCCCACCAGGGTGTCGTAGCCGGAGTGACCTTGGCGGTCGCTCAGTTGGCTGATGAACTCATCGGCCTGGGCATTGGCCGCGGCACGGCGGATTTGCGCGTCGCTCGCATCGGGTCGGCCATAGGCGATGTTGTCGCGAATGGAGCGGTGCAGCAGGGACGTATCCTGGGTGACCATGCCGATGGCGCTGCGCAGGCTGTCCTGCGTCACGTGCGCAATGTCTTGCCCGTCAATGCGAATCTGCCCGCTGTCGACGTCATAGAAACGCAGCAGCAAGTTGATGAGCGTGGATTTGCCCGCGCCGGAGCGGCCCACCAGGCCGATTTTTTCGCCCGGGCGAATGTTCAGGCTCAAGCCATCGAGCACCTGGCGTTCACCGTTGTAGTTGAAGCTCACCTTGTCGAAGGTGACCGCTCCGCCAGAGGTCACCAGCACCCCGGCGTCCGGCGCATCCTGCACCTTGGGGCCGCGGGTCAGGGTGGCCATGCCGTCCTGCACGGTGCCGATGCTCTCGAACAGCGAGGTCATTTGCCACATGATCCAATGCGACATGCCGTTGATACGCAGCGCCATGGCAGTGATCGCCGCCACGGCACCGGCGCCGACTTCGCCCTGGTGCCACAGCCAAAGGGCATAACCGCCTGCGGCCATGATCAACCCCACCACCAACGCCTGGTTGACGATCTCGAACTGGCTGACCAGACGCATCTGGCGAAAGCCGGTCTGCTTGAAATCCTCCATGGCCGCGCGCGCGAAGTGCGCTTCACGATTGGAATGGGAGAACAGCTTCACGGTCGTGATGTTGGTGTAGGCGTCCGAGATACGTCCGGTCATCGAGGAGCGCGCATGGGCCTGTTCCTGTCCGACTTTGCCCAAACGGGGCACGAAGTAGAGCATCGCCAGCCCGAACAACACGATCCAGGCCAGGAAAGGCAGCATCAGCTTCAGGGCGAAGCCGCCGGCCAGTGCGATGATCGCGATGAAATACACACCGATTCCGGGTGCGATCTCGATCAGGGTGAACAGCACGTCGCGCACGGCCAGCGCCGTCTGCATCACCTTGGTGGTGACCCGGCCGGAGAACTCATCGGAAAAAAACGACAGGCTTTGCCGCAGCATCAGGCGGTGAAAGTCCCAACGCAGGCGCAGCGGCAAATTGATCGCCAATACCTGGTGCTGCACCATGGTTCGCAACGCCACCAGCCCGATGCTGGCCACCATGACGATGCCCATGCCCCAAAGCACGCGACTTTCCTGCGCTGCCGCCTCACCACCGGCCTGCCAGGTCGAGAGCAGATCCACGACCTGACCGAGGAAAGAAAACAACCAGGCTTCGTAGATCGACACACCGGCGCTGAGCAGCGCAAACGCGAGGATGTAGCCGCGGGCGCCCCGTGTGCACGCCCACAGAAACCGAGCCAGGCCTTCGGGTGGCGGCGGTACCTCGTCGGGCGGGAAGGGGTCGAGTCTTTGTTCAAATACGCGAAGCATGGGGGTCTCCAAAACGATCAATTAGGAGATTCTGCCATTTAAAGGTGACTTTGAGGGTTCTGTGGCGCCGCAGTCGAATTGACTGCTCTCAGGGATGGGAACTCATCCGGCCCCGGATCGCCATGCGCAGACAACCCCAGGCGATGAATCCGAGGATCAACACCTCGGCCATGCCCACCAGCATGTTGAATGAGAAGGTGAGCGGTTGCTCGGCCCAGTAGAAGGTTGTCGTGCCCGTTCGACCGCCGACACGCAGCCGCCCGGCAAACAGAGCGGGCACCAATGCGATGACGCGACTCAGCTCCAATAGTGCCAGGAAAACACCCATTAGAAGGAGCAGGGCGCGTGCGGGCGTGCCGAGTTTTTCGGTGGATTCATGGGAAGGCGTGAGCCCCTTGGCTTTGCGCTGCCTGGCTTCCCTCACCGCTTTACCGCTGGTTGGGGCTGGAGCAGGCCTGTAGGTTGCCTTCTTCACACCCGCCGTCGAGCCCACCACGACTTCGGTGGGCACTGCCACGTTCAGGTAGTCGGCCAGCTCACGCAGCCATACGTTGGTGCGTTGATTTCCCGGCACTACCGGAACGTTGTCGGTCGTCAGGCGGTGCTCGGTGCCATCGCGCATCACCAGCCACAGCTGGGTGTAGGCCGGCTCGGCATCTTGGCGGCGGCGAAGTTCGAGGCATTTGGGGGTATCGATTCTAAAGACCGAATGCACACGCTCGCGGCGCCCAAAAAAGTTTCGGGTGCGGCGCTTGCCTTCACCGTCGCGTCGCGATAACAGCAAGGTCTCGTGGATGCCGGTGTACACCATCAGGAGCAGGCCGAGGGCCGGAATCAGCAGCAGCCCGAGCACGATCAGCAGTGAAGTCAACGGATCCAGGTCAGTCAGGGGCGAGCCTTCATCAGCGATCACAAACACGGCGAACGCCACCGGCAAGATGAAGGCCAGCGCGCCTGTCAGCAGCACGAAGGCGCTCTGCACCCGGTTGCGCGAGTGGATGTGCAGGTCATCCTGTGCGGTGCGCTCGAAGCGATGTCCAAACAACATGCAGACCTCCTGGTGCGCCGCTTTTAGATCGATCAAGGGGACGTGACAATCGGTTGCACGTCGCAGGTCAGGATCGTGTTTTACGCCGCGCAGAATACCTCATGCCCAGACAAAATCACTCCGCACTCAACTCCCACAACACATCCAGCACATGTTGCGTAGGCCGTTCGATGTCCCGACTGCGGTGGGCGATACCCAGTTGACGCCACAATAAGGGTTTTAATGGGCGCATGACGATTCTGTTATCGAGCAATGGCGTGGCCGCTTCATGGGGCAACAACGTCGCACCATATCCTGCCGCCACCAGGCTTTTTATCGCGTCGTTGTAGTTCAGTTGGATACGCGGCGCAGGCTGCTGCCCATCACTGGCGAACCACTCCGCCGTCAAGCGCGAAAGACGCGTGGTGGCGTCATTCAAAATCAACGGCTGAGCGGCCAACCACGCGGGGGTCACAACCTCCGGGCATTCCCAGCGAGCCGGCAAGAACGCCATGACCGGGTCCCGTCGCCACGGCTCGATCCGTAAGCCCTTCACCGGGGACTGCGGCAGCGCGACCAAACCAACCTCCAAAGCGCCCTCGGCAAGCTTCTTCAAGGTTTCCTGGGAGGTGAGCACCGCGACTTGTACATCGATCGCGGGGTGGCGTTGGCTCAAAGACTCCAACGCATGCGGCAGCAACTGTGCGATGGCCCCTGTGGAGGCGCCTAGCCGCACACGCCCGGCCAACCCTTGAACCTGACGTTCGACGTCTTCAAGTGCCTGCTCTGCGTCTGCCAATAGGCGCCGCGCGCGCTCCACCAGTGTGTTCCCTATTGTTGAAGGTTGAACGCGCCCGCGCGTGCGCGACAACAGCTTGCCGCCCACGCGCGCCTCCAGGTCGGCGATATGCAGACTGACGGTGGGTGGTGCAAGGTGCAGCGCACGGGCCGCTTCGGCAAACGATCCCAGGTCGGCAATCGCTACCAAGGTGCGCAGACGGTCCAGGCTGATTTCGCGCATGAGGATTTCCTTGTTCAGAAAAACTGAATTTCATCGTTTATAAATTCAACTTTTCCTATCTTAGAGCGTCACTGAAGATTGGGCTCCTGATTTCCAATGTCCGAGAGCATTCCATGGCAAGTTCCCTTGTATTCATCGATGGCGACCAAGGCACCACCGGGCTGCAAATCCACCAACGTCTGCGCGAGCGCAGCGATCTGCGGCTTTTCACACTCAGCCCCGAACATCGCAAGGATCCGCAACGTCGCGCCGAAGCCATCAACCACTGCGACATCGCCATTCTCTGTTTGCCCGACCAAGCCGCATGCGACGCGGTAGCGACCCTCGAAAACTCCGCCGTTCGGGTGATCGATGCGAGTTCGGCGCACCGCACCCATGCAGACTGGACCTATGGATTCGCAGAGATGAATCCGCAACAAGCCCAACGCATCGCCGCTGCGCGGCGGGTCAGCAATCCCGGTTGCTATCCAACGGGGGCGATCGGGTTGCTGCGCCCATTGCTGGAGGCCGGATTGGTGCCCAGGGATTACCCGCTGAACATTCATGCCGTGTCGGGTTATTCCGGAAAAGGACGCGTCGGCGTGCAAGAGCATGAGGGGGCCGGCGCAGCAGAGGCGTCGGCGTTTCAGGTCTATGGGCTGGGGCTGGCACACAAGCATATTCCGGAGATTCAGCAGCAAAGCGGGCTGACGGAGCGGCCGATGTTCGTGCCGGCCTATGGCGCTTTTCGGCAGGGGATCGTGCTGACCATACCCTTGCAAATCCGGTTGTTGGCGCCAGGCGTGAGCGCGGTGCAGTTACATGCCTGTCTGATGCAGCACTACGCCGATGCGCGCCATGTACAGGTGATGTCGATGCAAGAAGCGAAAGCGTTGACGTCCCTTGATCCTCAAGCGCTTAACGGAACTGATGATTTGCGCTTGTCGGTGTTTGAGAATGATGAGACCGGGCAGGTTTTGCTGGCTGCGGTGTTTGACAATCTTGGGAAGGGCGCCGCTGGCGCGGCGGTGCAGAATCTGAACTTGATGCTTGCAGGCGCATGACCGAGCAAATCAGCCCGATGCCCTGACTTCAATGGGTAGCGGGAATATTCTGTTTGGGCATGAAGAATCGAGCAAATAGCTCAGATTGCGACTTGATATTTAATTTTGCGTAAATGTTGCGGCGGTGGACTTTTATGGTCTCCGCCGAGAGGGACAGCTTTCCGGCTATTTCCTTATTGGAGAAGCCGCTGAGCAATAAGCGGAGTACATCACTCTCGCGTGCTGTTATTTGGGTGCCAAGCTGATTGACCGTTTCTGGCCACAGAGGCGGTTCAGCCGGAGTTTTCTCTACGTCAATTTCGAAACCCATGCGCTGATGCATCAATGCAGTCACCCACGGCTTGATGATATCCAGCATGGTTATTTGTTCTTGGCTAAAGCGGACTTTGCTGCCGATGGAAATGCATAACGTTCTGTCGGGGTCGAGTTGGACATTGTACTGCGCCTCATCCATGGAGATGTATTGTGCAAAGTACTTGTGGTAGTACTCGGTTTCAAGAAAGTATTCCGGTGCAATATCCAATAGGTGGAAGAAGCCACTTTGTGGGTTTTCTCGATTGGCTATATAAAACGGGTCCAGCAAATAAAGACCTTTCACGTAGCGATGAACGAATGCGTCGACTTCTTCCGCATCGGCTACTTCAGGAAGGCTGACGACCTGCACGTGTTGATTGCTGAAAATCAATACAACCCAATTATCGATTTGTACATATTCATTTAAGGTGCGAACAAGTGAACTCCAGAAATCTGGACGATTCAGCTGCATGATCAGCTTCCCAATCGATCGATGCCAAGCCAGGCTGTGGAGGTCAAACGGCATTTTCTACCCCTTTAGGGTTAGGGATTCGCAGGTCAAGGGTAAGTATTCGTAGGTATTTACTATTCGGTAACACCCGGTATATTCGCTGCCAGGGTTAACGATGGCCATGAGGGCATATCGTCTTGACAAGGATGTTGCATGAGAAAGTCACATTTGCGAACCATTTTTTCCGCCTCGCTTCTCTGTGCAGGGATAAGCACATCAGTAGCGGCTGTAGAGCCCGGGATGTATCTGTATAACTGGTTCGGGTTGCTTGCGCCGGAGACGCCAAAGGAGTTTGAACAGGAAACTGGCACGAGCGTGCATATGGATGCGTTCGACAGCGCTGAAATCATGCAGAGCAAGGTCATGGCTGGGCGCACCGGGTATGACGTGGTTGTGGCGACCTCCAATGTGTTGCCCAGCCTGATCCAGGCGGGAGTCCTCCAGCCGTTGGATCGTAGTCAACTGAGTAACTTTTCACACATCGATCCTGAGCTCCTGGCCCAGCTCGCGGTCAATGACCCTGGTAACCGCTACGCCGTACCTTATCTATGGGGCACTACCGGCATTGGTTATGACGTTGACAAAGTCAGGGGCGCGTTGGGTGATAGTGCTCCGGTGAATAGCTGGGACCTGATCTTCAAAGAAGAAAACATTAGTAAGCTACAGTCGTGTGGTGTGGCAATGCTTGATTCTCCAAGTGAGATCATTTCCATTGCCTTGAATTACCTGGGACTCCCTAGCAACAGCAAGAACCCGGATGATTACCAGAAAGCCCAAGCCTTGCTGTTGAAAATTCGTCCTTACGTTCTCTATTTCGACTCCTCCAGAATCGACGCCGACCTGGCTGACGGCAATATCTGTGCAGTTGTGGGATGGGCTAATGGTGCCCTTGCTGCACAGGCCAGCAACGAGAAGGCCAACACCGGGCGCACGATCGCCTACAGCCTTCCTCGCGAAGGCGCGCTGTCCTGGTCGGAGAATCTGGTTTTGCTGAAAGATGCTCCCCATCCCAAGGAAGGTATGGCGTTCATTAATTATATGATGCGACCAGAAATTATCGCCAAGACCTCAAACCACACGCTATACCCTAACGCCAATAAGGATGCCGCTGAGTTCGTCGAGCAGAAGCTGCGAGACAATCCTTGGATTTATCCAGACAAAAAAACGGTCGCAACACTTATTCCACTTGAGCCGCTGCCATTGAAGTTGGAGCGGATCCGCACGCGGATCTGGACCAAAGTGAAGAGTGGCGTCTGATCTGACTTGATTTGTATGTCTGGAAAGTAAGACGCAAACGCCGATATACAGGCACGCTGGGCGGGTGGGTTAGTACCTGTTAATCCATCAACCCAGTATTGCTCGGGGTCTTCCGGTCCATTGCGCCGCCTTATGTAAGAAGAGAACAGCGGATGTTCAGCCCAGCCAATCAAACGCACTTCAGTTTGACCATCGACGGTTTTGAGCACGATTTTCAAGTGCTCGCATTCACTGGAGAAGAGGCGATCAGCAGGCCTTACCTCTTCAACGTGGAATTTGTTAGCGAGCGGTCTGACCTTGATCTCGAGAGCCTCTTCGACGTAGAGGCTTTTCTGACCTTCGACTCGAAGGGCAACGGCATTCATGGACGGGTCTACCACATCGCTCAAAGCAATAACGGTGAGCGTTTGACGCGCTACAGGCTGGCCCTCGTACCGCACCTGTCCTACTTGCGCCATCGCATCAACCAGAGGATCTATCAACAGTTCTCGGTGCCGAAAATCGTCGCCTTGATACTGGAAGAGCACGGCATTCTGGGCGACGCCTATCGGTTTCATCTGGGGGCGACCTACCCCGAGCGTGACTACTGCACCCAATACGACGAAACGGATTTGCACTTCATTCAGCGCTTGTGCGAAGAAGAGGGTATCCACTTTCACTTCCAACACAGTCCTCAAGGCCACGTGCTGGTCTTTGGCGATGATCAGTCGGCTTTTCCCAGTCTTGGCCAACCCACTGCTTATAGGCATGAGAGCGATAGGGTGGCCGACGAGCCACTGATCAAGCGCATCAACCTGCGTTTGGGTCAGCTCACCAGTCGTATCTCGCACCGCAACTATTATGATTTCGAGCAACAGCTGGACATTGAAAAAGATGACAGCCCGGAGCGTTTTACCGGTCACGAGCACGGCAAGCAAATACGTCTTCGGACTATGGAGCGCCGCCATGCGGCCTATCGACAAGCTGAAGGGCAAAGCGACCAGACTCGGTTAGTCAGCGGCCATGTGCTGGAAATCTCAGGCCATCCGCGCCAAGAGTGGAACACCCTATGGCTACTGACCCAGGTCATCCACGAAGGCCGGCAACCACAGGTATTGGGTGAGAACGTCGCCAGTGGCAACACTGCGAACGACGATGACTTTCATCAGGGCTACCGCAACCGCTTTGTCGTTCTTCCGTGGAATGTTGCCTATCGTCCGCCGTTGGCTCACAAGAAACCTCAGGTGCCAAGCAACCAGGCTGCTGTAGTCGTCGCTTTAGAAGGCGAGGGGAGCCAGAGTGATCGGCGCTTTGGGCGGATCAAGGTCAAGTTCCCCTGGGACCGCGAAGATAGATTTGACGACAAGAGTCATTGTTGGTTGAAGGGAGCTTCCGATTGGAGCTGTGAGATGGGGCCGCCCCGGACGGGCATGGAAGTCGTGGTCACATTTCTTGAGAACGACCCGGATCAGCCGGTGGTTGGCGGTTGCTTGTGTTGTCGTTGAGGGGGGCGCTTTTTACGTTTTAGGCATGGGTTGCCGATCCAGTAGAGACGCTACTCAAGGTTTATGCAGACCTGTTCGAACCAAGCGGCAAAGGTTGGCCAGCTTTCGTTCGTGCTTCCGTTGTGCGACCAGTATCGGACGGCACCAGCCTTTGATATGCAGTAGTAGTCGCTGTTGTCTTCAATGAAAGGCAACCAGTCCCGGGGGACGCCCTGTGCCCAAGCGGTTTCAGCAATTTCGAAAATGTCCAGATAACTGCTGCTTCCCACTATCACTGCCGCTTCGAACACGGCGTTTGCGACATCGCTGCCACCTTTAAGGAACTGAACATACTGGTCGGGAAAGCGAAAGTTGAGCTTGCTCTCTGCGTCAGCGATTTCAGCGTCTGTTGGGATACGAAAAGGCTCGTCTGTCATTTGTTTAAACCTGAGTGCTGCTTCGTTTCGTGCGGCGGGTTATAGGCTACTCAAATCGACGGGGTAGATGTCGGCTTTCGACTGTGGATTCAACCGGTCGATGCAACAGATTGGCTAAATCGTTTTGTCGGTGTTTCGTAGCCTAGTGTTTTCCGAGGGCGGGTTTTAGCCCATCCCAGTGAGCGAGGCGAACTGTTTGAGCCAGTTGTTATGCATGTTTTATTAGTCGCTTCTTTAAATGATACAGGTTAGTCCCGATTGGTCGATCCTCAAGAACACCATAAGTCTCATACCCATGCCGCTCATAGAACTGTTTAGCGTCAACAGTTTTTAAGAATGCAACGACTGCCCCATTGTTGGCGCCAATCGTTTCTGCTTTTTCCAATAGCATAGAACCTATTTTTTTACCGCGATGAGATTCCTTAACCCAAAAGGTATCAATTTCTAAGCCGTCCCAATAACAATTGCAGCTTATTGCACCGATGTAGTCGCCTGCTTCATCGTGTGCAACCACAATAAATATTTTATCTTCCGATTCTGGCGGTAGGTTTGGATATTGAATTCTAAGATATTCTGAAAATCTATCATTCAGAACCCCTTGATCCTTTTTTGTTGGGGAATCCAATATGTCAATCTTGATTTCCACTTTATTGCTCCTGTCATTCAACTTTGAGGTGCCGTGCGGCTTCTGGCACAACAATTAATTTTGCAACATGCGACGTTGAATAATATTCCATGTTCATGCGTAATCCCTTGAGCAATCAAGAAAATCGAGTCTATAAACGCGACATCAAGAAGGGGGGGCGGCATATTTTTTTGCACATTACTGACGTATTAGCTGCGCGTCCATGGTCTGTTTTTGGCCGATTTCCGCCGGTCGCGACAGGCAGCTTTGGGTCGTTTTTTGCCTGTTGCGAAAGGCAGAAACCAACTCTTGGCAGTCTGTGAGCATTGGCTGAAATTGGCCCGGGCGGTTCGAAAGCGCAGGCTAACAGATTAACGACGTAGGCTAGAAATCTGCCTCGTATCGCTATTTGCCACCGAGACTTCCTCCACCATCGACGCTGATCACTTGGCCCGTCACGAAAGATGCTTCCGCACTCAACAAGTAGGTAATCAGAGAGGCAACTTCTGATGGCGTTCCCAGTCTTTGCATCGGAATCGTGGACAGTATTTGACGCTCACCATCACTTCCCACGGGTTTGGTTTTTCGAAAAAGCTCAGTTTCTATAGGACCAGGTGCGACTGCATTTACCGTAATTCCAATGGGCGCCAACTCAAGCGCCCACGTACGGGTGATACCCACTAAAGCGCTTTTTGCGGCAGCGTAAGCTGTTCTGTCCCGGGCTCCAAAAATGGCACGGCTGCACACATTCACTATGCGTCCCGCAGGAGACCGCTTAAGCGACGGCAGGCAAGCCTGAGTAACTTGCACCGAAGCTCTGACATTCAGGTCAAAAACTTTTTGGAGCGTTTCAAGATCAAGAGTTTCAAGGCTTTGCGGAGCCGCTACGCCAGCGTTATTGACGACGGCATCAATAGACGTCCGCTCTAGCAGTTTCTCAAGCATCTCGCCCGTCTCCTGAGTGTTGGCTAAATCACAGAGCAACAGCTTCCCGGGAAAATAGTCAATCGGATGCCTGGCAATGCCGACCACATCCCACCCTGACTGATTCAACTGGGTACTGAGCGCGAAACCAATCCCTTTGGTTGCACCCGTCACCAGTGCAGTTCGGCTGTTGTTCATGGTTAACCCCTCATCATCTGACTCAAAGCCCTATTGATAACACAGGCCACTCGACGCTTGTTCTTCGTTACAACGCCAATGCACGAGTTCACTTTGGTGTGAGGCCAATTGGTTTTGCCGAGAGCTGTCCTGGGCAACAGTTGCCATGGGGTCGTGAAGATACAAAATTCGACCGTCTGCTTTTGGCTGATTGCGGACATTCAGTGTAGCCAAGGATAGGGCGGCCTCTCTATTTCATATTCAGAAAGTGCAGCAGCGACACAACACCGTTCCCCCAGTGCGGTAGCCCACTCCCATCCGCCTTTGACCGGACATCAAAAACCTGCACAATTGCCGGATTTTTTCGCGATAGGAAGTCCCCATGCAACGGATTGTGATGCTGGGCAATGCCAGTAGCGGTAAATCTACCCGCGTCCGCCCCCTCGGCAAACGCCTGAGCTGCGCCTGCCCATAGGACCGGACATTCCCTCTGTGCATTTGCGCGGCAGCCGGCAGGTTGCCGCATTTCTCAATAGCGTGCCCCCAACGTCTCAAGTCTGCCTTGAGTAAGGTGAATGCCATCCCGGCAGTCGAACCGCGCATTGAGCGTTAGCCCAGTGCCTGGGGCTCAAGAGTGGGAAGAACAACTTCAAATGCGAGTTACCGATAGGTCTGCGAAGATGAAGAAACTAACCCGGCTCCCAACGTTAGCCCTCATTGCACTCGTGTTCTGCGCGGCGCTATGGGCCGTTTCACAGTGGTGGGAAAAGGCTCTGGCGAAGCCCGTCGGCGCAGCCAGGATCAGTCCCAATGGCTGCTACCGAGTTCAGGAGTTCAAACCTTTTTGGTTACTGCCCGGCCTCTTTCACCCCCAGTCGCCCCCGGATGAACCAGAGCAGCTACAGTGGTTTGCTCGCTGGGAGATTCCAGCCTTTTTTCGCTTGTACGATAATCGCAACGGCCAGCTGATTGGCGAAAGCGCGATCTACGATCTGGTGAATTATGGGGGACCTCTGTCTTGGGGCTTCGGTAGCCACCCTACAGTTTCCGTCGAAATGATCACGATTGGCACCGACCTGCCTGCCTGTGCAGGTAATCAGCCGGACTAGCGGGGTGGCATGAATCGCCTCCGCGTTTGTATAAATACATTGGAACGCTTGTTTCTGGCCGATAACTGCCGGTGTCGGCCGGTTGCATCCACCTCCGAAAAACAGGCATTCATTCTTGAAGACCAAAAAATCGATAGGATTGAATATGAGCGAGCTACCGAGGTCCGGCGCGGGCCATGATGATGCAACACGGAAGAAAATCCATGCTGCTGTTGCGACAAGAAACTTGGCAAGTGCATCGAACAATACCAAGTGGGATGAGCTGATCAACCATTTTCGTCAGCGTCAGGGTTGGCGTCCGTCTTACCGCTCCAAGTCCGTCACTGGATATGTCTCAGAGTGGGATGTCGAGTGGTTTTACCATCTGCCGTTTCCATTTGCGTCCGTCGAATGGTTCGACATTGGCTTGTCAGAAGCCGCCCCCTCAAAAGGAAGGTTGCTTGCACGTACGACCATTGACCATACAGAAGAAATATCAAAGGTAGTCGCACAAATTGGATTCGAGTTTGAGGTGCGCGCTGACGTTCTGAGAATTTGGGGATACTTCCCAAAATCGTATGAAGATTTTCCGCCGGTACAATAGCCTGAGATCGGTCAGCCGCCGCGCATGAACAACTGCTTCTGAAATGAATGATGGCAGGGCCAATTGCTGATTATATGACCGACTGGCAGCTTTGGCTGAAATTGGCCGATTGTGGTCTGCTATGAAGCAGCTATCCGACCAAAATCAAAACGTTGTTAGCACAACAGCTTCTGGTAATAGAGCCGGGTATGTCCCGGTGGATAGTCTGCCAGGCGTCCGAATTCGGAGTAGCCAAGTTTTTGATAGAACCCGGGGGCCTGAAAGCTGAAGGTCTCCAGCCAGATACCGGTGCAGTGCTTTTTCTGCGCGACTTCTTCGGCCATGCGCATTAGCCGTTCACCAATACCCTGACCACGCATCGACTCGGGAACGCTGACAAGATCGATGAGCAGCCATCGATAAGAGACCTTGCCGTACAGCCCGCCAATGACTTCGTTGCTGTCAGGGTCTCGTAGCAACAGAGCAAATGTTTCATGGGCATCGTCTCCACCGTTGGCTAGGTTATGGGCCAGCAACGGGGTCAAAATTCCTAGTCGTTCTGCTTCAGTCGCATTTTCCGAAAGCTGGATTTCTACCGACATGGCCCTCTCCCTGAGCTATGAATAGATGGGGCAACAAGGTAGCCCATTTCTGTCACCCCATGGCGAATCAGTAAATGCATCAATCGTCCGTTTTTGATGGGCTGGACTGCTGCTCTCGGCCGAAAGCCACCAGTCGCGAACGGCACCAACCGGCCCAGAAGCTGCCATTGCGCGCCAGGATTCAGGCATTGGATGATCCAGCATGTCTAGACAGTAAAACGCCTCAAAAACATGCCGGCTTGGACAGCGTGGATCAACTTAAATACCCTATCGCTCCCAGAGCCTCAATCAAACGCAACAATGCTGGTTTTTCGGCTGGTTTTTCGCCGATGCAACACGCGTCCGGATCGCTGAGAGAGCACCAAACCGACACCGGGTCGCCTACCTTCAGCCCGTATGAGGCTTTACGCAGAGTTGCAGTTGACCAAGCGTCAATGGTTTCGTTGAGAGACTTTTGAAAACGCTTCCCATTGGCGCTATAACTGAAGCTCATGAACTGAGCTCCGATCCACGGCTCCTCACTTCCTACAAATGTTACGTAGCCTTGTACCACTTGTCCCACAGGTACATCGCCAGCGCTCATCAATTATCTCCTGATAATGTGCCCGACATGCGGGACGACGTGATCACCCATGTTCCGCTGCCAACATTGACCTGAACTGAGAATGCTCTCTGAAGATAGCCCGGCACCTTCAAACACTGCGCAGGTGAATTTAACGGGGAGATGCCCGTAACATATGACGACAACAAACAGACATCAAGGGCTGCTTCGGGCCGAGTGCCGCCGGTGGAGAAGGCAGCAGTCAACCCATAGCTATCATTGTTGTATGAAGGTAACGAAGCTGGTTTCGATTTCGACGCTGGCGGGGGGAAACGTGTTGACCAACATGACGGCATTGTCACCTTGGTTAAGAAAAATCAGAAAGTCCCCGGACTCAAACTCGACTCTAAATCCCACTAGCCGGGACTCCTGGCCGTTGAGGGAGTCGAGAATTCCCTCAACCTCGCAAATTTTTTCGCCTTCGAGGTAGGATGCTGATAAAGCTACCAGGAGGTTTTCCTTCTTCACAGGAGCACATGGCGTTAGGCTCAATCTCGAAGGCGTCTGGCGTATTGATGGGAAATAGGTCGGTCCCTACGCTCTCACCATCACTCAAGAGGTACATGGATATCATCTCTTGCTCGCCGAAACGCCATTCAATGGAACCGACATCTCCCAGACTCTTCTCTCCGTTGAAATAGTACTGGTCATGCATCAGCACGCTCAGTCTCTTACCTACCAGTAAACGTGCACTGTTTAGGTCTTGGGCTGTTCTCGTAACTGAATAGGAATAGCGGCTATCCAATAGGCACCTCGGTACTCGGACTGGGGTAGATATTACACAAGCGTTGTGATGTCCGCTTTTGGCTGATTTCCGTCTATCGCTGCTGTCAGCTGCACTACTCACCTTAGTGGGGTTCCCGCTCCAGGCAGTCGGCCCATTTGCCCGCAAACCGGTAGAGGGGGGCGAATGCTTCCGATAGCTCTAGGCCAAGTGGCGTGAGGCTGTAGCCGCCGTCGACTCTTTCGACAATGCCCGCGTCGCGCAGCTCATGGATTCTGCTTTGCAGCACGGTGGGAGAGATGTCTCCCGCCGCACTTCTTAAAGCCCTGGAACTCATGGCTCCATCGCGCAGTTCCCAAAGGACTCTAAGCGCCCATTTTTGTCCGAGTAAGTCCAGGAGAGCCATAATTGGCCGGCGTCCCCTGAGTATTGATGAAACGCGGCTCTGGCTATCATTCATCGTTATTGACCTTGCTTGCTACATATTTAGTAGCGAGTATCCTTGCTACATATTTGATAGCGGAGGATACGCGATGTCACGAATCAAAGCACTCGGTGAACCCTACCCAGCCGAGGTCAGGGCGACATTCGACAAGATAATGGGAGTAGGAGTACCACCGCTGGTTCTATTCTCAACCATTGCAAGCAGTGATCGTGCGTGGCGAAAATTCACGGGCGGTTCTCTGCTGGATGGATCGTTGCTGACACTTCGCCAGAGAGAACTCGTCATCGATAGGGTTTGTGCTCGCACGGGGTGTGAATACGAGTGGGGGGTACATGTGATGGCCTTCGCACAGGCTGCCGGGCTTTCCAAAGAAGAGGTGGCCGGCACGTTGGAACATCCTCTTCGGCCGGAGCATTGGAAGGAGGAAGAGGCCATTCTCCTCACCGCGATCGATGCGCTTCATGATCGAGCAACGTTGAGCGATGAAGAATTTTTGAGCCTCGGAAAACACTTCGACGACGATCAGGTGCTGGAGATTTTGATGCTCGCGGGCTTTTACCGTACGGTCTCATACATTGCGAATGGCCTTGCATTACCGCTCGAGCAAAATGCAGCCCGCTTCAGTGAATATCAGAAGGGGATGACTGCAAAAAACTTGAGGTAGCCCGACATTGATTGCTTCTGGCCGCAAGTCTATCTCTGGTCCAACGAGAGCTACCCCACAACAAGGAGCTACAAATGCCCACCGCCCACGTCTTCATCGCCACCAGCCTGGATGGCTTCATCGCCCGCTCCGACGGCGACATCGACTGGCTTCTACAGCGCGACGACCCGTCCGAAGACCACGGCTATCCAGCCTTCATCGCCGACAAGGACGTGATCGTGATGGGGCGCGGGAGCTATGAAAAGGTGCGGACCTTCGACACCTGGTTCTACGACCGGCCCGTGGTGGTGCTGTCCGAGCAGTTGGCCGATTCGTCGGTGCCCGAGGCGTTGAAGGGCAAGCTGCGTTTCTCCAATCTGGCCCCCAAGGATTTGATGACGGAGTTGGAGAGTCAAGGCGTGCAGCGCGTCTATGTGGATGGCGGGCGGGTGGTGCAGTCGTTCCTGCGCGAGGGGTTGGTCACCGATATGGTGATCACCACCGTTCCTGTATTGATCGGCTCGGGGCGGCCGTTGTTTGGCGGGCTTGAGCGGGATGTGGATTTGAAACTGGTATCCAGCCGCAGCTTTCCTTCGGGGCTGGTGCAGTCCACCTACCGATTGGTTCCATGATTGAGGCTGTGTAGCCCTGCGGCACAACCGGTGGGGCTTGACAGCCCTGGGATACTGAAAGGGTAGCCGCGTCCATTGCGGTACATCCCGTCACGACGCAAAGGAAGGTGCTCTCCATGCGCAATGAAGAACTCAAGGCCTTATTCGACCAGCAGGCCGCCAGCTACGATAAGCAATGGGCGGGAATGGCGCCCATTCGTGATGCCCTGTACACCCTGCTCGACGCCGTGTTCGCTGACTTACCGGAAAATGCCCGGATACTCTGCGTCGGCGTAGGCACTGGTGCGGAACTGGTCCATCTGGCCAAGCAGAACCCCGGCTGGCATTTCACCGCCGTTGACCCCTCGGACGCCATGCTCGATATCTGTCGGCAGAAAGCGGTACAAGAAGGCTTCCTTTCGCGTTGCAGCTTTCATCAGGGTTACCTTGACGTGCTACCTGCTGAGCCTGACCACGACGGTGCCACCTGTTTTCTGGTGTCTCAGTTTTTGCTCGAGCCACAGGCCCGTATAACTTTCTTCCACGAGATCGCCCGCCGGCTTAAGTCGGGCGCAATACTGGCAAACGCCGACCTCGCCGCTGACATCGAATCACCTGCCTACGAGGCGCTACTGCGCAACTGGATGACGCTGATGTCCTCTGCAGGCGTACAGCCGGAGATGCTGGTCAGGGCTCGTGCTGCCTACGCCCGCGACGTGGCTATCCTGCCGACACAGCAGGTCGCCGGTCTCATCGAGACCGCTGGGTTCGAGGCTCCGGTACAGTTCTTCCAGGCGGGGCTGATGCATGGGTGGTTTTGCCCGCGCAAGGCAGACATTGTCTTGAGTTAGACGTGACCTTGACTTTCAACGCACGCGGTCGCGGCTTTGTGCGGCCAGGTCCAGGGCCTTTTGCATGTCCAGTCGCGCCGAGCGGCCGACGTCTTTGTCGTTGAGTTGGAAGCGGCGTTCCGACGGCAGGATGGGCGCGGTGAGGTCTTCGCCGTCCATCTGTTCGAAGTCGTGGTTGTCGCCGATGGTCATGGCGCTGCGGCGTAGCAGCATGCGCAGTTGCTCGGGTTGCAGTTGCGGGTTGATGGACAGCATCGCCGCCAGCAGTCCCGCGACCATGGGCGTGGCGTAGGACGTGCCGCAATGCACTGCGCCTTGCTGGCCGGCGTTGGTCGTCGAGGCATGGGCGCAAGCGGCGGCAGTGATGTCGACGCGCATATCGATGTTCGAGGAGCTGCGCTTGACCGCATAGGCCGGGTCGTCGACGGCGGCACCGGTATGCTCGCTGCGCTGGTGCCCACCGACCACCAGCAATTGCTCGGTGATGAAGGAGGAGGGCAGGCGGTATTCGTCGCTGCCCGAGAACGAGGCGCCATTGCCGGCGGAGTTCACCACGATGACGTCGGGATGTTCCTTGCGCAGCCAGAGGAAGAACTCCTCCAGCAACTCCTCGTACCCGCCCATGGCGATGCCCGAGCGCAGCAGCGAGTCGACGTCATCGCCTTTGACGTCTTTGGCGCCGACGCGGTGGATGCCCCAGCTCCAGTTGAGCACGCGTACACCGTCCTCCACGAGGTTGACGGAGGCGGCGATGTTGGCGGTGATCCCGGCATCGGAATTACGTTCGACGATGACCTCGAAGCCGCCGCTGGTCTTGTCCAGCCCGCGGAGAAAGCCGGTGTTGCCGCTGTCGTCCCAGTGCGCGGCGAGAATGCCGGCGACGGTTGTGCCGTGGTTGTCCGGCTTGTCTGCATCGCGGGCGTAGACGCAGGTGCGCGGTGGTGAGCAGGCGCCGAGGTAGTCTGCGAAGTCCGTCGTGTCGAAATCCACATCGCGCTCGATCAGGCCGATGCGCACCGGTTGCGGCTGGATGGGCGGCTGTCGTCCGGGGATGCGTCGTTGGTAATAATTCACCGCGTCGAGAAAGCGATTCGCGGCCCACTCATCGGAGTCCAGGGCTGGCTTCTTCGGTTCTTCAGGATGGGCTGCGGCTTGCTCGGTCTCTTCGGCCGAGGACTCTTCGATGACCACGGCGTCCACGCTGGTCTCGCTGCCCAGGCGCAGCACCAGGGCGTCACGCTGCACCAAGTCCTTGGCCGGCAGGCGAAGTTGGTACAGGTTCAGTGGCGCGATGCTGCCGACCACCGTTGCCCCGTACTTGCGGGCCAGGCGCTCGGCTTCCTGACGGCCGTCACGGTCTTCCTCGATCAGCACGCTGACCAGGTCGACGTAGGTGGTCAGGCCATCCATGTTCTTCGCTACTTCGTCCGCTCTGGCGGCCAGTACGTGACTGTTGCGCAAGGTCAGCCAAGCGGCATTGCTGGCGCGTGGGCCGTCCTGCAGCCAGAGCGGGCCGCTCTGGTAGTCGGCGCTGTCCAGGCGCAAGCGCAGGTTCTCCCCTTTGCGCTGGATCGCGTCCGCGGGTATCACCTTTGCGCCCAGTTTCAGTGGCGGCGTTGTTTCGCCCAGTCCGCGTACGGTCAGGCACCAGTCCTGGCTCTGGCTTTGTAGCAGGTCGCCACAGCGTTTCAGGCTTTCCAGGCGCAGCGGTTCAGGCACAGCGGCTGCCGTGCTGGCAGCCAAAGAGAGCAACGTAGCGAGGGCAGCGGATCGTAGGGGCATGAACCAGATTTCTTTGCCGAGGGTCTTGTTGCTCCGACTGTTACGTTGCTCGCTTCGTTCAGCGGGATAACGCTACCCAGCGATGACGCCTCTTCGTTCAGAAGCTATCGAGGCGCACACCCAACATGAACGCGATACCTGATATCCCGATCAAAACTGTCTTCCGGGTTTTCATAAGCTTCCAGTATTTCCAAGAACCCTGTGCGCTCAAGACTCACCAAGTCCTCAAGGGACCAATCAAAGGGGAAGTCGCTGGAAAAGCTTTCACCCTGATATTCAATCCATTGAGAAACCGGGAAGGGCAGGTAACCGAGCCACTCTGACCGATAGGTAATCTCGTCGGATTCGCTACTCGTCACGATGGCGTGGATCTTGTTCTTGATGGTTGCTTGGCGTTCATCCATGGTGTTTCGATCCTGGGTGATGAGATGGAGAGAGCAGCGAAGTTGTTCGGCTAATGGCAATCATCGACGACATGCCTCGTATCCTGTGTAGAATCCGTTTTTTCCAGTTTTCAAAGGATTGAGCCCGTGATTACTTGCCATGTCAGGTACGTCATTGACCCCTACCAGATCCCGGCTTTCGAGAGCTACTCGCGCCAATGGATTGAAGTGGTGACCCGAATGGGGGCGTCCATCATGGCTACTTTCTTCCCGCCGAAGGCGCCAACAACATCGCCTACTGCCTGTTCAGCTTTTCCAGCCTGGCCGACTACGAAAACTATCGAAGGAAAGCCGAGCAGGATCCAGCGTGCGTTGAATTGGTGACCCAGGCGACGGAACAACGATTCATTCTGAGTTATGAGCGTAGTTTCCTGCGCCCTTTGCTGGACTGAGCAGGTGGACGCTTGAAACAATGCCAGATTTCGCGTCATCCACAAACGGACATCAGAACGACACGGAGTGTCACAACATGAAAACCATTGATCGTGCTTTGCTAGGCTGCGGAATACTGATCCCATTCTGGCTGTTTTTGGGTGTCACACTGACTGCGCGGGCCTATCCAGGCTACAGCCATCTGGATCAAGCCATGAGCCAACTAGGCGCCATTGGCGCGCCAACCCACAGCTTCTCTGCTTGGGTGAACAATTTTCCGCTGGGTGTGATGTTCGTGCTTTTCGCAACAGGTGTGGCGAGACGGTTCAAGGCATCGCCGATGGCCTTGCTTAGCGCGGCATTGATTCTCATCCATGGCTTGGCAAGCTTTACGGCCGGCTATTTTTCCTGCGACCAAGGCTGTGCGCCGGCTCAACCGTCGGTCTCGCAGCAGAGTCACAATCTTGCGGGGCTGGTGATGTTCATTTCGCTCACTCTGGCGGGAGCACTGTGGACRTTCCTTGGCAAGTCGCTGCTTTCATCTTCCAGGTTCGCCATGTTCTCGGCGATCTGCGTAGTCCTGGCCATCGTGACGGTTATGCTGATGGGGATGGCATTTGCCGACGGTCATTTGTTCGGCCTGTACCAGCGACTCAATTACGGGGTTTCGGTGGTCTGGATTGCCTCATTGGCCTTAGCTGCCCTACAGGACGAGGCCGACGTGAAAGCAGCTTACGTCCGTTAAATGCCTACATCACACTGAAGAACCTATCACTATCGCCGCGCCTAGATAGACCTCTGGTTAACGCGTTTGGAGAGCGCTTCGGCGCTTTCCTTGCGCTCGGAGTAGCGGTCGACCAAATAGGTTTCTCTGCCGCGTACCAGCAAGGTGAACTTCATCAGTTCCTCCATGACATCGACGACCCGGTCGTAATAGGACGATGGCTTCATGCGCCCGGCTTCGTCGAACTCAAGGAAGGCTTTGGGGACGGAGGATTGATTGGGGATCGTGACCATGCGCATCCAGCGACCGAGCACGCGGAGTTGGTTCACCGTGTTGAAGGATTGCGACCCGCCGCATACCTGCATCACCGCCAATGTCTTGCCTTGGGAAGGACGAACTGCGCCCAGCGCAAGCGGGATCCAGTCGATCTGCGCCTTGAACACCGCCGACATCGAGCCGTGGCGTTCCGGCGAGCACCAGACCTGGCCCTCCGACCACATCACCAAGTCGCGCAGTTCCTGCACCTTGGGGTGATCGACGGGCGCATCGTCCGGCAGTGGCAACCCGGACGGGTCGAAGATAGCGGTTTCGGCGCCCATGAGCTCCAACAGGCGCGCCGCTTCGCGGGTCAGCAGCTGACTGAAAGAGCGCTCGCGGGTTGATCCGTACAGCAAAAGTATGCGCGGTTTATGCTCTGGTTCTGCGCTCTTTGCGAGTTTTTCCGCTGTTGGTACGTCGAAGAGTGACAGGTCAAGATTTGGGAAGTCATGCGGGGTTTCGCTGGAGAACTCAGTCATTACACAGCTCCAATCCGGTCCAGAACATAGGGAAAAAGCATATTCGTATTTCCATATGTTTATCGCAAGTCGCAATTGGCTGACCGCGCAAAACGTTGCCGATGGAAACCGATATTCCTTGCGGGAATGCTGCGCATAAAATTAATGAATTTTTATTATCTCCAAGCGAGGCGTAGCTTGATTTCAGGACACGGAGAACTGCGCTTTGAAATCATCCTCGTTTAATTCAGCGGAAAAATTTGATACTTCACGGGCCCACGAGTACGGCCGACAGAGCCGCATCGCGCTCGCTGGATACGACGCCTGTCAGGACCTGGCGGCGTGCATGCTGGCGGCGACCCTTGGGAACGTGGGCTCGGCGAAAATACTGGTGGTGGGCGCTGGCGGTACGGCGCAAGAGATCATTGCAATGGCCAAGCTGGAGCCGGGTTGGCGCTTCACTGCCGTCGATCCGTCCGGGCCAATGCTGGAGGCGGCGAAGCAGCAATTAGCCGCAAACAACTTGCTCGGAAGAACCGCCCTGCATCTTGGGCATGTTGAAGACCTGGTAGCCAACGGGTCGTACGATGCTGCCACCTTGATCGGTGTACTCCATCATCTCGATGGGGATGAAGCCAAGTTGAAAATATTACGGTCCATCCAGGCACATCTAAAGCCGGGAGCGCCGCTGATTGTCGCCGGGAACCAATATGCGTATGCCAGCCAGCCGCTACTCCTCGCGGCCTGGGGGCAACGGTGGCGACAGCATGGCGCCAGCCCGGAAGAAGTGACGGTCAAGCTTGGCAAGATTCTTCAAGGCGCCGACCCTCCACATTCCGAGGCTGCGGTTCAAAAACTGTTGAGTGATGCAGGATTCGGCAGTGCTACCCGGTTCTTCAGCAGTCTTTTCTGGAGCGCCTGGCTAACGTGCAAAACGGCCTGAGGACGGACCTTCAGCGACGTGGCTCAGCTTTCCGGCGGCGTGATGGGGGCGTCGCTGGCTTCAGCCGCCAGCTTCAGTCGGTCGGCTTTGCTGATGTATTGAGTCTTGTTTTTGGGTGCCAGCTTGGCACTGGCTTTTTTGGCGTTAGCCTTCAATAACTGGTTTATTTTCTTGCGGCGATTCATGTTGTTCTGCTCGGCATGTCAATTTTCCGGATGGTATCAGTTTTCCGTTTTCTCAGGATTTTTCCTCATTTTTGCATTGGGCTTCACACGGCGTTCGATAATGATCGAGTCATTCGGGATCTCCAACCGAATCGCCGTTTCCTCGGCGTGCATTTCAATCAGCGTTGAATTGCCTACGCCTCGGAAAATCACCGTCGCATCTTCAAATTTTTTGTAATCTTCCAGCGGTGAATCCTTGGGGGCTGGCAATAGATTGGCGTAAGGCGGTTTCACCAGAATCGTTGCTCTTTCTATACGTATTTGCGCGAAGCTCATGGCTGCTTGCAGCAAGTCCGAAGTCACGCCCCCCATGAGAAGGGGCGTCAGGAGGATTACCCCAACGATCACTGCCCTGGTTCTCTTCAAGGGTTTCATTTCGGCGTGAGGATCCTGGTCAGGATGCTCGGAATCGACGACTTCAGGTGCCGATGGCTGCGCTGCTTTTATTTTTTTGTTCTGCTCCAGATAGGCGGAGTAAACGATGTACTGAAAAATGGGCAGAAGGATGAGCTGAATGTGTTCCAAGGGGCTTTTATGGGTAAGGAAATAAATGGTCACCGCGCCGCATATTCCAAAAAACACCGAGAGGAAGGTTATTTTTGGTCGTTTGAATTCCAGTATGGGTTTTTTACCGGTGATTTTTCCATGCAGCCAGACGAAGCTTCTAAGCACGGGTATGAAGAACGGCGAAAGTAATACCCCTACAGCCGTGACGGAGACTGAAAAGTAAACACACACCAGCCCGAAGCAAAATGCAGTGACTAGAAATAACAAACTGTCTCCAACGGATACGCCTTGTGGGTAATGACCGTTGCTCAATAAATAACTGACGATGCACGTGCCGCCAATCAGCAATCCGATTCTTGCCGACAGGGAGAGTAGTTTTGTAGCGATCTCTATCTGTTTTTCGAGTCCGGTGGTTGCTTCCCGCATCATAGAATCCTCCTTGATATTAAGCAGCAGATGGTCGCTTCCCGGACGCATCTATTCGTAGAGAGCATAGCGATGCTTTGGTTGTTCGTGACGTGTGAGTGCGCGCAAAGTTGGGGCGAGGCTGGCGAATGCTTCCCATGAGCCTCTGGAGGTGATCGCGGTTCGCACTGGGTAGCAGCGTCTAAAGGTAAAAAAAACGTCTTGAAATGTCGGTCTTCAGACTGCCTTAAGACTTTACCTGCAGGTTGGCAGCATCGCTTCCCAGCGATCGGATCGTGGCTGCCGAATGAGTCGGCAGCCCGTCAGACTTTCACGAGGCGCGTTATGACCCGCGATATTGCCGTAAACCGTTATGGAAAACTGTCGATCACCCTGCACTGGTTGATGCTGGCGCTGTTCGTTGGTGTGTATGCCTGCATTGAAATCAAGGGTCTGTTACCCCGTGGCAGCACCGGGCGAAGCCTGTTCCTGGGGTTGCACGGGCTCTTCGGGCTGAGCATTTTTGCACTGGTTTGGGTCCGTCTGTTCGGGCGCTTGACACCGCGCCCGCCAGTCACACCCGCGCCGCCGGCCTGGCAGACGGGTGTTTCCCACTTAATGCATGCGGCCCTGTATGGCCTGATGATCGCGACACCGGTGCTGGCCTGGTTGATGCTGGCCGCCGGAGGTAAGCCCGTGCCGTATTTCGGGTTCTTCTTGCCGGCCCCCGTGGCCGTGGATCCTGACTTGGCCAAACAGCTCAAGTATTGGCACGAATTGCTCGGCAGCAGCGGCTACTGGCTCATCGGCCTGCATGCGGCGGCGGGGCTGATCCATCATTACTGGGTGGGTGACAATACCCTGGCCCGGATGCTGCCGGGGCGAAACCGCTCTTGATGGACGAGTTCTGCCTGGTAGCAACCGGCATTCGGTCGGACGCTACCCCACGTAGTACTTATCCCAAAGTTTGTTCCGGAATCGTTTGTCTGGATCGAACCGTGCCTTGAGTGCGAACAACCGTTGTGCACCAGGGTAGGCACGCGAGAATTGCTGTCGCGTCGCATGCAATTGATAGGGCAGGTAGTAAGTGCCCCCGAACGCCAAGGCAATATCGATCAGCTCGCGTGTCCATACGCCGACCTTCTCGCGGTCGGCCACGCCGACGTGTTGCCAGTAATAAAGTACGAATGAAAAGACTTCCTCCCGTGCCCAGGACAGGCACGTATGAGGGGCGGGCGGCGAGTGTCGGATGGAGATGTTGATGGCATCGACGTCATGGGCCTTCAGTAGATTGGCCATTTGTATTGCAAACGCGTTGAAGTGGGCTACCGGTACGAAATATTCCTGCAGCGCGTAGGTACTGTTGTGGGTAGCGATCGGCCCGAGCGAGGCGACGTCCCTGCTGGCCTCGTAATTGCGGCGTACCACTGGGTGGCTGAGGTAGCGCAATGGGTCGATGACATCCTTGCGAATCAGCGAGCCACCGGGGAGTCTGGCCACGCCCCACATGATGGTTTGATCCAGGGCGTACGATTGCCCCGGTGCGACCAGCCGATCTTCGACGGTCAGCTCTTTTTCCGTGGTGCACCAGGTGATGGCGGTGGCTTGGTCAAAGTGGGGCGGCGCCAGATCGGCGTTGTGCAGGATTGCCTGGTCGTTTCCGCGGATCTGGTCATTGAAGAACTTGGGGTAATCGGCAACCGGCATAGGATGTACTTGGCGCGCCATCGTGACGTTGGGTGCCAGGTCCAGTTCGATCTCTGTGATGACCCCCAACGCGCCATAGCTACCGATGGCGGCGTGAAACAGATCGGTATTTTCGGAGCGAGAGGCTTCCACTACAGAGCCGTCGGCGAGCACCAGTTGCAGGGCGCGTACCGAGTTGCTCATCGGCCCGGCACCGACGTAACGCCCATGAGCATTGACTGACAGCGCCCCGCCGACCGTGAAGTTGGCATAGCTCTGCATGATCTTTACCGAAAGGTCGTCCGGGTCGATGACGGTCTGCAGGTCGCGCCAGCGTATCCCTGACTGCACGCGTATGACCTTGTTTTCAGGCGAATAGCGGATGACCTGATTGAACTGACGCATATCGAGGTGCAGGCTGTCCTCGGTGGCAATCTGTCCGCCCATGCTATAGCGGCCACCACCGATGCTCACCGGGCCCGTCCACAGGGCCAACGCCTGGCATATCTCATAGGTGGTACGTGGAGCAAACAGACGGCTCACCCAGACCGGGTTGAGCAATGTCACGTCGTTAACCAGCACGCCCGAAGGTGCCGCCCATGCCGACCAGGGGGACAGTACACCGAAGGCAATCCCGGTCATGCCAGCCTGAAGCAGGCTGCGTCGGGTGAGACAGGGCGACAATCCTGAAAGGGTGGGCGCTCGCGCGTCGTTGATCATGCAGTGCCACTCAATTGGGAATCGAAGACCACGCGTACGTGCGGACTTCGAAGCAGGCTGGCCGGAGTGACAGTACGACGTTGCCACGGAATTCGGCCGAAGTACCACAACCGCCAGAAGGCGAGATTCGGATCGGCGTTATCTTGCAGCAAGCTCGCGAATGTCTCCACTTTGCCGAGCTGGATGTTCGTCGCTTCATGGATGACCTCGCGCACGAAACGAGAGCAGAACTGGCCGGGTGAGCGAGGTGGTTCGCGAAAGCGGAAACGTACTTTCTGCAGTCAACGGCTCATCGCCAGGGTCGTCGACTACCACATCCACATGGTTCGTCCACGAGTTCGTCGCGTGTGCGCTGAGTCAATGGTCACTGGAAGACATCGTATCTGACTACTGCGTGTCAAAAGCCGAGTGCATCAAAAATTTGTTGGTGTTGGAGCGGATGGGCCTGGCAGACCTGAGGGCGGGGAATCGCATCAGGTTGCTGGTTGCGCGGGATTTCGATTGGCTGCCGGACGGCCCTATCCGAGGGTTCTTCCTGCGACTGGGGCTGCCGGATTTCATGGCGAGCCGATTCGACGTCCCCGATGAAACCCTGCACTTTGCCCATGGCATGCTGACCAAACCCGCTTACGCCCAGTTGCAAGTCGAAATCCACAAGTTACGCAGCAAACTGGCGGCGCTTCACAACGAATCGTTGAGCGCACCGCTGTCCGAAAAACGTGGGACTGCGCTGTTGCTGGCGATGCGAGTTTGGGAGCCGCAGGTATTCAGGACGCTTAAGCGGGGGTAGGTCGATAGGTCACTCGACTGGGCCTGATATTACTTCAGATTGCTCTGGAAGAAGCTCGTCAGCTTATCGAACGGAATGAGGTCGACCCGATCATAAAGGTCGACATGGCCTGCCCCAGGAATGATGACCAGTTCCTTGGGTTGACCGGCGAGCTTGTAAGCCTCCTCGCTGAACTCCCTGGAGTGCGCATCGGCGCCAGCAATGAATAACATCGGATGAGGCGAAATGGTCTCGATGTCATTGAGCGGGTAGAAATTCATGAACTTGACGTTGCTTGTCAGCGTCGGGTGCGTGGTCAGGTCTTTGGACGAGCTCGATGGCGTGAACTCACCGCGTGGGGTGCGGTAGAAGTCATAGAACTCACGTTGGATAGGATGGGTGTTTTCATCCAACTGATGCACCGTACCGCTGGTGTAAAGCGTTTCACCGCCGGCGAACTCCACATTACGCTGCTGTGTGGCCTGCGCGATGATAGCCCGGCGCTGTTCAAGCGTTTGGGAGTGCTTCAATCCGTTGCGATTGACGCCACCCATGTCATACATGCTTACCGTTGCGATGGCTTTCATGCGCGGGTCGATCTTGGCTGCGCTGATCACGAAGCTGCCACTGCCACAGATGCCGATGGCGCCAATCCGCTCTTTATCGACGAAAGGCTGGGCGCTGAGAAAGTCCACTGCGGCGCTGAAGTCCTCGGCATAGATATCCGGCGAGACGGCATTGCGTGGCCGCCCCTCGCTTTCGCCCCAGAATGACAAGTCCAGGGAGAGGGTGACGAAGCCTCTTTCCGCCATTTTCGTGGCATAGAGGTTGGCGCTCTGCTCCTTGACCGCGCCCATCGGGTGGCCTACGACAATCGCCGGATTTCTGGCCTTGCCATTGAGTTTCTTCGGAATGAACAGGTTGCCGGCTACGTTCATTTGATACTGGTTCTTGAAGTTGACCTTTTGTACGGTCACGTCGTCGCTGGTATAGAAGTTATCTGCGCCGTTGGACATATCGGCTCCTATTGCTGAGAGCGAACTGATAAGAAGGGTTAATAAAACGATGATCTTTTTCATTGGGAATCCTGTCGATGCGGAGTAATCAGTTTTTGGAAAACGTCACTTGCACACCCCGCCGACCCAGCGCTTGAGCCAGTTTCGCGGTGTCATCCACTTGCCCCAGACGGGTGTAGGCATAGGTAGAGTTGAAGTTCGTGTAAAAGACGACCAGGGTGTCCGGGCCATACAGCATCAGATCGCCGTTGTGGATCGTTCCCGGCTTGCTCGCCTGGGTAGGTAGTGCTCGGGGGAGGGTGGCGTACTTTTCATTGCGGTTGAGATCATTCATGTCCAACGTCAGTGGCAATAACGCGACAAGCGCGCGGGCAGCTGAGTTGTCGGACAGGGTGATGGCGAAGCGTTGTTCCCCGACGGTCATCCACATGCCCGTGTGCTCCGTTAGCGAAGATGCCGACGCGGCATCATTCATTGTCGAGTAGCTGCCCAGCACGAGTATCGAAGCCAGCAAGCCAAGCCAGGTCGCCCTCATCGCAGTTCTGCTTTCGTTCCTGTTCATGGGGAACATGGTGACCGACGTGCAGTTATGCGACTAGCTAATGAATGCTTAACAAGGCTATAAGCAAGGCTAATCAATTGGCTTAGATGTGTTTCACCATGATCAAAAGAAATCTCAATGACCTGCTGTCTTTCGTCACGGTCGCGCGCGAAGGTAGCTTCACGCGCGCTGCCGGGGCATTGGGTGTCACACAATCTGCACTGAGCCAGGCCATCAATGGCCTGGAAGCACGCTTGCAGATCCGGTTATTGACGCGGACCACTCGCAGCGTTTCGCCGACTATCGCTGGCGAGCGGCTGCTGCAAGCGATAGGCAATCGCTTCGATGAAATAGAAGCGGAGCTGGATATGCTGACGGAGATGCGCGACAAGCCCGCGGGCACCGTGCGCATCACCTGCGGTGATCATGTCCTGCGCACGACCTTGCTCCCCAAACTTACCGGGTTGCTGCACGACTACCCGGACATAAACGTTGAATTTGACGTGTGTTACGGCTTTCGAGACATCGTGGCGGATCGGTTTGATGCCGGCGTGCGCCTGGGCGATACCATCGACAAAGATATGGTTGCCGTTCCGATAGGCCCTCCATTGCGGATGGCTGCCGTCGCTTCGCAAGCGTATTTCGCTACCCACGCCATTCCCAGGAGTCCGCGCGACCTGATGACCCATCGCTGTATCAACCAGCGCATGCAGACATCGGGCGGGCTCTATGTCTGGGATTTCGAGCGGCGAGGCAAACAGGTGAACGTGCGAGTTGACGGCCAGCTGATTTTCAACACGTCGACGCATATCGTGCAGGCGGCAGTGGCCGGGCTGGGCGTTGCGTACCTGCCAGAAGAAGAGTTTGAACCGTACCTGCAAGAAGGCCGACTGGCGCGCGTGCTGGAAGATTGGTGTCCGCCGTTTTCAGGCTACTATCTGTACTACCCCAGCCGACGACAGCCTTCGCCTGCATTTACACTGGTTGCCAATGCATTGCGCAAAACCATCTAGGAAAGTAGTCGCTTTCAGAACACGTTTCGTCGTCCATGTGCAATCGCCAACCCCCGGTAGTGGCAAGCTGTGAGGATGCCCCGGACCAGGTGCGCCAAAGACACCTGGCCGGAGAGCGAGAATGGCGATCGGATGTGCCACGCGACCGTGACGTGGGCCGCACGCCCTAGCCAAGACTCCGGACGGCTGCCGCTATGCGGCGGTGTCGTTCGAGATGCCGAGGTACGTTTATGCCCGATGAGACGCTTCACCTGCCTTTGATCCACAGCGTGCTTGCGCGCGAAAAGGACACCCCTGGTGCCCTGCTGCCTATTCTCCATGCCATCCAGGCAGGCTGCGGGTATGTCCCCGACAGCGCCGTCCCGGAGATCGCCCACGCCCTCAACCTCAGCCAGGCTGAAGTGCGCGGGGTCATCAGCTTCTACCACGATTTCCGCACCACGCCGCCGGCGCGCCATACCCTGCGCCTGTGCCGGGCCGAGTCCTGCAAGAGCATGGGCGCCGAGACCCTGGCTGCGCAGTTGCGCGAGCAATTGGCGCTGGACGATCACGGTACCAGCGCCGATGGCAGCATCAGCCTGCGGCCGGTCTATTGCCTGGGTGCCTGCGTCTGCTCGCCGGCCCTGGAGCTGGATGGGGAGTTGCATGCGCGGATCACGCCTGAGCGTCTACGTCAGTTGGTCAATGATTGCATGGAGGAGGGCGCATGCTGACGCTCTGTATCCCCCGCGATTCGGTAGCCCGTGCCGTGGGCGCGGACAAGGTGGCCGATGCGTTGGCCCGTGAGGCTGAGCGCCGACAGCTGCCGTTGACGGTGTTGCGCACCAGTTCCCGTGGCCTCTATTGGCTGGAACCGCTGGTGGAGCTTGAAAGCGCCGGCGTCCGGTTGGGCTTTGGCCCTGTCACACCGGCCGATGTGCCGGGCCTGCTGGATGCGCTGGCAGGCGATCCCGGCAGCCATCCGCTGGCCCTGGGCCCGGTGGAGGAGATTCCCTATCTCAAGAGCCAGCAGCGCCTGCTGTTCGCGCGCGCCGGCATCACGCAACCGCTGTCCCTGGACGACTACCGTGCGCAGGGCGGCTTCCAGGGCCTGGCCCGGTCCATCCAGATGGATGGCGCAGACGTGGTCGCCAGCGTGCTGGATTCCGGCCTGCGCGGTCGGGGCGGTGCGGCGTTCCCGGCGGGCATCAAGTGGCGCACGGTGCGCGATGCCGTGGGTGCGCAGAAGTATGTGGTGTGTAACGCCGATGAAGGCGACTCCGGCACCTTCGCCGACCGCATGTTGATGGAGGGCGACCCCTTCCTGCTGATCGAAGGCATGATCATCGCTGGCATCGCCGTAGGCGCGACGATGGGCTACATCTACGTGCGTTCGGAATACCCGGCCGCCATCAGTACGCTGAACGAAGCGCTGCGCATCGCTCGCGACGCCGGCTATCTGGGGGCGAACGTGAGCGGTAGCGGCTGCGCCTTCGACATTGAGGTTCGTGTCGGGGCCGGCGCCTATATCTGTGGCGAAGAAACCGCACTGCTGGAATCCCTCGAGGGCAAGCGCGGCACGGTTCGCGCCAAACCGCCACTGCCGGCGATTCAAGGCCTGTTCGGGCTGCCGACGCTGGTGCACAACGTGGTGACCCTGGCCTCGGTGCCGGTGATCATGGAGAAGGGCGCGCAGTTCTATCGCGACTTCGGCATGGGCCGTTCCCTGGGCACGATGCCGTTCCAACTGGCCGGTAACGTCCGTCACGGCGGCCTGGTGGAGCGCGCCTTTGGCCTGAGCCTGCGTGAACTGGTGGAAAGCTATGGTGGCGGTACCGCCAGCGGTCGGCCCCTGAAGGCCGCGCAAGTGGGCGGGCCGTTGGGCGCCTGGGTGCCGCCTGCGCAATTCGATACGCCGCTGGACTACGAGGCGTTCGCCGCCATGGGCGCGATGCTCGGCCACGGTGGCGTGGTGGTCGCCGACGACAGCCTTGACATGGCCCAGATGGCCCGGTTCGCCTTGCAGTTCTGCGCCGAGGAATCCTGCGGCAAGTGCACGCCGTGCCGGATCGGCTCCACCCGTGGGGTGGAAGTGGTGGATCGCTTGATCGCCAGCACCGAAGCCGGTGCTCGCCAGGAGCAGGCCCTGCTGTTGCAGGATCTGTGCGACACCCTGCAATACGGTTCGCTCTGTGCCCTCGGTGGGATGACGTCCTACCCTGTCGCCAGTGCCCTCAAGTATTTCCCCGCCGACTTCGGTCTGGCGACCACGGAGGCCGACCAATGATCAACATCTTCGATCCCAGCAGCGATATCGACCTGGGCACCCCGGCGCGTGAAAGCGACGTGCAGGTCAGCCTGACCATCGACGGGCGTGAAATCAGCGTCGCCTCCGGCACCTCGGTCATGCGTGCCGCGGCCTTGCTCGGCACCACTATTCCCAAACTCTGCGCCACCGACAGCCTGGAAGCCTTCGGCTCCTGCCGCATGTGCCTGGTGGAGATCGATGGCATGCGCGGTTATCCCGCGTCCTGCACCACGCCGGTAACCGAAGGCATGGTGGTTCGCACGCAAACCTCCAAGCTCGCCACGCTGCGGCGCAACGTGATGGAGCTGTACATTTCCGACCACCCGCTGGACTGCCTGACATGCCCGGCCAACGGCAACTGCGAATTGCAGACCGTGGCGGGGCAGGTGGGCCTGCGCGAGGTGCGCTACGGCTACGAAGGTGCCAACCACCTGGCCGAGGCCAAGGACGTTTCCAACCCGTATTTCGACTACGACCCGAGCAAGTGCATCGTCTGCAACCGCTGCGTGCGTGCCTGCGAGGAAATCCAGGGCACCTTCGCCCTGACGATCACCGGACGTGGCTTCGATTCCCGGGTGGAAGCGGCCGGCGGTGACAACTTCCTCGATTCCGAATGCGTTTCCTGCGGCGCCTGCGTACAGGCATGCCCGACGGCGACCCTGATCGACAAGAGCGTCGTCGAGATCGGCCAGCCGGAGCGCAGCGTCATCACCACTTGCGCCTACTGCGGCGTGGGTTGCTCGTTCCGCGCCGAGATGAAAGGCGAACAACTGGTGCGCATGGTCCCGGACAAGAACGGCCAGGCCAACCACGGCCACTCCTGCGTCAAGGGGCGCTTCGCCTGGGGCTACGCCACGCACCCGGACCGCATCACCAAGCCGATGATCCGCAAGCACATCGACGACCCGTGGCAAGAAGTCAGTTGGGACGAGGCGGTTACCTACGCCGCCAGCGAATTGCGCCGGATCCAGCTCAAGTACGGGCGCGACTCCATCGGCGGCATCACCTCCAGCCGCTGCACCAACGAAGAAACCTACCTGGTGCAGAAACTGGTGCGCACCGCGTTCGGCAACAACAACGTCGACACTTGCGCGCGTGTCTGCCATTCGCCTACCGGTTACGGCCTCAAGCAGACCTTGGGCGAGTCCGCCGGCACCCAGAACTTCGACTCGGTGATGAAAGCTGACGTCATCCTGGTGATGGGCGCCAACCCGACTGACGCGCACCCGGTATTCGGCTCCCAGCTCAAGCGCCGCCTGCGCCAGGGCGCACGGCTGATCGTCATCGACCCACGGCGCATCGACCTGGTGGATTCGCCTCACGCCCGCGCCGAGCTGCACTTGCAATTGCGTCCGGGCACCAACGTGGCAATGCTCAACGCGTTGGGCCATGTGATTGCCACCGAAGGCTTGATTGACCAGCCTTTTGTCGAGGCACGCTGCGAGGCGGTGGACTTCGCTCGCTGGCGTGATTTCGTCAGCCTGCCGGAAAACTCCCCTGAGGTGCTGGGCCCGGTGTGTGGCGTGCCTGCAGAGCAGATCCGCGCCGCGGCACGGCTCTACGCCACCGGCGGCAACGCGGCCATCTACTATGGCCTCGGCGTCACCGAGCACAGCCAGGGCAGCACCTCGGTCATGGGCATCGCCAACCTGGCCATGGCCACCGGCAACATCGGTCGCGAAGGCGTCGGGGTGAACCCGCTGCGTGGCCAGAACAACGTCCAGGGCTCCTGCGACATGGGCTCGTTCCCCCACGAGCTGCCGGGCTATCGGCATATTTCCAACGAAGCGGTACGCGCCGAGTTCGAGCAGGCGTGGAACGTCACCCTGCAACCCGACCCGGGCCTGCGCATCCCCAACATGTTCGAGGCGGCCCTGGACGGCACCTTCAAGGCGCTTTACTGCCAAGGCGAGGACATCGCCCAGAGCGACCCCAACACCCAGCATGTGACGGCCGCACTGTCCGCTTTGGAATGCGTGATTGTCCAGGACATCTTCCTCAACGAGACGGCCAAGTTCGCCCACGTGTTCCTGCCGGGCAGCTCGTTCCTGGAGAAGGACGGCACCTTCACCAACGCCGAACGCCGCATCTCCCGCGTTCGCAAGGTGATGGACCCGTTGGCCGGCAAGGCCGACTGGGAGGCCACCATCGCCCTGGCCGACGCCCTGGGCTACAAGATGCACTACAACCATCCTTCGGAAATCATGGATGAAATCGCCCGCCTGACGCCGACTTTCACCCGTGTCAGCTACGCCGAACTGGATCGTCACGGCAGCCTGCAATGGCCCTGCAACGATGCCGCGCCGGACGGTACGCCAACCATGCACATCGATCAGTTCGTGCGCGGCAAGGGCCGTTTCATGCTCACCGGCTACGTGCCCACCGAGGAAAAGGTCAACGGCCGCTATCCACTGTTGCTGACCACCGGACGCATCCTCAGCCAGTACAACGTCGGCGCCCAGACCCGGCGTACCGACAACGTGGCCTGGCACGAGGAGGACCGGTTGGAGATTCACCCAACCGACGCCGAGAACCGCGGGATCGTCGACGAAGATTGGGTGGGTATCGGCAGCCGTGCCGGGCAGACGGTGCTGCGCGCGAAGGTGACCGAGCGGGTGGCACCGGGGGTGGTCTACACCACGTTCCACTTCCCGGAATCGGGCGCCAACGTGATCACCACCGACAACTCCGACTGGGCCACCAACTGCCCGGAATACAAGGTCACGGCGGTCGAGATCGTGCGGGTCAGCCAGCCTTCGGAATGGCAGAAGCGCTACCAGGCCTTCAGTGATGAACAGGGACGTTTGCTCAGGGAACGTCGCCATGCCGAGAAAGCCGAGGTGCGTCGATGAGCTCTGACAGCCTGATCAAGATGGCCAACCAGATCGCCCAGTATTTCGCCAGCGAGCCGGATCACGCGGTGGCGGTGCGGGGCGTGTACCAGCACATCAAGAGCTTCTGGACACCGACCATGTATCGCGACTTGATGGCCTGGCAAACGAAACATCCCGACGCTGTCCTGCACCCGTTGGTGCTGGCGGCATTGATGGAGTTTGAAAAAGCGGCTTAGGAAGGAAATGCAGTAGAACCTGCACACAGCCCCGGCCGGCGCCCTCGTCAACGACGAAGGGAACCGACCGGGGCTGTGTGCATTTCAGTTATTGATTATTGACGGTGATGTAGGGGTCCCATGTGTTGTTCGGGCCGATCTGGTTCAGGTTACGGTCCAGCAGAACGAAGACGATTTGGTACCAGAGCTTTCCCGGGCTCAGCGCAGTGGACTGCCAGACGGTATAGGTCACATCGGTCTTGGCAATGCCTCCGGGGGCACCATTGTCCAGATACGGCACTGGAATGCCGGGGATATTGAAAGATTGCGGGGTCGAGATGGTGCCCTTGTAGTCACCGCCCTGATGAGGGTCGCCGATCACGACGTTTTTGATCAATGCGATGCGGTCGAAGTTGCGCGACAGCGTGGTGGCGCGCCAGCGAATGATGTCGCCGGGTTTTACGTCGAACCACAACTCGTTCCCGCCTTCGCCTTCGCCACTGGAGATGTTGGCGTGGCTGTCGATGGCGCTGCGGGTCACCAGCATGGCAATCGCACCGCCTATGTCATTGGGGTGGGCGAGCAGGTAATCGGCGTCAACATTGACGAGCACATCAATGGTTTGGGTCGCTCCAGACATGTTGTTGCTCCTTGAGGGTAATGACAGTGACGACCGCCCTTCAAAGGGTGTCCGGGCCACCCGGTCCCTGGGTGCGGTCTCGGGAGGAACGATAGGTGATGGCGTTGTAGTGTCAAATTTCCAATTCTTGACGCTGGCGAAACGGAGCGAAGCGCAGCACAACCAAGGCGTTGATTTACCTTTGTCGTGGTCGATCTCTTAATGGGCTTTTGGTTATTTTCCGAGGGCATCAGTGGGCAAAGGCGCACAACCGTTGTCGGTGACTGCTTCTGATCCTGCGGAGGATGGGAGCCATTACCGACTGCGGTTCAGTTGGGGGACTGATTCGCCGTCCAGCGCTTCATTTCTTCGGCAATGAAGTGATGCACCAGGTCGCTGTACATCTTCTCGATGGCATCCGGGTTCAAGCCTTCGGCCTCTGCCCACACGCGTCGTGTCGCCAGCATGGCCTTGAAACGCTCCGGTGCCTGCACCGAAGCCGCCGAGGTCTTGAATTTAGAGGCCGCGAGCACGTATTGATAGCGCTTGCCCAGCAGCGTGATGACCGCTTGGTCGAGGGCATCGATTTCGCGTCGGATGTCCTCCATGTTTGCGCATTGCGAGGGTTGCAACGGGTCCATGCAGTGAGCTCCGCTTGTTGAACAAGACCGGCCCGACGTGAGCCGATCTTGTGATGGAGTTTAGAAGCACCAGTCCTCAGCGCGAACGACACGACAGAAGGCGCCTGCCAGGGTTGCGTTGTGATGGGCGACGATCATTTCTGCCTTCAATTCAGGCGTGTCGGAACAGGTATGGCCGTCGGCGATCAGGACCGCGTCGAACCCCAGGTCCCGCGCGGCTCGGCAGGTGCTGTCGATACAATACTGGGTTTTCATACCGGTGATGACCAGGCCTTCAGCATCGCAAGCCTTTAGCCGCTCTGCCAGGCCTGTCTGGGTGAAGGCGCTGGGGCGGGTTTTTTCGAAGATGACTTCATCACCCTCCAACTGCAGTTCCTGCACCAGTTGGGTCAGTGGGCTTGCAGGCTCGATGGGCGAGCCTGGCGGGCCTACGTGGCGAACCAGGAAAATCGGTGCCCCGGCCTTCCGGGCCTTGAGCAGCAAGCCATTCAACGTGTCCAGCAACGCTTCGCCGGCCCAGGGTTTATCCGGGCCGTGAAACAACCCAACTTGCATATCGAGAATCAACAGAGCGTGCATGGTGCTTTCCTTGCGTTTTGGCCAGCGACGCAAGGGCAAAAGAAAAGGCCCTTACCATCGCTGGCGGGCCTTTGAGATACGTGTGTTATTGACTCACGACACCTCACGACCCGCCTTGGCGGTCGTGGTTGTGGTGGTCGAGGCAATCTGTGGCAGGTTCATGGTGCTGACAGTAGCTTCCGGTCATCAGGTTTGGCAAGTGGGTATGTCAGCTTGCTTGCGAAAGCGGCGGGTCAGCTTGCGCAAATGTCGCTCCTGCCGCCGCCATCGCGAGCAAGCTCGCTCCCACATTTTGATCGGTGGAGCGTCTCGATTTTGCGGCCGGCCCAAGTCCCCTGTGGGAGCGAGCTTGCTCGCGATGGCATTCGATCAGTCAACATTGATGTCGGCTGACAGGGCGCTATCGCGAGCAGGCTCGCTCCCACAAGTTTTTAGCCTTCGAGCCCGCGCTGTTCGATCACGCCGAACACATCCGCCACATCCTGCACCAGGATCCGGGCGACGTTGGTGATGGTGTTGATGTCACTCGTTGCTGAGTCACGCAGGCTGCTGCACGCCACCAAGGTCAGGTAATCGAGCGTGGCGTGCAGGCGTTCGCTGGCGCAAGCATGGAGTTCGGGGAGTGGGGCTTGGGTGTCGATCAGCAGGACGGGGTGGGTGGTGGCGGTTTGGGTGAGAGGGGTGAAGCGGCTGGATGAGTGAGTTGTCATGAGGTTGAATTCCTTTTAAGAAAGAAGAAATGCCACCTTTTGCTGCGAATCAAATGGGTGGCAGTTGCGCGAGGGTTCGCAGACCGAGGAAAGAATCCAAAAACTCGGCAGACCCGAAGGTCTCCCGCGCACAACCGCCATAAAATGAACGCGGGCAAGTTTGCCTGAATTTCATTTGACGGTATTAGATCTTTTTCATCGAGGGCTGCGAAACCCAGCCACCGGCCAAAGCCAGCGACGACCCAACTATAGAAGTCGATCCCGGCACCCACAACCGCCCTGTAGGACGCACGCCCCCCCTGTGGCGAGGGAGCTTGCTCCCGCTCGGCTGCGCAGCAGCCGCAAAACCGACGCCTGCGCAGTACCTGACGAAAAGAGGCGCCTGGTTTGGGGCCGCTTCGCGCCCCAGCGGGAGCAAGCTCCCTCGCCACGGGAGGTAAATTCCTACGAGATTTTCGGACCACCTCTGGCCGCTACCACTGACGTGCGCGGATTTCTGTGGGAGCAAAGCTTGCTCGCGATGCAGGCACCCTCGGTTTCCCGGAAGACCGCGTCGTCTTCATCGCGGGCAAGCCTTGCTCCCACAGGAGGCCTGCGTATTCAGACCTCTTGTGGCGAGGGGATTTAGCGAAACGTCGCACCGCCCCGCCTGGCTGCGCGGCAGTCGTAAACCAGTTGGCATGAATTACCTGCCAATTCTGTCATCCAAAAGGTCTTCACATCTTAGTGATGCTGACCGACAATGCCCGCTCCGCTCCGGGGTAGTTCAGCGGTAGAACACCTGGCTCCTAACCGGGTGGGCGCTGGTTCGAATCCAGCCCCCGGACCCATTACATCGCAAGATCATGAGGACGCATGCTCAGGGACGATACTCCATCTGACGGAACGCTTGGCATGGGCTATGCGATCTTTCAATTGTCGAAGGCGCTGATCGCCCAGGACGCTGATCCCGAGTCAGAAAACCACGCCAAAGCGGTTCAGCGGATTGCACGCTGGCAGCAGGTGTTGGCGCATGCAGTGCAGGGTACTGCGCAGTACGGATCGCGTATGCCGCTGGCGGAAATTCCCGTCTGGGTGACACTAGAGGTCGCTACGGGCGGCTTTGCCACAGGCTACCTGCTGGCGGGGGGGGAGCTGAATGAGCACGAGCGAGCGCTGGCCGCGTCGATCCCGGGTATCCGTCCGGGTTTCGAGCGTCTGGATATCAATGCATGGTATCTGACGGATGAAGGTCTCGAAGTATTGCGGGGATATCTGGCGAAGGGCAATTACCGAGTCGATGTTCCAGAAGAGTCCGCCCTGCTGGGTGTGACTTGGCTGTTAGGACAACAGCGAGTGGACGAGGCCTGGACGCTCATAGAAACGATCACACCTTTCTTCGACCGCCTGCGCTTCTTTCCAACACCTTGTGAAAAGCTGCAATTTTCTGCGGCGCAAATACATGTCTTTGACGTCGGTGAGATTCGGCAGCGGCTCTTGAAGTTGCGCGGTCAACCACGTGTATCGATCCAGAAACAGGTTATCGAAGTCTGCTTACCCCTGTACGACGCTGCCGTTTCCCACTTCCTTTTGACTTATCAGGAAGAGTGGCCGTGTAGGGTTTACCCAGAGGGATGGCACGAGCAAGCTGCTTCGCTTTGTACTCAGTTCAATGCCGTTCGCGAGACGGAAGGGCACACCGTAGGGGCCTCCAAGGGACGCCTCTTGGAACTGTTTGCATTGCTCGAGCAATGCTCTGGCGATTCGAGCTCGCTTACAGGCCGTCAAGTTGGTCGCATTCGTCAGATTGTTGATGATTTCGTGTGCAAGCATGGTCTGCCCGACTCCAGCGCTCATCGTGAGTACCGGTTAAAGCAGCGCGAGCATGTAGCGGTGCCAGATCATCGCGTTATCGCCAAGGCCGTTGCTATGCGAATGGAGCAGTATCCGGCCAACGACGGCGTCTCGGATTTGACTCCTTTGCTTGAGCCGATCACCACTGAAGAGGCTAACGTATTTGCCCTGACGGGCGGGGCCGATCTTCCGCAGGCGATTCGCCGGCGCGTAGAGCGCTGCCGTAGCGGTACGATTGCCGAGTTGATCGATCATGGCTTGATTACTTCGGGCGACACCGTCGCGCGAGTGTTGCCGGCGATGACCGCTGAAATACGCAGCTCCGGATTTTCCGATCCCGCATTGGGTAATCTATACGCCGCTACTTATCGTGCCTTTCGCCAGCGCCGCTCATTGTTATTGCTCAATCTGCAAAGCCAGGTCAGGCTGGGCGAGTTGCCCTGGGTCGCGGCCATTGAAGGCTATCGCCAACGTGACCCCGTCGATGCGGATATTGCCCGGCAGGCACTTATCGAGTCGTCGGCATTGACGCTATCTGCCTTTCCTCAGGCGATTATTCCCAACAAGCTGCTTAAAGAGCTGCGCGCCCTCGCCGAAACAGCCGGGTTGGATCTTCCATTCGTGGACGAAGTCGCTTCGGACATATTCATGGGCGAGTTTTCAAATAAGTTCATCGACGCTGCCAGGCGTGCGGCCAAGGCACTGACAGGTACCCTGTACGCCTGTTACTACGATATTGATACCGAAGTGCTGGCGAGGCTTCCCGATAGACCCAAATCGAGAGCGCCCCAACCCTTCTGGAGTCGCTCGTCAACAAGCAGCGACGCTTTGACAACCTTGTGCGCGCGGCGCGCAAACGCAGAACTTAATACTTGGCGTCCCGCAACCAACGGCACCATCATTGAACAGCAGCAGATATTGACTACGCAGAATCTCTCAATGCTGTTCTGCGAGCTTGATTTGAAAACACTGCTGTATCCGCGCTTGAGTTCACTCGCCCAGGTCTGTTTTGAATGGATCTGCAGGCGTCAGCAGATGCGAATAGAGCACTATCATGGGCGCTTGATTATGCTCAAGAACACGGCATACGCCTGGCGTCAGATGATTTTTTACTTGTCGATGCTCGACGATTCCGAAATGGGTTCGGCTATCGAGGGTATCGAAGCGTATTTCGCTCGGCAGCCAGGTGCTTTCCGGGAAAAATTCCTACCTGTGATGATTGGACTGCGCGTCGCGGCAGCGGGCCGTCGCCTGCCACAGCATGAACCGACCGCCGAAGGTGCGCGTGTTTTTCTGGGGTGGACAACGGAGTCGCATTGGCTGCGGTAAAGATTCCAGTCGAGGGAGTGTGATTAAGGCCCAGGAACATCTTCGACTCGATCAACGCCAATCCCGGAAAAACGCCCTGATATCTTCCGCCAACAACTCCGGCTGTTCCAACGCGGCAAAGTGACCACCGCGAGGCATGACGGTCCAGCGATCCACGTTAAAGCAGCGCTCCACCCAGCTCCTCGGCGGCATAGGCAGTTCCCTGGGAAACAGCGCGACCCCAACCGGCGGTTTCAGCCGTTCACCGTGGTTGAACAGCAACGGCCGCTTGCCACCTTCCACATACTGGCGAAACGACGAGCCGATGCAGTGGGTCAGCCAATACAGTGTCACGTTAGTCAGCAACCACTCTCGGTCGATAGCGGGGCTGTCGTCGCACCAGGACAGGATCTTTTCGCCCATCCACGCCAACAGTCCCGCCGGTGAATCATTCAGGCCCACCGCCAGGCTCTGCGGCTTGGTTCGCTGAATGTGCCCATAGGCGCCTTCGGCATCGGCAAAGGCAGCAGCGCGTTGCAGGAAGGCCGTTTCTGCCTCGGTCAGCGCGGGCTCGGTTTCGCCAAGGGGAGGGCGATAGGACCCGGGGATGTAATTGAGGTGAATACCCGTCACCCGCTCGGGAAAGCGCACGCCCAGCCACGTCGACACGCCTGCACCAATGTCCCCGCCCTGGGCGCCAAACCGGTCATAGCCTAGCCCCGTCATCAACTCACCCCATAAACCGGCGACCTCGTAAGGCCCCTTGCCGGATTGCTGGAACGGTGCGGAAAAGGTGTAGCCGGGCAGCGACGGCACCACCACATCGAAGGCGTCCGCAGGATCACCGCCATGGCGGGCCGGGTCCGTCAGCAATGGGATGATGCGCTGCATCTCGATGAACGAGCCGGGCCAGCCATGGGTGAGGATCAACGGCATCGGCTTCGGCCCGACGCCACGCTGATGAATGAAATGGACCCTTTGCCCATCGATGTGGGTGACAAACTGCGGCAGGCGATTGAGCACCGTTTCCTGGGCGCGCCAATCGAACGTGTCCGACCAATAGGCGAGCAGTTCCCGAAGCACTTCCATGTCCATGCCTTCGCTCCAGCCTTGTCCGGCCAGGGGTTCTGGCAGCCTTGCGTTCAGCAGGCGGTGCCGAAGGTCCTCAAGGGCGCTGTCGGGGATGTCGATGGCGAAAGGCTCGATGAGCATGCGTGTTTTCGTCCTGATTACCTAACATCTGAAAATGATATGACATGGGTCGCAAAATCATCTTCTACCGGCCGAAATCCGCAGCGCAGGTAAAAGGCTGCGCCCTCCGGCGTGTCTGTAGACAGGCGCACCGCTTGGAACCGTGGTGCTGCATGTTCCAAGAGCTGTTCCACCAAAAACCTGCCCACCTTCAGGCCCCTTGAGGTTCGCGTGACATATACCCTTCGTAACCTCCCGACACTCGGGCCGGCATAGGGGTCATATGAAAGCCCGCCAACGGCAATCAGTTGCCCGTGGCGGAAGACGCCTAGAAAGCATTCCCCGGGTTGATCGAATCGATTGGACCCGTTTTTCCAATCGCTGATCAGGCGCGTAAGAAACCTGAAACCTTCTTTAACGGACTCTGCTTCCAGTTGCAGGATTCCTGAGGGAAGCTCTGAAAGTTGCCGTACCGTCAGTTCGGCCGCTGATGTACTCACCGGATATCCTTATGCTGCTTTTAGTTGCCGGCATGGCTTGCGCGCAGCTAGTGTAGCCGCGATGGCCGTGCTTGACGCTGGGTGAGTACAGCAGATTTAAAACGGAAATTTTTAACGACGGAGTGGTGCATGGCACGCTATTTCAAGAGCCCGGACAGTGATCAAGTTGAAGAAGTGGACGCGTTCCAGGTGTTGGCGATCCTGTTCTTGGGCGTGATCTATCTGTTTTTCGCAGGGCTCTGGCGACACTTGTTGATCTGGCTCGGGATCCTGGCGATCGGACTTGTGGCGGGGCCGCAATGGATGGCTGGGGCAACGGCGCTGCTGCATGTCGTTTACTGTTTGATGATCCGCAAGATTGTCGCGCAGGATTATTTGCGCAAGGGTTGGATTGAGGTCGCTGATCCGAAAGCGGTTGCTGGGAATTGAAGGCAAAGTCTTCAAGACGTCGACGTCGTTTCGATCAAGTTCAAACGGGGCGCTAAGGATGCATGAAGGTCACCACGGAAGCTGCCTGTGCGGTGAGATCCGTTATGAAATTTCGGCCGAATTGAAGGCGTTGACTCACTGCCATTGCAGGCGTTGCCAGAAAACTCATGGTGCTGCGTTCGCGACCTATGCCAGCGTTTCAGCTGCATCATTGCGAGTTTTGGCAAACGGTAATGCGCTCCGGCTGTATGAGTCCGAAACTGGTGTCAAACGGCAGTTCTGCGGGGCTTGCGGTTCAAGCTTGTTCTGGTCGGACCCTCACGGCGCGTATCCAGGCTGGATATCGGTTGCCGTGGCTACTCTCGATACCGAGTTCAAACCCCACAAACAACAGCATAGCCACCGCGAAACTAGCCTTAATTGGCTCGTCTTTCCGGACTGCGTTAAGCCGACGCGCTTTGAGATGTCTTCAGCATCCAGGCCTTCTCAGGAAAATGATGATCCCCAATAAAGCTTGCCCCATCATTCTTTCCCATTCTCATCAGCCGCGCATCTTGTTGTTCCGTCATCCGTTGGCAGGTGTGCAAATTGTGAAGGGCACGATTGAGGCTGGTGAATCCGCCTGGCAGGCCGCACTGCGAGAGCTGAATGAAGAGGCTGGCATCGACTGCGCGACAATCTCGGCAGACATCGGATGCTGGGACGCTGATCATCTTGCCCAGGTATGGTCGTTCCATCTATGTGACTCGAGGATCGTGCTCCCCGAGCAATGGACATACAACACATGTGACGGCGGCGGTCTTTCTTTCGAGTTTTTCTGGGCCGCTTTCGACGATTTACCTTATGACCAATGTCATCCCGTTTTTTGCCGAGCACTACGTTTTTTGACTGTTACCCTGGATGCGTCTGGCTATCTGCGGCAGTGCTAACAGGCCCTGGGCGACTGAAATCCCGCCCATCCCAATCCTGATCAATATGCGTCAACAACCAATCAACAAAAACCTGCGTCTCAGCCACCGCATCCCTGGACACCCCGTAGTAATAGCGGGCTAACGGCAGGCGCAACGACGGCAGTGGACAGGTCAGCCGCTCGTTGGACAAATCCCTGCCCAGCAGCGAAGCCGGACACAGCGCCACGCCCAGCCCATCGACGGCGGCCTGCAGTACGAGGTGCATGTGATCGAATTGCAGGGTCGGCAGGTTGTTCAATGGCTCGATCCCTGCGTGTTCCGCCCAGTCTTTCCAATCGCTGCTGCGCGTCCTGCCCGATAACAAGGTGTGCCGGGCCAGGTCGGGCATGCTTTCCAATGGCATGCTGTGCAACAACGACGGTGCGGCGACCAGCAGCAGGTCGTCTTCCAGCAGCACCGTGGGCTGTACATGGGGCGACCAGCCGGCGTGCCCGCGGCGGATGACCACGTCGAACGTTTCCCGTGATGGATCGGGAGGCCGGGTGCTGGTGACGACGTCGGGCTTGATGTCCGGGTGGCGCGCCATGAAGTCCGGCAGTCGCGGGATCAGCCAACGCACCGCGAAGGAGGGGCGCACGTTGATGGTCACTTTGCGCTGGGCAGCACTGCGTGTCAGTGCGGTGGCGGCGGTGGCGATCTGGTTCAGTGCCTCATTGACCTGTTCGTAGAAAGCCCGGCCGGCCGGGGTGAGCAAGGACTGGCGGGTTCGACGTTCGAACAGCAGTACGCCCAAGCGCTCTTCGAGCAACTTTACGTGGCGGCTGACGGCGCTATGGCTGACGTGCAGTTCTTCGGCGGCGCGGCTGAAACTCTGGTGGCGAGCGGCAGCGGCGAAGGCGCGTACGGCGTTCAACGGGGGCAGGTTGGCGATCATGTGTCTAATTTAGTCACATATGCGCTGTAATTAAAGCGTTTGTCAGCGTCCCGGTGCCACGCCACCCTGAAGGCCACAGCAATTCGCCTTCAATGTGGAGTGATGCATGGCCAGTTACGGACTTTTTCTGATCCTGGCGACCCTGACGGTGCTCAGCCCGGGCCCCGGTGTGGTGCTGACGATTTCCAATGCCTTGCGCCATGGCTGGCGCGGTGCGCTGCCGGGCATCTTCGGGATCGCCTCGGGCGCGTTTATCGTGGCGGGTATCTGCGCCAGCAGCTTGGGGTTGATCCTGGCCGCCTCGGCGACGGCCTTCACGCTTTTGAAATACATCGGCGCGCTGTACTTGTTGTACCTGGGCATCAAGATGTGGCGTACCCAACGCTTCGTGCCCGAACTCACGGTCACGTCCACGCGCCCGTGGCGGCGCTTCGGCGAGGCGCTGTCGATCCAGTTGCTCAACCCCAAGGCCGGGTTTTTCTTCCTCGCCGTGTTCCCTCAATTCATCAAGCCGGAGGGCGATTACTACAGCCAGTTCTTCTTGCTGGTGTCGTCCTATAGCGTGCTTGTGGTACTGGTGCATTCTGGTTATGCGCTGATGGCCAATGGCGCCAGGGGCTGGCTCTCGTCGAGCCAGGGCGCCAGGATTGTCGGCAAATTGTCGGGCATCACCTTCCTGGGGTTCGGCGTGCTGATGGCGTCTGCCAGCAAGTGACGGGTACAGGTCAGCGCCGCCCCGTCCGCGTACTCACATCCACCCACACCGCCAGCACCAGAATGCTGCCTTTGACGATCATCTGCCAATAACTGTCGACGTCGAGCATGGACATGCCGTTGTCCAGGCTGGTGATGACCAGCGCGCCGAGGAGGGCGCCGTAGACCGTGCCGGAGCCGCCGCGCATGGAGGTGCCGCCGATGAAGCAGGCGGCGATGGCGTCGAGTTCGCCCATGTTGCCGGCCGAGGGTGAACCGGCGGCCAGGCGTGCGGTGTTGACCACGCCGGCGAGGGCGCACATCACGCCCATGATGCCGAAGATCCACAGCTTCACGGCCTGCACGTTGATGCCGGACAGGCGCGTGGCTTCCATGTTGCTGCCCACCGAATAGACACGTCGGCCGAACACGGTCTGGCTGGTGACGTAGCTGAATACGCCCAGCAGGATCAGCAGGAGCAGCACCGGCACCGGGATGCCGTCGTAACTGTTGAGGGTATAGACGAACCCGGCCAGCACCGCGCCGATCACCACCACGCGCAAAACGTCGCGCACCAGGGAGTGGGCCGCGAGGCCATGGAGGGCACGGTTGCGTCGCTGTTTCCAGGTCAGGAACAGCGTCAGGGCGAACAGCAGGATGCCGAGCCCGGTCCCGACCGTGTGCGGCAAGTAACCCTGCCCAACGTAGACCAGCTCCGGTGACACCGGGGCAATGGTAGTGCCGCCGGTGACTCCCAGCAGGACGCCGCGAAACGCGAGCATGCCACCCAACCCGACGATGAACGACGGGATACGCAGGTAGGCGGTCATGTAGCCGTTGCCCAAGCCGATCACCAAGCCGCACAGGGCCACCAGGCTCAGGTTCGCCAGCAGCGGGATGTGATAGACCACGTCGAGAATCGCCGCCAGGCCACCCAATAGCCCAAGCAATGAGCCCACCGACAAATCGATTTCGCCACTGATGATCACCAGCACCATGCCGCAGGCAAGGATCCCGGTGATGGACATCTGCCGCAGCAGGTTGGAGAGGTTGCGCGGGGTCACGAACCCACCTTCGGTCTGCCAGCTGAAGAACAGCCAGATCAGCGCCACGGCGATCACCAGCGCGAGCATTTTGTAGCGGGAAAACAGCTGTTTGACCTGATTCATCTACGCGGACTTCCGATCATTATTGTTATGGCCATCGGGATGGCTGAGCGCGGCGGCGAGCACCTGTTCCTGGGTCAGTTCGTGGTTGATGAAGTCGCCGCGCAACTGGCCTTCGCCGATCACCAGGACGCGGTCGGAAACCCCCAGCACCTCGGCCAGCTCCGAGGACACCATGATGATCGACACGCCTTCGGCCGCCAGCGCGCCCATCAGCTTGTAGATCTCGTACTTGGCGCCGACGTCCACACCACGGGTCGGCTCATCGAGAATCAGCACGCGGGGTTTGGTCAGGAGCATTTTCGCCAGCACGGCTTTTTGCTGGTTGCCGCCGGAGAGACTGGTGATCGGCAGGAACGGGCTCGCGGTCTTGAGGTGCATGCGCGCGATTTCCTTGTCGATGCTGCCCAGTTCGGCTTCGGCGTCGATGCGGGTCAGTTTCGAGTAGTTGTCCAGCACCGCCAGGGTAATGTTCTGGCCCACGCCCAAGTCAGGAATGATGCCTTGGCGCTTGCGATCCTCGGGGACCATGCACAGGCCGGCGCGGATCGACTTGAGCGGTGTGCGCGTGTCGATTTTTTTGCCGCCCAGCCAGACTTCACCTTCGTAGCGGCCGGGGTAGGCGCCGAACAGCGCTGACACCAGTTCCGTGCGGCCGGCGCCGACCAGCCCGGCGATGCCGAGGATTTCCCCACGCTTGAGAACCAATGAAATGTCGTCGACCCGTTTGCGCCTGGGGTTGTCGACGTCGTAGCAGGTGAAGTGGCGCGCCTCGAAAATCACTTCGCCGACGTCATGGGGTTCGGTGGGGTAGAGGTTGCTCATTTCCCGTCCGACCATCTGGGTGATGATCTTCGGGATGCTCATGTCCGTCATCGCGGTGGTGGCGATGTGTTTGCCATCGCGGATCACCGAGATGGTGTCGCATACGGCGGCCACTTCATCGAGCTTGTGGGAGATGTAGACGCAGGCGACGCCCTTGGCCTTGAGGTCGCGGATGATGTCCAGCAGCACCTCGATTTCCGAACGGGTCAGGGCCGAGGACGGCTCATCGAGGATCAACAGCCGGGCCTGCTTGTTCAGCGCCTTGGCGATTTCCACCAGTTGCTGGTAGCCACCGCCGTACTGCGAAACCGGTAGCGAGACGTTCATGTCCGGCACTTTGAGTTCACGCATCAGGGCTTCGGCGCGATGGATCATCGCCGGGTAGTTCATGCGTCCGCCGGGCAGCGTGAGTTCGTGGCCCATGAAGATGTTTTCAGCCACCGACAGGTCGGGGACCAGGGTCAGCTCCTGGTGAATGATGACGATCCCGGCGACTTCGGTTTCGCTGATGGACTGCGCCTTGAGCGGCTGGCCGTCCCAAAGAATCTCGCCCTCCCAAGTGCCATAGGGATAGACCGCCGACAGCACCTTCATCAGCGTGGATTTGCCGGCGCCGTTCTCACCGCACAGGCCGACACATTCCCCCGGCCTGACCTTGATGTCGATGCCGTTCAGGGCTTTGACGCCGTCAAAGGTTTTGACGATGCCGTTCATTTGCAGCAGGTAGTCGGACATGGCAAGGACTCATGGAAAAGGGCTCACACATCAGCAGTGGGGCAGGCAGTCAAGCCATGTGACCTGTGTGGGAGCGAGCTTGCTCGCGATGGCGGCAGTACATCCAACATTGATGCAAGCTGAACCACCGCTATCGCGAGCGAGCTCGCTCCCACAGGTTTTTTGCTTGATTGCCTGGTCAGATCACTGCCCGGCGATCTGCGCCTTGGTGTAGAACCCGTCCTTTTCCAGCAGGTCGATGTTGTCCTTGGTCAACGGCGTGGGGGTGAGCAGGATGGTGTCGACTTTCTTGCTGCCATTGTCGTACTGCGAGCTGAAGCTGGGCTTCTCGTTGCGCGCCAGTTGCACCGAGAGCTTGGCGGCTTCGGAGGCGATCAGTTTCAGCGGCTTGTAGACGGTCATGGTCTGGGTGCCATCGATCACCCGCTTGACCGCTGCCAGGTCAGCGTCCTGGCCCGAGATCGGCACCTTGCCGGCCATTTTCTGGGCGGCCAGGGCCTGGATGGCGCCGCCGGCGGTGGCGTCGTTGGAGGCGACGATGCCATCGATCTTGTTGTTGTTCCGGGTCAGGGCGTTTTCCACGATGCTCAGGGCTTCGGTGGGGTTCCATTCCTTCACCCACTGCTGGCCGACGATCTTGATGTCACCCTTGTCGATGGCCGGTTGCAACACCTTCATCTGACCTTCGCGCAGGACCTTGGCGTTGTTGTCCGTCGGCGCGCCACCGAGCAGGAAGTAGTTGCCCTTGGGCGCAGCCTTCAGCACGCCGCTGGCCTGCATCTCGCCGACCTTTTCGTTATCGAAGGAAATGTAGGCGTCGATATCGGCGTTGAGGATCAGTCGGTCGTAGGACACGACCTTGATCCCGGCCTTCTTGGCTTCGGCGACGGCGTTGGTCAGCACGGTTGCGTTGAACGGCACGATGACGATCACATCGACGCCCCGGGAGATCAGGTTTTCGATTTGCGAGATCTGCTTCTGCTCGTTGGCATCAGCGGACTGGACGAAGACCTTGGCGTCGAGTTTTTCCGCCGCCGCGACGAAGTAGTCACGGTCCCGCGACCAGCGTTCCAGGCGCAGGTCATCGATGGAAAAGCCGATCTTCGGATGGGCCGCATCGGCCATGACCGGAAGCGAGAGCAGGGCGAGGGCGCCGGCGAGCAGGGTACGTTTGAATGTATTCATGTGGTGCGTCCTTTTATTGTTGTTTGAAAGACACTGCCTGACGATGAGCGTGATACCGGGTAGAACTGTAGAGCGTTGCAGAGCGCCGTGGGCACAGATTTGTCGCGCGAATGTAACAACCCCTGCGCCCCGACCATTGCCCGTTGTCAGGGGTAGATGAACCGATTGACCACGTTCTCGAGCATCTCCTGGCGACCGCTGACGGCTTGGGGATTCAGGTCGTTGGTGAAGGCATGCTCGGCCAGTGATTCAAGGCTGAAGTCACCGGCCAGTAGCGCTTTGCCAAACGGCTGCTGCCAGCCGGCATAGCGCTGGTCCTTGAACTGTTGCAACTGATCGTTCTGCACCATGGCTGCCGCGCGCTCCAGGGCGAGGGCGAGGACGTCCATGGCGGCGACGTGGCCGTGGAACAGGTCGATATCGTCCACGCTCTGGCGCCGGACCTTGGAATCGAAGTTGAACCCGCCATTACCGAAGCCCCCGGCCTTGAGGATTTCATAGGTGGCCAGGGTCATTTCCTCGACGCTGTTGGGGAACTGGTCGGTGTCCCAACCGTTCTGCGGGTCGCCGCGGTTGGCGTCGATGCTGCCGAAGATGCCCAGGGAGACGGCCGTGGCGATCTCGTGATGGAAGCTGTGCCCGGCCAGAGTCGCGTGGTTGGCTTCGATGTTGACCTTGATCTCGTTTTCCAGGCCGAACTGTTGCAGGAAGCCGAACACGGTGGCGCTGTCGTAATCGTACTGGTGCTTGGTCGGTTCCTGGGGCTTGGGCTCGATCAGCAGGTCGCCCTTGAAGCCGATCTTGTGCTTGTGCTCGACCACCATGCGCATGAAGCGGCCCAGCTGTTCGCGCTCGCGTTTCAGGTCGGTGTTGAGCAGGGTTTCGTAACCTTCACGGCCGCCCCACAACACGTAGTTGGAGCCTTTGAGACGCTGGGTGGCGTTCATGGCGCTGAACACTTGCGCGGCGGCGCAGGCGAATACTTGCGGGTCTGGGTTACTGGCGGCGCCTGCGGCGAAACGCGGGTTGCTGAAGCAGTTGGCGGTGCCCCACAACAGTTTGATCCCGGTCTCTTCCTGATGGCGCTCCAGGTGGTCGACCATCTGGGCGAAGTGTTCGCGGTACTCTTTGAGCGAACTGCCTTCCGGGGCGACATCGGTGTCGTGGAAGCAGTAGTAGTCGATGCCCAGCTTGGAGAAGAACTCGAAGGCCGCATCGGCTTTGCCGATGGCAAGCTCCATGGGATCCCCAGCGTGCTGCCACGGGCGCTTGAAGGTACCGGCACCGAACACATCCGACCCCGGCCAGACGAAGGTATGCCAGTAGCAGACCGCCATGCGCAGGTGCTCGCGCATGGGCTTGCCGAGCACCAGTTTGTTGGCGTCGTAGTGACGGAAGGCAAGCGGCGAATCGCTGGCGGGGCCCTCATAGCGAATCTTGTCGACAGCGGGGAAGTACGACATGGGCGAGTTCCTTTTTATTCTTGGCGGTGTCTCGATACTAACGCCGGCCCCGTGGCTGCTGATTATGAAAATCACCAACGGGCAGTTCGATTTTGAGTATTGAGATTCGCTGGCCGCGCGCCTAGTCTGTATCGATCGGCACAGGGTTAAACCAATGAAAACCGTCCCGCCCGTTCACCGCATTGCACTGTTGTTCAACGGCAGCAAGATCTACGACCGCGGCATCATCAGCGGCATCGGCAACTACCTGAGCAGCACGCGCGCGTCCTGGGACTTGTTCCTCGAGGAAGATTTTCTCTGCCGCTTGAAAGGGATCGAGCGCTGGCAGGGCGACGGGATCATCGCCGACTTCGACGACCCGCTGATCGGCGAGGCGCTGGCCGGGATCAAGCTGCCGGTGGTGGCGGTGGGCGGTTCCTATCAGGATGAACGCGCCTACCCGAAGGGCATTCCCTATGTCGCCACCGATAATGATGCGTTGATGACATTGGCCTACGAGCACCTGATCGAGGCCGGATTGACGCGTTTTGCCTGTTTCAGCCTGCCTGAAGCACAAGCCAATCGCTGGGCCCAGGAACGGGAAAAAGCCTTTCGCCGGCTGGTGCAGCGCGATGGCCTGCACGCCGAGGTCTATCGCGGCATGGGCACCAGCGCACCGCTGTGGGACAGCGCCGTCGAACAGCAGATCGCCTGGCTGCAAAGCCTGCCCAAACCCATCGGCATCATCGCCGTCAGCGATGCCCGCGCCCGGCAGTTGCTGCAAGCCTGCCTGACCGCCGGGATCGCCGTGCCCGAGCAAGTGGCGTTGATTGGCATCGACAACGACCCCCTGACCCGCAGCCTGACGCGGGTGCCGTTGAGCTCGGTGATCCAGGGCACCGAAACCATGGGCCGCACCGCCGCGCGCCTGCTCCATCAAATGCTGCACGGCATGCCGTCCACCGGCACACAGATTCTGATACCGCCGGACGCGATCAATGTGCAGGTCTCGAGCCTGCATCAACCGTTGGGCAACCCTTATGTCATGCAGGCACTGCTCTTCATCCGCCAATACGCCTGCCAGGGTATCAAGACGGCCCAGGTGGCGGCCTATGTGGGAGTGTCGCGCTCATCGCTGGAATCGCACTTTCGCAAGGAGCGGGGTTGCAGCGTCCACGACGAAATCCTGCGCTTCAAACTGGCCGCCGCCGCCAACGGATTGGAAAACACCAACTCGCCGATTGCCGACATCGCCCAGAATTGCGGCTTCAAATCGGCGCAATACCTGCACACCGTGTTTCGCCGCGAGTTCGGCTGCACCCCTCGGGAGTATCAGCAGGGGACCAATGCGACCGCTCACTGACTCACGGCCGAACCGCTCTTGATGAGCTGACACACCACCCGATAGCACTTGTGGCGAGGGAGCTTGCTCCCGCTGGGGCGCGAAGCGACCCTGAAACCTGGCACACTGGTGTGTCAGGCTAATTGAGTTGACGACATGGGCTGCTGCGCAGCCAACGGGAGCAAGCTCCCTCGCCACGGGGGCAGGCTCGCCGCAAAGCATTGGGTTAAAATGCATTTCTGATCCAATGTTTCGCAAGTCAAACGTCTATAAAATTCATTTGGGATTAGTTCGTAGCTCGTATCTCGTAATTTTTAGATGTGGCGTTGACCCCAAGACTTCTGAGCTTGAACTTTACGAGGGTGTTTACTTTAGATGCTGGCTTGTAATGGCCGGAGTCGTTCGTGATTAGATATCCGTTTGGGGTTTTGGTAATAGTGCCAGCGCTAATTATTCTGGTGTCTACTTGGAAGTCCGAGGCGGCAATTCGTGCTATCGCGGAGTGTTTTAATTCAAAGGTTTTTGTGTTTGGGTTTCTAAAGGGGCCGGAACCGACAATGAGTTGATTTTTTCTGGTTAGAACGAATTTATGTTGTAAGTTTGTGGGCTCGATAATGTTTAAGCGTTCTTTGCGTGTGATCAAGGTAATACTTGCTGGGTTTTTTCTAGCGTAAGCTTCTGCAATAGCATCTTCTATGGGATTTATGTGGGGTTGGTCGTACTGATTTATTAATGGCTTGCTAGTTGCTGAGCGAATTTTGCTCGCCACTTTGTAATAGGGGCGGACGATTTGTTTCTTTAGGCTTCTAAATGGCTTGATCAGATTGGTTGCTGGAAAATGACCACTGGGATCTTTTCTATTGATAGGGTCATTTAAGCAGTATGCATATGAGTTGATGCCCCCTCTATCAAAGGGACTCATCTCATCCGGGCTGTTAAAACACATCAACACCGGATTGAACGCCCGATACCCCATACCCAATAAATAATGCCCCGTTACTGAGTCCGCTCGCTCGCCGTTAAACCCAAGCAAACTGAGCAGACCGTTCCCCGGTGGTCGATGGCCGTACGGTGTATAGGCGAGGGGATGAGTCCGGTTTGCATCGAGCACATTCAATACCGAACGCTGTAGATCGGTCGCCAGCAAGGTGGTGTCGATCTCCGCATCCTCGCGGCGCCGTTGCGCCAATAGCTGATCGTCGTGCTGGAAGATGCTGTATTGCGCTGCGCCTTGTACTTCAGTGGCTAAACGGTCTCTGCAGTAAAAACGTTGGCTTTCGGTCTCATCGGATGGCGCGCAATTTACCAGGCGATCCAGCGGATCGTAGCGGTAGCGGCACAATACGTTTTTGCGAGAGGGAATAGACATCGACTTAGCCCCCCTGAAGTTAAAAAATGCCGGCCTCCAGCTTCGATGTTTTCTTCAGCGGTTGTCTACTATCAGAACTGTTAGTACCGTACGAAAAGGAATGTCGCAAGCACCGTATGGGCGTCTACCAGCGTTCCTTGGGGCTGCTTTGCAGCCCAGCGGGAGCAAGCTCCCTCGCCACGAAGGGACAGCCTGCGTCTGATGAACTGACACACCACCGAATGGCTCTTGTGGCGAGGGAGCTTGCTCCCGCTGGGGCGCGAAGCGGCCCCGCTTATTGCTGGTCTAAATATCGATCCGTTCCACCGGGTGGGTCCCAGACGTGGGAATCTTCAAAAAACGCCGCTCATGATCCGGGCTCGGCAAAAGGCACACGTCGTATTTGCCAAACAGCCGATAACGATTCAGGGCAATGCGATCATAGGCCCAGTCCCGAAGCCTGCGAGGGACGTAGCGCAGCAGCTTCACCGGGCGCCAGGCCCAGGGCAGCAGGGCTACGACTTCAAGAATCGCGTCCGAACGCACCCAGTAATGTTGATCGCGAACCACGGCCATGGTGTCGAACTGCTGCAAGGGCAGGCCCGCCCAGGCAAGTAGGGCTTGCCCTTCGGGTGATTGTACGGAGGCCAACCGCACGCGGCGGGCGTGGTCATGGCGGATCAGGAATTTCGCCCAGCCATTGCACAGTTTACAAACGCCGTCGAACAGGACCACTGTCTCGCCTGGCTTGAGCAAGGGCGCGGGTGAGGGGCGAGTTTGGGAGATGGGCATGAATGGGTGTCTACATGGCGCCTGGTTATCCGGATAATACGCCTGTTCCAGCGTCAAGGGGCGACCCGAAGGGCTGCTCGACCATGATGATTTCAAGGGCATGATCCGATCCATGAGCGATGACACCTACAGCCTGTATATACGCTTCCAGACACCCGATCCTGACATCGCCCCACGGGAACGGGCGCCGATGCTTGCTGAGGAGCTGGCCTGGGCGCGTGATCGCGCGACCATGCATCGCTTCAGCTGGATCATGGTGCTGGTGCCGCCGTTGTGCCTGGGCCCGGTGCTGCCGGGCATCGCGTTTCTGCTGGGGCTGCTGGTCTATCAAGGCTTATCCGCCCCAGGCGTCGACCTTGACCGGATCGCCGAGGCCTCCGTTGGCTGGCTGGGGCTCGCCACCTTGCTGTTCATGGCTGCCTGGGTCCTGCATAACTACTTGCGCGATAAGCGCGATCCGACCAAGCGTTATTGGCAATCGATGCCCGATCAAGGGCTGGTCGAACTCGAACGCCACACCCTGGTCTCTGGCATCAGCCTGTGGTCCAACGACTATGATCCGGACTGCAACACCCTCATGCAGTGGTCCAACGGCAAGTTGAAGTGCGTGCAAGACAGCGGTGTATCCCAATGGATTCTGGCCAAGACCGCGGCGGGGCACTGGCTGGTGCTCAAGGAACAATTTTCGGGCGACTTCAGCTACGGGCGAGTAGGGCAAATGCCCGCAACGAACAAGCTGCTGCAACCCCGCCAGCAACTGGCGATCGCTTTCGCCCCCGGCACGAACCTGCAACTGGGCCGACGTTTCGACGGCGCGCCGATGCCATTGGTGGAGACGCCGTACTGGCTGTCTGCCGATGAACTCAAGCGCCTGGACGAGGCCGCCCATCACTGGAATTTTCTACCGCCGAATCGCTATGGGGTGGTCAATGACGAGGATGCCGCGTGGGTGCAACGGTTGCTGAACAGGGCGCAAGCGAGCGTTGGGCCTGTAGGAGCTGTCGAGCGAAGCGAGGCTGCGATCTTTCCCGGACATTTGAGCCACAAGTGAAAAGATCGCAGCCTTCGGCAGCTCCTACAGCGCAGCCCAGCGGGAGCAAGCTCCCTCGCCACAATGAATCGAACACATCCTGGAAGTCCGGCCTGTCGTTGGCCGGGCGCTAAAGCCACGTATTCACCACCCGCCGATCCAGCTCCTCCCAATCCGCCATGCCCAGTACCCGAGTGGTGTTCAACCCGCGTAGATAGCCGCGCAGTTGATTGGCTGTGGCGCGTCTGAGCTCCGGGTCGGGTTCGGTGCTGCTCAACAGCACGCTTTCGTACTGGATCAGGTAATCAGCCACCCGCTCACGGAAGTCGGGCAATACCGCGTCGCGAATCAGATCAAACGTTCTCATGGCTATACCTCATCAATCTTTCTCGGCTTGCAACTATTGCTAGGAGTAATAGTGACCATTACGAAATGCAAGTTTTGCTTTGCCGGCAATCATTGGAAAATCAGCGCCATCAAACACGCAGCCCATTATTTTTGTTTTCAGGACCCCACCCATGCGCCCTTTATTTTTGCTTCCCCTGGCGTTTTCCCCGTTGTTGCTGGCCGGTTGTGCCTCGGCACCGAACGATCCGACCCTGACCTTGCAGACCAGCAAGACACCGGCCCAATACGCTGAATGCGTCATACCGAAATTGCAGGGCAGTGCCTTGAACCCGATGGTCTCGCAGACCCAGCGCAGCTACCGCATCGTGGTGCCGAGCAAAGTCTCGGCGGACAACGTGCTGGAAGCCTACAAGGCCGGCAGCGGCGGCAAGGTGTTCATCTACGAGCGACATTTGCTGGCCTCCAACCTCCTGCCTTCAAGTTTTGAACGCGCCGCACAGGAATGCATCTGACCGGCCCGTAAACGCTTTTCACTGTGCTCCTTTGGTTGGCCGCAACCAACCAATTCCCTTGCCCCGCACCGTCTTCGGTCGCGGGGCTTTTTTTTGCCTGCCGGTTTCAGGTTGGCCCATCATCCGCCCGGATGAACTCGATGAACGCTTTCAGGGCCGGTGGCACATGGCGTCGGCTGGGGTAGTAGAGAAAAAACCGGCTTGGCGGCGCTTTCCATTGCGCAAGCAGTTCCGTGAGCTGCCCATTGCGGATGTCATCGCGCACCAGCTCCTCGTAGACGTAGGCAATCCCGGCGCCATCTTTTGCTGCCTGGATCATCAGCGCATCGTCTTCAAGAATGAGCGGGCCGGTGACGGACAAGCGCATCGGTTGCCCTTGTGCCTGATACTCCCAGGCATAGAGTTTGCCGCTGGGAAAACGTCGGGCGATACAGGCATGGTCGAGCAAGTCCCGTGGGGCCTGGACGATCCCCTTTGCGGCCAGGTAAGCCTGTGAAGCGACGGTCACGAACGATTGAGGGGGGCCGACAGGGACGGCGATCATGTCGCCGGCCAGGCTTTCGCCAAAACGCACGCCAGCGTCAAACCCGCCGTTCACGATGTCGGTCAAGCCATCATCGGTGACCAGGTCCAGTTGAATACGTGGATACCTGGCCACGAATGGCGCAAGCACTTTCGCAAATACCGCCCGCGCCGCCGGACGCGCCACGTTGAGGCGAAGCTTGCCGGCGGGCACTTCCTGCATTGATGTCAGTTGCGCCAGCGCATCGGCAACCTGCTGCAGGGTCGGGGCCAGCGTTGCCAATAGCTGGTGGCCGGCCTCGGTCGGGGTAACGCTGCGTGTGGTTCGATTGAGCAGCCTGACACCCAGACGCGCTTCCAGTGCACGCATCGCGTGACTCAATGCAGAAGCCGAAACGCCACGCTCGTCGGCGGCCTTGCGAAAGCTGCGGTGGCGAGCGACGGCCGCGAAGGCATCCAGTTCGGAAAGATCGGGGTGCTGACTCATGAGTACTGTTCAGTAGTTCAAATACGATTACCCATCTTATCGTCATGAGATCACTCGCGGATACTGGCCCACATCATCTGTGGAGAACTCGCTATGCAAAAGAATCGTCTTGGATCATCGGATCTTCTGATTTCGCCCATTGGCCTGGGAACCTGGGCCATTGCCGGCACCGGCTGGGAATACAGTTGGGGCGCGCAGGATGACGAGGACAGCCTCGGTGCGCTTGAATATGCCGTCGAACGCGGTGTGAACTGGATCGATACCGCGGCGGTTTATGGCTTGGGCCACGCCGAGCAGCTGGTTGGGCAATTGTTGCGTCGGGTGCCAGCTTCACGGCGTCCGTTGGTGTTCACCAAGGGCAGTCTGGTCTGGGACCCGGTCACCAAAGCGATCTCGCACTCGCTGGCGCCTCAATCGCTGCTCGCCGAGGTCGAGGCAAGCTTGCGCCGGTTGCAAGTCGAAACCATCGACCTTTATCAGATCCACTGGCCGGCCTTTCCTGCCGACGGCAGTAGCGAAGGAATCGAGAGGGCGCTTTCGGCGTTGGCCACTGCGCGCGAACAGGGAAAAATTCGCGCTATCGGCGTGTCCAATTTCGATGTCGCGCAACTCCAGCGGGCCCAGGCGGTGACCGAGATCGTCTCTCTCCAACCGCCTTATTCCGCCCTGATGCGAGACATCGAAAAGGACGTCCTGCCATTTTGCGAGGAGGTGGGAATGGGCGTCCTGGCCTATTCCACCCTTCAATCGGGACTGCTTTCCGGGAGCATGACCCGCGAGCGCATCGCCCAATTGCCCGATGACGATTGGCGCAAGGCCCGAAGCGCGGATTTCCAGGAGCCTCGCTTGAGCGCGAACCTGGCGCTGGTCGAGGTTTTGGCGGGTATCGGCGAACGACACGGGGTGAGCGCGGCGGCAGTCGCCATCGCCTGGGTGCTGCGCAAGCCGGTGGTGACCGGCGCCATCGTCGGAGCCCGCCGTCCCGGGCAGGTCGATGGACTGATTGCCGGCGCACAGCTGCGTCTCAGTGCCAAGGAAATCGACGAGATTCAACCTTTCCTGCCCTTGGGAATGGGCACGAATGTCCCTGGGGCCGCATGACCTTTATCGTTTGGCCGCCCACTTGAACGAGCGGGTTTGACGCCTCGCTGCATAAGCGGCACTATTTGCTCGTTTGTGATCATTAGTGCTCGTTTATGCAGGTTGTAGTGTCATGACTTCTCCTCACGAAGCGTTCCCCGGCGAACGCCAGCAATTGATCAGCCAGCGTCTTGCCCGGTATGGCCGGGTGATCGCGGCCGACTTGGCCAGCGAATTCAATGTGTCCGAGCACTCGATACGGCGTGATTTGGGCGCATTGGCAGCAGCGGGGGTGTGCAAACGCGTTTATGGCGGCGCGATACTCTTGCCCGCTCCCGAAGGGCCGATGGAGGCACGCGTGCGCAAGGACCCGGCGCGCAAGGGCAGTCTCGGCCAAGCGGCCGCTGCACTGCTGCGCGCGGGCCAGCACGTCTTCATCGACGCCGGGTCAACCAACCTGGCCGTGGCCTGCGCCATCGATCCGCAACTTCAGCTGACCCTCACCACCAATTCGCCGTTGATTGCGGTTCAGTTGATGAAGTTGCCCCGTGCCGAAGTCATTCTGCTGGGTGGCCGCTTGAGTCCAAACGCGGGGGGTGTGATAGGGCTGACGGCTGTCCAGCAGTTGCGTCAGTTCAGTTTTGACGTGTGCTTGCTCGGTGCCTGCGCCATCGATCCGGACAATGGCGTCACGGCGTTCGGCCTGGACGACGCGGAGTTCAAGCGCGCGGTGGTCGCGGCAAGCGGGCAGGTGATCGCGGCGGTGACCAATGAGAAGCTGTCCAGCGTTGCCCACTACCAGGTGGCCTCCTGCGAAGAAGTCACCGCCCTGGTGGTGGAGCACGATGCGCCGCGGGAGCGGCTGGAGCCCTTCTTCGGCCGGGTGACCAACGTCGTGACGGCAGCCAGTGAGCCGCGGCAAAGCTGAGGTCTTTGCTGCACGGCTGTTGCCCAATTGCGCAGGACAATCGTATAGAGACTGCACGACCCCCATTGTCCGCCAGGCGATTTGCGTCTAGTTTGCTGGCCGATCACAAGTACAAAAATCAGGAGTCATCGATGCAACCGATTCGTCTCGGGCTGGTGGGCTACGGCAAGATTGCCCAGGATCAACATGTTCCAGCCATCCACGCCAACCCCGCGTTCCAACTGGTGGCTGTCGCCACGCAGGGGCAGCCTTGCGCCGGGGTGGAGAACTTCCGCTCCCTGGGCGAACTGCTCGAAAACGGTCCGCAGGTCGATGCCATTGCGTTTTGCACACCGCCACAAGGTCGATTCGCCCTGGTGCAACAGGCGCTGGCGGCTGGCAAACACGTGCTGGTGGAAAAACCGCCGTGCGCCACGTTGGGTGAAGCCATGGCATTGGTGGAGCAGGTCCGCGAGCAAGGCGTCAGCGGCCTGTTCGCCTGGCATTCGCGTTACGCGCCGGGCATCGAAGCCGCCCGTGACTGGCTGGCGAGTCGCACCTTGCAGAGCGTGCAGATCGACTGGAAGGAAGATGTGCGCAAGTGGCACCCCGGCCAGGCATGGATCTGGCAACCCGGCGGCCTGGGCGTCTTCGATCCGGGTATCAATGCCTTGTCGATTGTGACCCATCTGCTGGCGTTGCCGCTGTTCGTGGAGTCCGCCGAGTTGCGAGTGCCGGACAACTGCCAGTCGCCGATTGCCGCCAGCATCAAGATGGCCGACGCGCGCCACCTCGATATTCGTGCGGAATTCGATTTCGACCATGGTCATGACGAGCTCTGGAGCATCGAGATTCGCTGCGCCGAAGGCGTCCTGCGCCTGGACAACGGCGGTGCACTGTTGAGCATCGACGGCGTGGGCCAGGCGGTTTCCGAGGAGGGCGAATACGCGGCGGTGTATCGACATTTTCAACAACTGATTGCCGACCAAACCAGCGACATGGACCTGCAGCCGCTGCGGTTGGTCGCGGACAGCTTTTTTGTCGGCAGTCGGACGGCGGTCGAGCCGTTCTACGATTAATCCAGGGAACTGCAGTTGAACGAACAGACATTGTCCATGCGCCTGGAGCGCGTGGCGGCGCATATGCCGGCGGGCGCGCGCCTGGCCGATATCGGCTCGGATCACGCTTACCTGCCGGTGGCCTTGCTGCGCCGTGGTGCCATCGCGATGGCGGTGGCGGGGGAGGTGGCGCTGACGCCGTTTCGCGCCGCCGAACGCACCGTGGGGGAGAACGGCCTGGAGCAGCAGATCAGTGTGCGTCTGGCCAATGGCCTGGCGTCGATCGAGCCGGAAGACGGGATCACGGCGATCAGCCTCTGTGGTATGGGCGGCGAGACGATCCGCGACATCCTGGACAGCGGCAAAGCGCGGTTGAGCGGTCAGGAGCGCCTGATCCTGCAACCCAACGGCGGCGAGCAGCCACTGCGCCAATGGCTGATGGAGAACGACTACCGCATCCTCTGCGAGGAGGTGCTGCGGGAAAACCGTTTCTACTACGAGATCATCGTCGCCGAGCGCACCGGGCCGGTGACGTACACCGCCGAGGAGCTGTACTTCGGCCCGCTGCAGCTGCAAGCCCGCACCCCGATCTTCCTGGCCAAGTGGCAGCGCCTGCTACGCCAGAAGCAAAAGACCCTCACCAGCTTCGCCAAGGCGCGGCAAGCCGTGCCGGAAGAGAAGCTGCAAGACATAGCCCGGCAGGCCCGCTGGATCACTGAGCTGTTGGCTTGAGTCGCATTGAGGTTGGCTGTGCCGACGTCATCGCGAGCGAGCTCGCTCCCACAGGGGTGCGCAAGGCCTTTCTGTGGGAGCGAGCTTGCTCGCGATGAGGCCATCAGCTAAATGCCACGGTCTCCAGCCGCCTGACTATCGACCCATCACCGGGTAGTGCTTGATACGACATGCATACGAGTTGCCGTCGCCTTTACAGACGCCATCCAGGTAGCGGTAGTCGACCTGTAGTGACTGTCCTTTCCGGGGCCATTGCCGGCGGGGGAGCGTGGCTTGGTAGTCCGGGGTTTCCGGGGTGAAGGTGAGCGATGAGCCTTGCGCTGGACACTCCACCGAGGCGGATTTCGGCCTGGCTTTCACGATCTGCGCCTGAAGCTGCGGGTAGGGTTGTTTCAGGACCTCGACGATACGCAGCTCCAGGTGGCAGATTTGCCACGTCGAGGCCTGGACGGGCCCACTCAGGAAGGCGAGCGTCAAGACAAACAGTCCGAGGCACGCTGCGTGAGCGTTCATGGTTGCCCTTGTTTGAGGTGCTGACGTTTGCGAAATCATAGCGTGGCATTGCGTCTTTGCCTGATTCAACCGTAAAGCCCCATCAGAGAGAAGGATTTGTCAGTGCTCAGAGCAACCATTTCGGCCAGCGAATGCAGGAGCACCGGCACCAGCAGGCCACCGCTGACCACTCTTGCGATAGCGAATATGCCTCCACAGGCGAAGATCAGCACGACGGTGATCCAGTTCCCGTATTGGATGTGCATGCCGGCGAAGATCGCTGACGTCACGATGATCGCGATCCATGTCCAGGCGCGGCTGTTCTCGTAGGGAAACAGCCGCAGCATGTAATGGCGGAAGAACAGCTCTTCGGCGATGGGCGGCAGCACGATCAGCGAGGCGATCTTGATCGTGGCCTGCCAACCGTTGAGCCCGTCCAGGAGCTCGGCCATGAACACCTCACGCGGCAACCCGAGCACGAGGACGGCGACCCCGAAAAGCAGGTAGGCCCCGATAGTGCCGATCGCCCCCCACTGCAGGGGTTTGCGAACGGCATGACCACGCCACCGCGCGCGCGGATCGGTGCGGTATTGCCAGGCGAAGAGGGCGAGGAGAACCAGCGCGGTGATGCCCGAGGTAGTCGTGAACGTCAGGTAGGCCTGCATGTCCGCGGGGACGAAAAGGAGTTCGGGCACTGCAGCCAGAAAGACTATCAGGGTCGCAAGCGCAAACATCCCGAGCCGGGGAAAGAAGCGGTAGGGCGGTAAAGTGGCGGCGGGAGCAAATTCAGGGGCGGCACAAAGATTCGTCACAGTCACTCCATGAGTGCAAGGAAAAAGGCATGATGCCAGTGTTTTGGGGGCGTCAGGTACGAGTTCCTGGTGGGTTGATGGCGTCGTGATTCAATCCAGGCGGCGACATGAATAAGCGTGGGTCTGATAAGGGAACTCGATGTGCTTGCGCCCGCGCAGCGCCGGATGGCTCTGAATCAAGGCCCGTAGTTGATCCGCTACCCGTTTCTTCTCTGCGTCAGGCAGCGCTGCGATGAAGCTCACGGACAGAAAGCGATCCAGGATGACCGTCTCGGGGCTGCCTGCGTGGGTGTAACTAAAACAGGTCAGTTCGGGTTCCGAGAAGTAACGTCCGTTGAAGGGGCGTCGCCAGTTTCCAGTATGAAAGCGTGGGGTATCGCCTTCGAAGGGGGTGATGATTTTAGTGATGTCGGCCACCCAGTCCACTGACTCATCACGCACGTTCCAGATCAGGCCGAGCCGGCCGTCCGGTTTGAGTACTCGGTGAATCTCTTGGAGCGCGGTTTCATTCGCGAACCAGTGGAAGGCTTGGGCGCATACGAGCGCCTGCGCCGTCCCTGCCTCGAGGGGAATGGATTCGGCCGTTCCCTCCAGAATCCTGGTGTCCGGCAGATGCTTGGCAAACTCGATTCGCATCGCCTCGACCGGTTCGATGGCGATGGCATTGATCGCCATTGAGTCCAGCAGGCGAGTAAATTTACCGGTACCGGCTCCTAACTCAATGACTGTCGATCCTGGGCTGATTTCCAGTGCACTGCTGAGCCATGCCGGTATTTCGCTTGGGTAGTCTGGGCGCCCTTGGGTATAGGTGCTGGCTTCTGCTGAGTATCCTATCTGAGCGGCCTTATGGATAACTGTCATCTTCAGCGACCCTTCGGGTGGATGGGGGTAGATGGATTATGCGGTGTGTTTAGGTCGTCAGCTAGTTGATCCTTTTTGTGCTTGGTCTCGTGTGTTTGCGTTGGGGTAGATCGTTTATCGGGATTTTGGGATTGGTTGGTGTGTATATCCGTTTCTGGGGTAACGGCGGCTAATGGTTCCGCCCTTACAGCGGGTCACTTTTGAAGAGCGCAAAAGTAACCAAAACGCTACATGCCCCACCACTTGGCACCTCGCCTAGGCTCGGTGTGCCCTCACTCCGGCATTGCTCCGTGGGCCGCCGCGAAGGGCCATCCATGGCCCAGCGCGGCTACCTCGGCATCCATGCCGAGGTGCCCACTGCGCAATGCCTGCGTTCGGCCATCGTGGTTAACGGGGCGCCCCAGATCAA
>NZ_JBFREY010000002.1:0-224178 GCF_052114545.1 Pseudomonas sp. KB_12 | reverse complement strand
CCCCACCACTCGGTGCCTCGCTTAGGCTCGGCATGCCCTCACTCCGGCATTGCTCCGTGGGCCCGCCGCGAAGGGCCATCCATGGCCCAGCGCGGCTATCCCGGCATCCATGCCGGGATGCCCACTGCGCAATGCCTGCGTTCGGCCAGCGTGGTTTAACGGGGCGTTCAGATCAAGATCCAAAGCAAGAGCAAGAGCAAGAGCAAGAGCAAGAGCAAGAGCAAGAGCAAGAGCAAGAGCAAGAGCAAGAGCAAGAGCAAGAGCAAGAGCAAGAGCAAGAGCAGGGCTCATGCCAGCATCTATGTGGCTGAGCGACCGCTATCGCGAGCAAGCTCGCTCCCACACTGGATCTTCAGCGCCCCCCTGTGGGAGCGAGCTTGCTCGCGATGGGGCCGGCACATCCAACATCACTGCAAACTGACCCTCCGCTTTTGCGAGCAGGCTCGCTCCCACAGGAGGAACACGATCTTACCAAGAGCCAGGTCGGCTATCAGGCCGCCTCGCGGTGGACGTTGATCTCGGCGCCCCGTTAACCACGCTGGCTGAATGAAGGTGTTGTGCAGTGGGTACCTCGGCATGGATGCCGAGGTAGCCGCGCTGGGCCATGGATGGCCCTTCGCGGCGGCCCACGGAGCAATGCCTTCGTTCAGGCATGCCGAGCCTAGGCGAGGCACCGAGTGGTGGGGCAGAAGCGTTTTGCTTACTTTTGCGCTTCTCAAAAGTGAGCCGCTGTAAGAGCGGAACCATAAGCAGCCGTTACCTAAATAACGGATATACACACCAAAACAACAAAACCAAAAAAAACGGCGCTTCCCATTTCTGAAAGAAGCGCCGTTTTTTCTAAGTGAACAACATTACTGCGGTTTTTTTGAGCCCAGCGATCAACCCCGACGACGCAGTGCGTCAATACGTTCTTCCAGCGGCGGGTGGCTCATGAACATGCGAGCCAGGCCCTGCTTGATGCCACCGTTGATGCCAAAGGCATTCAGGGTGTCGGGCATGTGCACCGGCAAGCCTTGCTCGGCGCGCAGACGTTGCAGGGCACCGATCATGGCGCTGGTGCCGGCCAGGCGTGCGCCGGCGTCGTCGGCGCGGAACTCGCGCTTGCGCGAGAACCACATGACGATGGCGCTGGCGAGGATGCCCAGTACCAGCTCAGCGAAGATGGTCGCCACGTAGTAGGCGATGCCCTGGCCTTCTTCGTTCTTGAAGATCACCTTGTCGACGAAGTTGCCGATGATCCGGGCAAAGAACATCACGAAGGTGTTCACCACGCCCTGGATCAGTGCCAGGGTCACCATGTCGCCGTTGGCGACGTGGCCGATCTCGTGGGCCAGCACGGCCTTGACTTCATCGGGCGAGAAGCGCTCGAGCAAGCCCTGGCTGACGGCGACCAGTGCGTCGTTCTTGTTCCAGCCGGTGGCGAAGGCGTTGGCCTCGTAGGCCGGGAATATACCGACTTCGGGCATCTTGATGCCGGCTTCGCGGGACAACTGCTCGACGGTTTGCAGCAGCCATTGTTCGTGGCGAGTGCGCGGCTGGCTGATGATCTGGGTGCTGGTGCTCATCTTCGCCATCCACTTGGAGATGAACAGCGAGAACAGGGAACCGGCGAAACCGAACACCGCACAGAAAATCAGCAGCTGATTGAGGTTGAGATCAACCCCATTGGCCGCCATGAACCCGTTGAAGCCGAAGAGGCTCAGGGTGATGCTGGCAATCAGCACGACCGCCAGGTTAGTGGCCAAGAACAGCAGGATGCGCATCATGGTTGTGAAAATCTCCTCGTGCTAAAGATGTAGCGTTATGCGGGGTATATAAGGTGCCGCCGCAGGCTATTCAACTCGCCGACTATTTCAAACTGTGTCCTACAGCCGTCCTAAATGTTTGAAAGACTTTTCTGAAAGTGACTGGGGAAAAAAATATGGCGCCTGCCCCCCGTGAACATTGAGCCGGGGTGCCCGTTGGCTGCCCAACCCCTAGTGTAGAAGGCGTGGTGGAGTCGGCAGAACGGATATGTTGCTGAATCAAACAGCGTGCGAGGCGAGGGCTCCCCGCACGCTGTCTGGCTTATTGACGGTAGGACTTGAGGAAGTTGCCGATCCGGCCAATGGCCTGGTCGAGGTCATCGACCCGCGGCAGGGTCACGACGCGGAAGTGATCCGGCCATGGCCAGTTGAACGCCGTGCCCTGGACCACCAGCAGCTTCTCGGACAGCAGCAGGTCGAGGACGAATTTTTCATCGTTGTGGATCGGGCAGACCTTCGGGTCGATCCGCGGGAAGGCATACAGCGCGCCCATCGGCTTGACACAACTGACGCCGGGAATGTCGTTGAGCAGTTCCCAGGTTCGATTGCGCTGTTCCAGCAGCCGGCCCTGGGGCAGGACCAGGTCGTTGATGCTCTGGTAGCCGCCCAGCGCCGTCTGGATCGCATGCTGGCTCGGCACGTTGGCACACAGGCGCATGTTGGCCAGCATGTCGATGCCTTCGATGTAGCTCTGGGCGTGATGCTTGGGACCGGAAATAACGACCCAGCCTGAACGGAAACCCGCTACCCGATAGGATTTGGACAGGCCGTTGAAGGTCAGGCACAGCAGGTCCGGTGCCAGGGATGCAGTGCAGATGTGCACGGCGTCGTCGTAGAGGATCTTGTCGTAGATCTCGTCGGAAAACACCACCAGGTTGTGCTGGCGGGCCAGTTCCAGCATGCCCAGCAGCACTTCCCTGGAATACACGGCGCCGGTCGGGTTGTTCGGGTTGATGATCACCAGTGCCTTGGTATTGGGCGTGATCTTGGCCTTGATGTCCGCGAGGTCGGGAAACCAGTTGGCCTGTTCATCGCACAGGTAATGCACTGGGTTGCCACCGGACAGGCTCACGGCAGCGGTCCACAGCGGATAGTCCGGCGCCGGCACCAGCACCTCGTCGCCGTTGTTGAGCAGGGCCTGCATGGACATCACGATCAGCTCGGACACGCCATTACCCAGGTAGATGTCTTCGATGCCGACGCCTTCGACCTGCTTCTGCTGGTAGTACTGCATCACGGCCTTGCGGGCGCTGAACAGGCCCTTGGAGTCGCTGTAGCCCTGGGCGGTCGGCAGGTTGCGGATGACGTCCTGGAGGATTTCATCGGGCGCTTCGAAACCAAAGGGGGCCGGGTTACCGATGTTCAGCTTGAGGATGCGATGGCCTTCCTCTTCCAGGCGTTTGGCGTGCTTGAGCACCGGGCCGCGAATGTCGTAGCAGACGTTGGCGAGCTTGTTCGATTTGCTGACCTGCATGGCGATGTGTTCCCGAAAATGAACGATCCAGGCGGCGTATGAACTACCGTACTGGGAATCCTGCGTCTGTGCCCAGGCCTGACGCGGTATAGGCGCCACAATCCGTTTGAATGCGCATGACGTGACTGCCAGACTGGCGTCTGACGAGGCGCAATCATACGTGCCGCCCGATCTGCGGAAAAGCGTCGGATCGGGCTTTTTCAATTGCCGAGGTAGGACGATGGAAAAGTTGGAAAAAACCCTTGAAGAATGGCGCTCCATGCTCGACCCGGAGCAGTACAACGTCTGTCGGCTGAAGGGCACCGAACGGCCATTCTCCGGTAAATACAACGCCACCAAGACCGACGGCGTGTATCACTGCATCTGCTGCAACGAGCCGTTGTTCGATTCGCAGACCAAATTCGATTCCGGTTGTGGCTGGCCGAGTTTCTACGCGCCGATCGAGGGCAGCGCGGTGGTGGAGGTGCGGGACGTCAGCCACGGCATGATTCGCACCGAGGTGGTCTGCGCCAAATGCGACGCCCACCTGGGCCACGTCTTCCCCGACGGCCCGCCGCCCACGGGTTTGCGGTACTGCATCAACTCGGTGTGCCTGGACCTGGTGCCCCGGTAGAGACTGTTCATCCCAACTCCCCTGTGGGCTCCACAGGGCATGGGTCGGACAATTAAATTGCACACAATTGAATCGTTCGCTATCTTCGCCGCCTGTCCTATGAATTTTCCGGAGCCTTTGCCATGAGCGACAACCTGCTGAGCATCCCGTGCACCACCATCAAGGGTGAGCAAAAGACCCTCGCCGATTTCGCCGGCAAGGCTGTGCTGGTGGTCAACACGGCCAGCCAGTGCGGGTTTACTCCGCAGTACAAGGGGCTTGAGGCGTTGTGGCAGACCTACAAGGACCAGGGCCTGGTGGTGTTGGGCTTTCCCTGCAATCAGTTCGGCAAGCAGGAGCCGGGCGACGAGGGGGCGATTACCGATTTCTGCGAGCTGAACTTCGGTGTGAGTTTTCCGCTGTTCAAGAAAATCGAGGTCAACGGCGCCAACGCCCATCCCCTGTTCGTCCAGCTTAAACAGCGAGCGCCCGGCGTGCTGGGGTCCAAAGGCATCAAGTGGAATTTCACCAAGTTCCTGATCGGCAAGGACGGCCAAGTGGTCAAGCGTTTTGCCCCGACCACCAAGCCCCAGGACCTGACCGGTGAGATCGAAGCGCTGCTCAAATGAATGACCTGTCAGTCGATTCGCTGAAGCTCGACAGCCAGTTGTGCTTCAAGCTGTACGCTGCTTCGCGCGCAGTGATCCGTGGCTACAAGCCGATGCTCGATCAACTCGGCCTGACCTATCCGCAATACCTGGCGATGCTGGTGCTGTGGGAATGGCAGGACACGGCCCCGCCACAGCCGACGGTCAAGGCCCTGGGTGAGCGTTTGCTGCTGGATTCCGGCACGCTGACGCCGCTGCTCAAACGCCTGGAACAGCTGGACCTGGTCCAGCGCCAGCGTTCGGCCCGGGACGAGCGGGAGGTGCACTTGAGCCTGACGACTGCAGGGCGAGCCTTGCGTGAACAGGTCGGCCCGCTCAAGGCCCGCCTGTTGTGCGACAGCGGTATCGACCTGGACCGCCTCGGAACGTTGCGAGACGGTCTCGATCACCTGTTGGGCCAGATCAAAGCGCTGACGTAGTCGGCACCCACTGGTCCAGCACTGCCGCCAGTTCTTCGCGGCGGAACGGCTTGGACAGGTAATCGTTCATGCCGGCCGCACGGCAGCGCTCGCGTTCCTCGGGCATTGCGTTGGCCGTCAGGGCGACAATCGGCAGGTCCGACCAGCGCCCGCTTTGGCGGATCTGTCGGCTGGCTTCGTAGCCATCCATCACCGGCATGTTGCAGTCCATCAACACCAGGTCGAACACCCGCTGTTCCAGTTGATCCAGGGCTTCGCCGCCGTGGGCTGCGACGGTGACTTCGCAGCCCAGTTTTACCAACATCCCCTTGGCCACCAGTTGGTTGACCGGGTTGTCCTCCACCAGCAGCACCCTTCCACGCCTGGACGGCGCCAGGGCTTCGATCTGTGCGTCATTGATGACGGTCGCCTCGCTTTGCATGGCGCGCCGCAGAATCTGGTACAGCGCGTGGCGCGCCAGCGGCCGGGCCTGTTGTATCAGCGGGGCGAGGGCGGCGGCTTCTTCGCTGGGCATGAAGCTGCCATAGGCGGTCACCAGCAGGATCGGTGCGTCAAAGGTTGGCCGCAGGTTGAACAGGCATTCCGGGCAGTCGGTAATCAGTACGTCGGGTGTGAGCCCCAGCAACCCGTCGTCGATGGAGCGCTGCACATAATCCAGTCCCCATCCCGGCAACAGCATGCCCAGCAACTCGGCCAGGCCGCTGCTGCTGGCGGTGATGGCGACGACGTTGCCGCGCAACGGTTCGACCGGCGTTGCCGGGAGATGGCAGGGCAGGGGCAGGTCGGCACAGAACTGACTGCCAAAGCCGGCTTCGGAACTGATGGTCAACCGGCCCTGCATGGCTTCGCAGAGGTTGTAGGTCAGTGCCAGGCCCAGCCCGGTGCCACCGAACTGGCGGGTAATCCCGGCGCCGGCCTGGGTGAACGGCTGCAGGATTCTCGCCTGGGCTTCCTGGGGGATACCGATGCCCGTGTCGCAGACCTCGATGCGCACGCCGCCTTCGTAATGACTCAGCTTCACGTCGACCCGGCCGAAGCGCGTGAACTTCAGTGCGTTGGACAGCAGGTTGCTGACGATCTGACGCACCCGGGTCGGGTCGCCGAGTACCTGAGCCGGGAACTGTGGGTCGATCAGGCAGGCCAGTTCGACACTGGGTGCCGCGTTCTGGGAAAGCAGGTTGGCGGTATCCTCCACCAGGGAGCCGAGGTCGAACGGGATGCGTTCGAGTTCCAGTTGACCGGCGTCGAATTTCGACAGGTCGAGGATATCGTTGAGCAGTTCGACCAATACCTTGCCCGAGTCATGGGCAATCGATAGCTGCTGCTGTTGTTCGGCCGTCAGGGGGCCGTCCAGGGACAGGGCGATCATTCCCAGCAGGCCGTTGAGTGGTGTGCGGATCTCGTGGCTCATGTTGGCGAGGAAGGCGGAGCGGGCCTCGGCCATGTCCAGGGCCGTGCGCCGAGCCACTTCCAGTTCCTCGTTGGACTGGCTGAGGCGGGCATTGCTGGCCTTGAGTTCGGCGGTGCGTGCCGAGACGATGTTCTCCAGTTGCGCGAGGTATTCGGTGAGGCGATTTTCGGCCGTGCGCCGCTGCTGGATTTCGGTGGAGATGTTTTCGAACTGCTGGTTGGCGACGGAAACCAGTACGCCGATTTCATCGGACTGGTGGCCGGCAGGGCATTCCAGGCGATTCTGTTCAATGCTGCTCGGGTCGCGGCTGCTCAGCTCACGGATGACTCGCACCAGGGGCTTGGTCAGCATCACGTAGAACAGCGCCAGCAGCAGGCCGGTCAGGATCAGGCTGCGGGCGAAGCCGTTGAGCAAGGTGACTTCGGCACGGCGCAGGAAACGACTGCCGAACGCATAGGTGTCGACGTCCAGTCGCAGCATGCCCAGGGATTCACCGGGCAGGTGGTCCAAGTAGAGGCGGTCCTCGAACTGACGCTGGGCGCCGAACAGGAAGTCGCTGATGAACCGGTAGCTGCTTTGCAGCTCGGGCCGCTTGACGCTGGCGAGCACGGTATTGTTGTTGTCGATCAGCTCGGCCCCGATGATGGCCGGTGAGCGCAACAGGCCCATGGACAGCTCCTGGGCGAGCTCGGCGTCGATGTTGTAGGCGATGCGCGAGGCCGGGTTGTGGCTGATTTCCAGCAGCGAGAGGATTTCACGGTTGATCGACGCGTCTTCGCTGGCATAATCGATGCCGATCTGCATCAGGCTGAGCAAGGTGCCCAGCACGAAGCCCACCAGGACGGTCAGGCGGGCCTGCTTATAGGAAAGCCGTTGAGTGAATCTGATGTCCATTGAGTGCTGAACCACTTACGTTTCCCTTCGCCGCTCAAGCATAGCTGATCATCTCTGAATACCGGTGCAGCCGGTGTGTATTGTGTGAAGTAGACCCGCCAATGGATACGGCGTTTCGTAGATCGAGCGCCATCATTGCTGTGAACTTGTCCGAGGAGAAGACGTGGACTCGCGATTGAATGCTTTTCTTGAGCGTGCCGATGCCGTGCTGGCCCGGATCGAGCCTTTGCTGCCGGCGCCCCGGCCCACCATCGATTGGACCCAGACCCTGGCCGCCCGCTGGCAGCGTGACGGCCGTAGCGGCTACCTGCTGCCGCTGCAGGTCAGCCTCGACATGCGCCTGTCGGACCTGATCGGCGTGGACCGCCAGGTCGAACAACTGGGCCGCAACACCCGGCAGTTCATCGATGGCATGCCCGCCAACCATGCCTTGCTCTGGGGCTCGCGTGGCACCGGCAAGTCGTCCCTGGTACGCGCCCTGTTGGCTGAACATGCCCCGCATGGCCTGCGCTTGATCGAGATCGAGCGCGATCACCTGGCCGATCTGCCTCGGGTGGTGGAGCAGGTTGCGAAACTGCCCCAGCGCTTCGTGTTGTTCTGCGATGACTTGTCGTTCGAATCCGGTGAAGGCGATTACCGCGTGCTCAAGAGCGTGTTGGATGGATCCCTGGAGCAGGCGCCGGACAACGTGTTGCTGTATGCCACTTCCAACCGTCGTCACCTGGTGCCGGAGAAGGAAAGCGACAACGAGAACTGGAAACGGGTCGACGGCGAACTTCACCCCAGCGAAGCGGTAGAGGACAAGATCGCCTTGTCCGACCGCTTTGGCCTGTGGCTGTCGTTTTATCCGTTTACCCAGGAGCATTTCCTCAACGTGGTGGAGCACTGGATCGGCGAACTGGCGGCCAAGGCCGGACTGGCCTGGCAGCGCGACGAAGCGCTGGATGTACTGGCGGTGCGCTGGGCAACCGGTCGCGGCAACCGCAACGGACGTTGCGCCTATCAGTTTGCCCGTTATTGGGTAGGCCTGAAATTGTTGGAGCACAAGGCATGATCGATTTGAAGGGCACCGGAGTCGGCCTTGACGGCTACGCGTTGTTATCGGCACAGCTGGAATCCTTGCTGGCCGATGAGCGTGACTTCATCGCCAACGCCGCGCAGTTCTCGGCTTTCCTGTCCAGTCAGCTGGATGATCTGAACTGGGCCGGTTTCTACCTCAATCGCAACGAAGAGCTGGTCCTGGGGCCGTTCCAGGGCCAGATCGCCTGCGTGCGGATCCCCTTTGGCCGCGGCGTGTGCGGTACGGCGGCCGCGACCCGGCAGACCCAGCGCGTCGAAGACGTCCATGCCTTCGCCGGGCACATCGCCTGCGACAGCGCGTCGAACAGCGAACTGGTGGTGCCGCTGGTCAAGGACGGGCGCCTGATCGGCGTGCTCGACCTGGACAGTCCGAAACTGGCGCGCTTTACCGAACATGATCAAGCCGGCATCGAGCAGTTGGCCGCGATCTTCCTGCGCCTGACGGATTGCTGACTCGCTTTGCGTAGGAGCTGGCGAAGCCTGCGATCTTTTGATCTTTTGATCGTTCGCTTGAGGTTCAAGCGTCAGGGGAAAGATCGCAGCCTCGCTTCGCTCGTCAGCTCCTACAGGGATAGCTTTCATGCCTTCAACCCTGCCTTGACCAGCAGACCGTGGGGATCGACTTCATCGATCTGGTGCGGGTCGAGGAACTGGTTGGCGTAGCTCTCGTAGATTTTTTCTTCGATGAACAGCCCGAACAGCTCTGGATCGAGATGGGCGTCACGGCACATGGTGGCCATGATGCCCAGGGCCTCGCTCAGTTTCTTCGCTTTCTTGTAGGGGCGGTCGGCCGCCGTCAGCGCTTCGAAAATGTCGGCAATGGCCATCATGCGCGCCGGCAGGCTCATCTCTTCGCGTTTGAGGCGCTTGGGATAGCCGCTGCCATCCATTTTCTCGTGATGACCGCCAGCGATCTCCGCCACGTTGTCCAGGTGACTGGGGAAGGGCAACTGGCTGAGCATCAGGATCGTCTGCACCATGTGATGGTTGATGACGTAGCGCTCCTCGCGGGTCAGCGTGCCGCGCGTGATGCTCAGGTTGTAGAGCTCGCCGCGGTTGTATTTCCAGGCCGGTACGTCGAGCTGGAAGCCCCACGGGTTGTCCGCTGGGATCAGTTCGGCCGCGTGGCGCTCGAGCAGGTGCTCGGGCTTGTCTGCCAACAGCGGCTCGCTGACCGGCAGAGTCGGCTTGGGCGTGCGGGCCTGGCGCCGGTTCTCTTCCCAGGAAACTCCCAGGCGATCGTCGAGGGTCCGGGTCCATGGGCGTTGGGCAATCTGTTGCAAGCGTTGCAGGTCGGCCTCGGCCATGGCTTCGGCGCCCAGGTTGCAGCGGGCGACAAAGGCAAAGTCGTCATCCAGGGCCGTCAATGTCGCGTCGCGCTGTTGCGCCAGGGATGACGGCTCGCCGCCGCTTGCCACGGCCTGCCAGTAATCGACCCAGGCGTCGCGCTTGAGCACCTCGAAGCGGGTGCGTATCTCGTGGATCCGGTCGTTCAGGGTTTCCAGCTTGGTGGCCTTGTCGACCACATATTCGGGGGTGGTGACCTTGCCGCAATCGTGCAGCCAGGCGGCGATGTGCAGGGCTTCCCATTCGTCCTCCGTGGGCCGATAGGTGTCGAATGCCGGTGCCTGGCTGGCGGCGGCCGCCTGGGCGAGCATCAGGGTCAGGACCGGCACCCGCTGGCAATGGCCGCCAGTGTAGGGACTCTTGGCATCGATCGCGCCGGCCAGCAATTGGATGAAGGCGTCCAGCAACTGCTTTTGCCTGGCTTGCAGGCGCTGGCCCTCGATGCTCACGGCGGCGGCACCGGACACGGCCTGCAGGAAGGCGATGCGGTCGGGCTGAAGTTTTTCCAGGTCGGCTTCGGTGCCGCTGTCGGTGATCAGCAGTACCAGTACCCCGACGGTTTCCTGGTGCCGATTGCGCAAGCGAATACCGATCAAGTGGACCCGTGGCGAGTCCAGTGCTTGCAGGACGCTCTGCAGATCGGCCGCCTGTTCGAAGCCCAGGGAGGCCACGAGGTTGTCCGCGGTGGCCAGTTGCTGGAGCCATTGTGGGCTATCGCCAGCCTGTAGCTCATGGCTGCGCAACTTGAAGGTGTCGAGGTCCCTGGGCGTTCCATTGATTACCAACCCGTACGGCTTGACCCGATTGTCGTCGTTCTCGCGCAAGTAGATCATGCCGGCCTGGGCCTGGCCGATTTTTACGGTTTCAAATAACACCCGTTCCAGCAACGGGGCGAAGCGGGTTTCGGCGCGCAGGCTGGCGGTGATTTCAAAGAAACTCGCCAGGGTCTCTTTCATGCGCGCCATCGACACGCTCAACTGATCGACTTCCAGCACCGGGGAGCGACGGGACACCGGGTAGTTGAAGTCAAAGCTGCGAATGGCATCGGCCTCCTGCACCAGTTCGCGCAAAGGCTTGACCAGGATCCTGGACGTCAGCCAACCCAGGGGCAGGCACAGCAGCAGGGTGGCGAGGGTGATGAGCGCGCCTTGCCAGCGCATGCGATAGGCATTGTCCAGCAGCTCATCTTCAGGGACCAGCAACGCCAGTTCCAGGCCCTGGGGGCCGCCTTCCTGCATGTGGCTGCGAGAAACGATCCACTGGCGTCCGTCCGCTTCCAGGCGCGTGGTGTCGGTGTTGTCATCGAGCGCGGCGGCGATGGCCGGGCTGAGGTCGCGGGCCTTGATCAGGCGCGCCGACTGGACGTCGGCGAGCAGCCGGCTGCTGTCGGGATAACCTACGGCGTTGCCCTTGGGATCGAGCAAGACGACTTCGGTGCCGGTGGTCACCTTATGCTTGGCCAGGGTCTGGGACAGGGCCGCCAGGGTCAGGTCGGCGCCGATGACCGCCTGCTCGCCACTGCGCCGGGCGAGGGTGGTGCCGACGTTATGAGTGGAGAAAAATACGTAGGGCTCGGTGGTGATCTGCTCGGTGCTGCCGGCGGCGCTGCGAAACCAGCTGCGGCTGCGGGGGTCGTAGGTTTCGTCGGCAATGTCCCGGCGCCCGATGAGCGTCAGCGTCTCGTCGTAGAACAGCGACTGGGAATGAATCGGGCCTTGTTCGGTTGCCCGCTCCACGGTCCAGACTTGGTAGGCCGCCTGGGCCGGTGCCTGCAGGGCGGCTTTCAGGGCCGCGGTGCGCAATGGCCGGACCATCATGAAGTTGCCTTGATGATCGCCCAGGTACAACGACGCCAGGTTCGGGTTGTCCCGCAGTGCCTGGCTGAAGGGCACGAGCAGGGTCAGGCGTTGCGCCAGCTGGGGCGTGCGCGTCGCCGGATAGTCGGCCAGCAGGCTCAACAGATGGCGGATGGGTTCGTAGGTGTCGTACAGATCCAGGCGCACGTCCTGTTCGATACGGTTGAACAGTTTTTCACTGCTGGAGAGGATGATTTGCGTGGTTTGCCGGTAATTGAAAATCCCCAGCACCACCCCGGTCAGCAGCAAAAGCAGGGTAAACATCACGCTGATGTGGACGTGCAGGGGGAACCGGCGTTTGTCCGGACGCGGTGCGCTGGGCATTGCAGTCACTCCAAGTGTCAGGGGGCGTTCTCGATGAGTGTTCCCGCGTGCAAGGGAAACCGATCGAGAACCCCCCAGGTACGCACTGCTGAGCGAATAGCATAGTAAACGCTGGATTATTTTGCCTTGGCGATCTCCGTTTCGAGGGCCCGCTCCAGTTCGCTCATGGCGCGGTCGAGGGCGTCGATGCAATCGCTGATCCGCCCAGGTGCCTGCGCCTGGTGACAAGCGTGCTCCAATGCCTCGCACCGCTGGATCAGCGAGGTCGCCTGGACGATGCGGGCGACGCCTTTTATCTTGTGCGCTATTTCGGTCAGCGCTTGCCGGTTTGCGCCGCGGGCGACGTCGAGCAACTCCTGGCGGTCCGAGCGGCTGCTGCTGAGTAATTCAGCCAGCAGGCGCTGGTTGGACGAAGGGTTGCCGCCAGTCAATGCCTGCAGGCTTTGTATGCTGAAAACCGCTGGGCGGCCGGCGGGTTTGACCGCTTTGATCCATTGGCTCAAGGCGCTCAGGCTGATCGGCTTGAACAGGCAGTCGTCCATCCCGGCGTCTTGGCAACGTTGTTTTTCCTCCGGTTGTGCATTGGCGGTGAACCCCAGGAGGGTGCAAGGTGGCCGTTGCTGCTCGGACTCATCGCGGCGAATCGAGCGGGCCAGTTCATAGCCGCTCATGATGGGCATGTTGCAATCGGCGATGACCAGATCGAAATGGTTCTTTTGCCAGACCTCGAGCCCGTGGGCACCATCATGGGCGACCTGGTAGTGATGGCCGAGGTATTCCAGTTGCTGCGACATCAGCAGGCGGTTGGCGGGATGATCGTCCACGATCAGGACGTTCAGGGTGGCCTGGGCCGCTTCGATGACCGGTTCAGGTGGGGGGCGAACCGGCGCCGTCGATAGGACGGTCAGTTGCAGGCGGACCTGGACCTGGGTACCGACGCCGAGTTGGCTGCTCATGTGCAGGCTGCCGCCCATCATCCGGCACAGGTTGCGACTGATCACCAGCCCCAACCCCGCGCCGTTGCGGGCCATCCGGCTGGTGTTATCGACCTGGGCAAACGGCTCGAACAAACGTTGCAGGTCCGCCGGGCCAATACCGATGCCGCTGTCGTTGACCTCCAGGTGCAGCTGTAGAGCGTCGTCCCGGTCGGTTGGAAGCAGCCGGACCTTGATCACTACCTGGCCCTGCTCGGTAAATTTGAGGGCATTGCTGATCAGGTTCGACAGCACCTGTTTGAACCGCAACGGGTCCATCAACACGTCAGGGCTGCCCTCGGCGTCGTCGAACTGCAAGGACAACGCCAGGTTTTTCTGCCGGGCCACGCCCTCGAATACCCGAATGAGCGATTGCAGCAGGGCCCTGAGATTGACGCGTTCGGGGGTCAGGCTCAGGTGACCGGATTCGATACGGGCGATGTCCAGGATATCGCCTATCAGCTCGAGCATCCCTGAGGCCGATTCGTACGCGACTTCGATGGTCGAACGGTCCACACGGCCTTTTTCGGCCTGTTTCAGGGCCAGTTCAAGCATGCCGATCACCGCGTTCATGGGGGTGCGGATTTCATGGCTCATGGTTGCCAGGAACGTGCTTTTGGCGCGGTTCGCGTCATCGGCCTGTTGCTTGGACGCGCGCAGTTCCTCGAACAGCTGGCGCCGCTCACTGATGTCGATCCAGCCGCCGATGATGCCTTGCACTTCGGCGGCAGAGTTTCGGTAGGGGAGGATCCAGTGATAGATCGTCAGTTGCCTGTCCCCGATGTGCAGGGGCCGATCGACGATCAGGGCGGTGCCTTCGGCCATGACGCGTTGGTAGTCCGCCTGGTACTCCTGCGCTTCGAAGGCGTTGCTCATGGATCCTGGCATCTGGCTCTTGCCGATGACGTCTTCGCGTTTGACGTCGAACGTTTGCAGGTAACTGTCGTTGCAGCTTTGCAGGATGTCGTTGCGATCCCTCACGTAGATGGGGTGGGGGGTGCCGTTGAGCAGTGCGTGCATGAATTCGAGTTGATCATTGAGGGCCAGTTCCGCCCTTTGACGTTGCCTGATCTGGCGCTGCATGTAGGCGTTCCACGCCAGGGAAAACAGCAACAACAGGCCAACGCCCGCGACGATCTGGAGGAACAGGCGGTTGTAGGTGCGCCAGGTGTGTTCCGTGGGCGAGACGTAACCGCGCCAGCGGTTGTTGATGACGCCCAGTTCGTCAGGGTCGATGCTGGTCAGGGCCTTGTCGAGGATGGCGTTCAGCTCGGTGGCGTTTTTTGCCGTGGCCAGCGCGAACATGGCCTGTTGGGTGCTCACCGTGCTGCTGATTTGCAACCTGTCGCGCCACGCATGGGAAGAGATGAAGTAGTTGGCCATCACCTGCGAGTTCACGCTGCCGTCGACCTGGCCATGGGCGAGCATTTCCACGGCGTGCAAGGGGCCGTCCGTTTCGATGATTTGAATGTTTGGGTACTGGCTGCGTAGCCATTCAATGACCGGATTGCCTTTGGCGATTGCCAGGCTGGCGTGGCCGAACTGATCGAGTGTCGTGGGCGTGTCGGACTGTTTGCGGGTCAGCAGGACGAACGAGCTGTCGACGTAGGGGCGGCTGAACTTCAATTGGAGTTGTCGTTCACGGCTGGGCAAAAGTGCGGCGATCATGTCGGCTTGATCGTTGAGGACCGCAGCAATCATTTCGCTGTCGCTCTGGCGGCGCTGGATGTCCAGGCGCAGGCCGGTGCGCAGCCGGATCAGTTCCAGCAGGTCGGCACTGATGCCGCGAAAGTCCCCGTCCGCATCGAAGAAGGTGAAGGGCGCGGAGGTTTCGTTCACCACCACCCGGACCACCGGATGCCTCGCCAGCCAGCGTAGCTCGCGGTCGGTCAGTTGTATCCTGTGGTCCGTGAGATACAGGTCGCTGCCTGCACTCCAGCGCTTGGAGATGGTGGCTTGCTCGGCAATGGAGACCTGGCTCAGCGTAGCGTTGATGACTTCCAACAAGCGGGTGTCGCTACGTCGTACGGCGAAACCGAACCCATGGGATTCGTGTTTGCCGAAGCTGGCCATGCGGATATTGCTCAAGTAGCCCTTGTTGATCATGTAGTGGGTGGAAAGGGTATCGCCGAGAAATACATCGGCCTGGCCGAAGGCGACGGCGTTAATGGCATTCTGGTAGGACGGGTAGGTGGTGATGAGTGCCTTGGGGTAGAGTTTTTCAATTTCCCGCAGCGGCAGGTAGTGATACACCATGCTCAGTCGCAACCCTTCGAGATCGTCAGTCAGGGATCGGCTTTCATTCGTTCGGGTGACGAGAACGGGCTGGTCCACTGCGTACGGCGTCGACAGCACAATGTCGGGGTTGCGCGCCTCGAAACCGTTGGCGGTGCCAAGCATATCGATTTGCCCGTCCTTGAGTGCGGCCATGGCCGCCTCGCGGGAGTCGAAGCGCAGGACTGTCATGGGCAGGCCGGTGGCCTTGGCGATGATGTCGGCGTAATCGGCCGTCAGGCCTTCGTAGTCGTGTCCGCTGGTGGAGAGATCGAAGGGCGGGTAATCCGGGGCGGAAGTTCCCAGGACCAGCGCTTGCCGATCCTGTAGCCAGGCGCGGTGAACATCATCCAGCTTGACCTCGGCATGGGCCATGGACGAGCGGCCCAGCAGGGTGTATTGCTCGGGCGCATGCGCTGCCGCCGCGGGCATTCCTGTATATAACGCCGCACTGATCAGCAGAAGACATTCGGTTATGCGTCTGAGCATCCTGTTTTTCTCACACCAGCGCGTTGCGCTTCGCCATTTCAATCAGATCGACCAAGGACTTGACCTTGAGCTTCTGCATCAGCCGCTTCTTATAAGTACTGACGGTCTTATTGCTTAGAAACATTCCCTTGGCTATTTCCTTGTTGGTACGGCCCTGGGCAAAAAGTTGCAGCACCATCAGTTCCCGATCATTGACACTTTTGAAAAGGTCCAGCTCGATACTGCGTGGGTCATCCGGGCGTACCGGATTCAGCGCCTGGCTGGGAAAGTAGTTGTAGCCGGACAATACCGCTTTGATTGCGCTGACAAGTTCGCTGAGGTCTTCCTGTTTACAAACGTAACCAGAGGCACCGGACTGCATGCATCGAATGCCGAAGAGCGTCGGCGACTGGGCCGTGAGCACCAGCGTCTTGAGCGGAGTGGTCATGGCGTTGAAGCGCGAGAGGATTTCCAGCCCGTCGAGTTTGGGAATGCTGATGTCCAGGATAACCAGGTCTGGCATGCATTCGCGCACCATTTGCATCGCGTCGACGCCGTTGTCAGTTTCTCCTACGACCTTATAGCCCTCATGCTCCAGAAGCATGCGTACAGCGAGGCGGATGACCGGATGATCGTCGACAATGAAAACGGAGTTCATGAATAAATTACCCTGCGAACTTGAATAAAGCGCGCACCTTAGCCCACTTACAACCAGGGCCGTACGAAGAGACGGGCATGCAACTTCAATTTCAGAAGTTTCCTACAAAAAAAGAGGCAAGATATTACGATGTAATCGGTTTTTTAGTCGGTGGACGACAACAAGAGGGGGATGTGTTGGCAGTGTGTGAAGGGATATTTCTTTGATAGTGTTGTTTGTGCAAACAAAAGAAGCGTTTAACCGCGGTTTGTGTAAACCATACAGTTATTTATCTACTTCAAACTCCTTGTGGCGCAGCGCTACAAAATTCACATTCACCGCCAATCCCTGTGGGAGCGAGCTTGCTCGCGATGACGGTGGCACATCCTGCATTGATGCGCACAGATCCACCGCCATCGTGAGCAAGCTCGCTTCCACAGGTTTTGTGCCAGGCGCAGCACACATTTTATTGGCGCGTGCGGCCGGTCATCTCCTGGGCCATTTCGCTGGCGTAGCTGTCAGTCATCCCGGCGATGAAATCGATCATTCGCAGGAAAGCGCTATGCAAAGGGCCGTTGGGATCCGGCGCATTATTCCCCAGCAGGTCGAGAATGCGGCGATTCTTGAACGAAGGCGTGCGGCCCCCATGCTGTTCAAGGGCGGCCCCGCAAAATCCGTTGAGCAGGATTTCCAGCGTGGTGTAGGCGCCGATTTCATGCAGGGTCTTGCGCTTGTCCTGGAAAATTTTCCGGCGCGCCATGTCCTTGGCATTCAACACGCAGCGTTTTGCCGGGCCGTGCATATGTTCCACGAGATCCCCTGGCAATGTGCCGGCAAGCAAGGCTTCCTGTTGTTCGACAAAAGCCCGGGCGGCGGCGTTGGTCAGGTGTTCGATGGCCTTGCCCCGCAGGATCGCCAGTTTGCGTCGCCGCGAGTCCAGCGGCCCCAGCTGCCGGTAAGTGTCCGGAAGATCATCGCCCACCAGGTCCAGGAGCAGCGATTCCACCTGGGGGTATTCCAGGAGATCCATCTCCACGCCGTCTTCCAGGTCGATCAGCGCGTAGCAGATGTCATCGGCGGCTTCCATCAGGTACACCAAGGGATGCCGTGCCCAGCGTTGATCCTCGATCTGTGGCAAACCGAGTTTGTGGGCAATCTGCTCCAACAGTGGCAGTTCGCTCTGGTAGCAACCGAACTTGTGCTTCTTGTAGCCCAGCGAGTCCGCGTGGCGGGCAGTCCAGGGGTATTTCAAATAGGTGCCGAGGGTGGCATAGGTCAGCCGCGTTCCGCCGTCGAACTGATGGTATTCAAGTTGGGTGAGGACGCGGAATCCTTGGGCGTTACCTTCGAAGTTGAGGAAGTCGTTGCGCTCGGCTTCGCTCATTGCATCGAGCCAACCACGGCCGGCGGCCTGCTGGAACCAATAGCGGATAGCATCTTCGCCGGAGTGACCGAACGGCGGGTTGCCAATGTCGTGGGCCAGGCAGGCCGATTGCACCACCATGCCCAGGTCGCTTGGCTCGCACCAGTCAGGCAGGGCATTGCGGATGGTTTCCCCCACGCGCATGCCCAGGGAGCGCCCGACGCAGCTGACTTCCAGGGAATGGGTCAGGCGCGTATGGATGTGGTCGTTGCTGGAGACCGGATGCACTTGCGTCTTGCGTCCGAGGCGGCGGAAGGCGCCGGAAAAGATGATGCGGTCGTGGTCCTTGTGGAAAGGACTGCGGCCCAGTTCTTGCGGACTGTGCAGCGGTTTTCCGAGGCGTTCGCGAGTCAGCAGGGTGTGCCAATCCAAGGCTGGTTGCTCCGTTCGATGATGTCGGTGTCCTAGCTTCCCGGTTCGTGGGCTGCCCTGCAAGGCCTATAGGCCTGCACCGACTCGATACATAACCCTGTGGCGAGGGAGCTTGCTCGCGCTTGAGTGCGAAGCACCCACAAAAATGGGCCTGCTTCGTAGTCCAGCGGAAGCAAGCTCCCTCGCCACGGTGTGCAGGTCCTCAGGGTTTGCGCAGGTCTTTGGCCAGCTTGACCAACGGCAGCAATGTCGTTGCCAGGCGGATCAGGCCTGTCAAGCCACCGCCACCACCGTGGCGAGTCCGTTTGCCGGTGAGGAAACCGAGCAGGGACACTGCCGCCACGCCCCACAGTGGCGCGTGCTTGATGCCGAAGCCTTCGTGCCAGCTTTGCGTCAAGCTGCGTGCCCGTTGCAAGGGCTGCAGTAATTGGCGTGTTTCCTGACGGATTTCCTGGCGATGCATTTCCATGCGCAGACGCACCAGCGCCTTGCGCATTTCCTGTCGTGTCCGGGCTTGAGGAATATCAGGCAGGCTCATGGCAACAGGCGCTCCCGGTCGTTGGCCAGTTCTTCGAGGGTGGCGTGGAAAGGAGACGACTCGTCGTAGATCGCTGCCTTGAGCCGAAGCCCGCAGAACAGCGCCGCCAGCAGATAAAACAGGCACAGGCCGATAATGCCGGCCAGACGATAAGTGTCCCATACCAGGATCAGTACCAGCGCCGAAAGCCCGACCAACAGCAGCAGGCCGAACACCAGCGCAAGGCCGGCGAACAGCAGGAGGCTGACGGTGCGTGCTTTCTGTTCCTGCAACTCCATGCCGAACAATTCGACGTGGCTATGCAGCAAGCCAAGGAACGCCGCGCCCAGGCGACGAGCAGTCGGTTGTGTGCCCGCTTCGGACGAGCCGGATTCGTCGATACCCATCATTAGCGCCGTGTCGCCAGCAGGCCAATCAGAAAGCCAACGCCTGCCGCAATGCCCACGGATTGCCAAGGGTTGGCCTGTACATATTCCTCGGTGGCGACCACCGCAGCCTGGCCGCGTTCGCGCATGGAATCTTCCGTCAGCTTGAGCGTTTCGCGGGCGCGCAGGAGGGTTTCGTGAATCTGGCTGCGCAGTGCATCGGCTTGATCGCCTGCCAGCGTCGCGGTGTGATCGAGCAACCGTTCCGTGTCGCTGACCAGCGTCTGGAAATCTTCCATCAGGGTTTCTTGAGCAGTCTTTGCCTGGGTTCTGGCCATTGGTGAATCTCCGTAAGTGACGTCTGAAACGTTCGAGTATGAGCCTTGCCGGAAGGTTCAGTACAAGTGACTGGTACAACTTTTGCTCAGGCTTTTGCCATGTACTGGTGCATCAGCCTGCGCCAGTGCGCTGAAGCTGGGCGAAAGCCCGAAAAACCTTAACCCAAATAATCAAAACCCGCGAAGCACCTCCAAGCGGGATTTCGTTTTGACCGTTCTTGCGCACCAAAGCGGTTCATCGGCCTGCGTACGGCCAATGAGCCGTTTCAACTTGGTGCGTTCGCAAGGCAGGCGAACCGGTTTGGTGCTTTTTTCAACTTTTTCAGGTCTGCCAATACCATGGAAAATATGCAAAGTGCCGTGGACGCTCTGGTCCACAGCTCCAACACGCTGTTCATCCTGCTCGGCGCAGTCATGGTCCTGGCCATGCATGCCGGCTTTGCGTTTCTTGAAGTGGGAACGGTCCGGCAAAAGAACCAGGTCAATGCGCTGTCGAAAATCCTCAGCGATTTCGCGGTCTCGACCCTGGCCTATTTCTTTATAGGCTATTGGATTGCCTACGGTGTGACCTTCCTGCAACCGGCGGCGGTGCTCAGCGCCGATCATGGCTATAGCCTGGTGAAGTTCTTCTTTCTGCTGACCTTTGCCGCTGCAATCCCGGCCATCATTTCCGGCGGTATTGCCGAACGTGCCCGGTTCGTCCCGCAGTTGTGCGCCACGGTGCTGATCGTGGCGTTTGTCTATCCGTTTTTCGAAGGCGTGGTCTGGAACGGCAATTTTGGCCTGCAGGCCTGGCTGCAAGCCCGGTTCGGCGCCAGTTTCCATGACTTCGCCGGCTCCGTGGTGGTGCATGCCATGGGCGGCTGGCTGGCGTTGGCTGCCGTGCTCTTGCTCGGCCCGCGTAACGGCCGATACCGGGACGGTCGCCTGGTGGCGTTCGCGCCTTCGAGCATTCCATTCCTGGCCTTGGGTTCGTGGATCCTGATTGTCGGCTGGTTCGGTTTCAACGTGATGAGTGCCCAGACCTTGCCCGGGGTGAGCGGGCTGGTGGCGGTCAATTCGTTGATGGCCATGGTGGGCGGTACCGTGGCGGCATTGATTGTCGGACGCAATGACCCAGGCTTCCTGCACAACGGCCCGCTGGCCGGTTTGGTGGCGGTCTGTGCCGGTTCCGACCTGATGCACCCGGTCGGTGCGTTGGTCACGGGGGCCATTGCCGGTGCCTTGTTTGTCTGGTGCTTCACCGCGGCCCAGGGCAAGTGGAAGATCGACGATGTGCTCGGCGTCTGGCCGCTGCATGGGCTGTGCGGTGTCTGGGGTGGCATCGCCTGTGGCGTCTTTGGCCAGAGCGCCCTGGGCGGCCTGGGTGGGGTCAGCCTGATCAGCCAATTGATTGGCACGGCGCTGGGAATTGTCGTCGCCCTGGCAGGCGGGTTTGCGGTCTATGGCGTGATCAAGGCCGTGCTGGGGCTGCGCCTGACACAGGAAGAAGAGTATTACGGCGCCGACCTGTCGATTCACAAGATCGGCGCGGTCAGCCAGGACTGAGCGTCGCACTATGGCTCCTTGTCCTGGTTGCCAGGATAAAAGCCATGGAGCAGGCGATAGCGGTCGTGACGAACCTGATCCACGTGATGCCGGACCTGCTGCTCGGGCAGGCCGAGCATGATCAGGGCGTGGGAGGCCAGCATCAGGCTCGACTCCAGCAGCTCCGGGACCACTTCGCTGGCCCCGGCAGCCTGCAACTCGGCCAGTTGGCTGTCGTCACGGGTGCGCACCAGGATCGGTACCTGGTGATTGACCTGGCGGGCCGCCTTGAGCACGGTGATGGCGATGTCGGTCTTGTCTACCGCGATCACCAGCAACCTGGCGCGGCTCAAGCCAACGGCCGCAAGCAGGTCACCTCGTCGTGAATCCCCGTAATGCACGCAGTTTTCCCCGACGGTGGCTTCCTGGATGATCACCGGGTCGTCATCCAGGGCGACGAACGCCTGGCCTTCGCGGCGCAGGAACCGCCCGATGGATTGACCGACGCGCCCGTAGCCGCAAATGACCACATGGCCCGACAAGCCGGCATTGAGTGCGCTGATCTGGTCCAGTTGCGCCTCTTCGTTGGGTTTGCGATGCAGGCGCGCGGCGATGCGTGGCGCCGCACGCAGCAACAGCGGGGTCAATAGCATCGAGCAGAACGTCGCGGCCAGCAGCAGGCCGCTGATGTCAGCGGGCATGAGGCGGTTCTGCTGCATCAGGGCCATCAGGGCAAAGCAGAATTCACCGCCCTGGGCCAGCGCCAGGCCACTGCGCCAGGCGGTTTCAACGTCGCTGCCGCGCCATTTCACCAGGACGGCGACCACGCAGCCCTTGATGAGCATCAGGCCGAGGGTCAACCCCAGGATCAACAAGCCGTCATCGAGGAACAGCTGCAGGTCGATCAGCATGCCGATGCTGACGAAGAACAGCCCCAGCAGGATGTCGCGGAACGGGCGTATGTCGGCTTCGATCTGATGCCGGTAGTGGCTTTCCCCCAGCAGCATGCCCGCCAGGAAAGCTCCCAGGGCCGGTGACAAACCGAGCAGGTGGGTCAGCCATGCCGTCAGCAACACGATCACCAGGGCCAGCAGGACGAACAATTCCGCGGACCGGGACGCCGCCACCTCATGGAACAGCCGGGGCAACAGCAGTCGGCTGGCCAGCAGCAGGCCACCGAACAGAACCAGGGTCTTGCCCAAGGTCAAGGGCAGCGCCCAGTACCACGGGTGGTCGCTGCTGCCGGCGAATACCGGCACCAGGGTCAACAACAGCACCGCGACAACGTCCTGGAACAACAACACGCCGATGGCGTTCTGGCCGTGGCTGCTGAAGATCTCGCCCAGGCTGGTCAACTCCTTGCTGACGATGGCCGTGGAGGACAAGGCCAGTCCTGCGCCGAGCAACAACGCGGCGATTATCGGCGCGCCACACACTGCCAGCAATCCCGCGAGGACCGCCCCCGAGCACAGCACCTGCAGGCTGCCGAGGCCGAACACGACCCGACGCAGTTCGAGCATTTTCGACAGGGAAAACTCCAGCCCCAACGAGAACAGCAGGAACACCACCCCGAGTTCGGCCAGGTCTGGCAGTTCTTCGCTGTCGTTGACCCAGTCCAGCGCGGTGGGCCCGACCGCCAGCCCGACGCAGAGATAACCCAGCACGGGTGGCAGGCGCAGCCGCCTGAACAAGGCGATGACCACCAGGGACGAGGCAAGGATGATCAGCAGGTTGGCAAACAAGGGGAACTCCGTTTCAAGGCTACAACGCACAGCGTAGAGGGGAAAATGCGACAAGCGTCGCTGGAAAAGCATTGGCGCTCAGTGATTTGCATCAGCGTTTTACTGAAACACGCTGAAGCGAGCCTGCGACTCGACGGTTTTCCGAGGTGGGCCTAGAATGACCGTCTATCTTTTTTGGGTCTACCCGCCATGCTTCCTGAATGCCAGTTGTTCGGCACCCTGGGGTGTCATCTTTGCGAAGTAGCCGAAGCTGAACTGATGCCTTTCGTCGAACATGGATTGTTGGTGGAGTTGGTGGACATTTCAGATCGCGAAGACGTGGTGGAGGACTATGGGTGGCGGATTCCCGTGCTGCGCAGGCTGGATACCGGTGCGGAACTGGACTGGCCCTTCGAGGCTGAACAGATCGTGACATTCCTCCGTTCGTCCGTCAGTTCCTGATACTGCGGTTGGCGAAAGTAGTGTGCTTCGGTTACTGTATGTCCATACAGCTATCTGGAGTGCGTCCCCTTGGTCAATGTCGAACAACTGAAAAACAGCGTGAACAGGATGTCCGCGGACGTTGTGCGCGAGGCAGTCCTGGAACTGCGCCTGGATGGCTTGGTTACCGAAGGCAAGACCCCCTTCAATAAACTGCATTTCAATACCTGTTTCGCCGAGATTGAAGCGTTGTTCCAGCGTGCCGGCTATCACAAACAGTTGGATGTGGTGGGTTACCAGGGCTTGCTGTACGCGCTGTACGATCCAGGTCGCTGGGAGGCGGTGGAAGTGCTGCGCTGGTTGAAAGAGTTCACCGAAGCGGCGGCAAAATCGACGTCAGTCACCGCGTGAGCAATCATTGCTGGGCTGGCCTGTGCGACTGGCGGATAATACCGCCTCGCAAAAATGCCTAAGAGTTTTCAATGTCCGGTTCGTCGTTTTCCGCCGCTCATCATCAGGCCAGTACGCTGTACCTGCCGCCCGGTTCCTGGCAGACGGTGCTGGAGTGCCTGTGCGAGCATTTCAGCGCCATCAGTCGCGAACAGTGGCTGGACCGGATCGCTCGGGGCAGGGTATTGGACGGGGAGGGCAAGGCGATCCAGGTCGACTTGCCGTACCGCGAAGGCCTGCGCATCCACTACTTCCGCGAAGTGCCCGACGAGAAGACAATCCCGGTGGTGGAGTCGATCCTGTACGCCGACGAACACCTGGTGGTGGCAGACAAGCCGCATTTTCTGCCTGTCACCCCAGCGGGCGAATACGTCGAGCAAACTTTGTTGCGACGGCTGATCCGGCGGTTGGACAATCCTCATCTGGTGCCTCTGCACCGCATCGACCGGCATACGGCCGGGCTGGTGTTGTTTTCGGCCAACCCGAACACCCGCTCGGCGTATCAGTCGTTATTCCCGACGCGGCAGATCGAAAAACGCTACCAGGCCATTGCCCGCGCATTGCCCGGGCTGACCTTTCCACGGGTGCATAAAAGCCGGATGATCGATGGCGAACCGTTCTTCCGAATGCAGGAAGGGCCCGGCGAGCCCAATACCGAAACGGCCATCGAAGTGCTGGAAAGGAACGGCGAGTTGTGGCGCTATGGCTTGTATCCGGTTACGGGTAAGAAGCATCAGTTGCGGGTTCACATGAATGCCCTTGGGGCGGGGATCTGCAATGATCCGTTTTATCCTGATGTGCTTCGGGATGTTGAGGATGATTACTCGAATCCTTTGAAGCTGCTGGCTCAAGGGTTGCGTTTTGTTGATCCGGTTACTGGCTTGGAACGTGTGTTTGAGAGCGGTATTTCGTTGCAGTGGTAGTTTTTTGTTAAGGGGGAATGGTGTGTATATCCGTTTCTTCGGTAACGGCTACTTATGGTTTCGCCCTTACGGCGACTCACTTTTTTTCAAACGCCAAAAAAAGTAAGCAAAAAAGGCTTGCCCCACCACTCGGCACCTCGCCTAGGCTCGGTGTGCCCTCACTCCGGCATTGCTCCACGGAGCAATGCCTTCGTTCAGGCATGCCGAGCCTAGGCGAGGCACCGAGTGGTGGGGCATGTAGCGCTTTGGTTACTTTCGCGCTTTTCGAAAGTGACCCGCTGTAAGAGCGGAACCGCCAGTGGCCGTTACCGAAGAAACGGATATACACCCAAAACCCAAAACCCAAAACCAAGCCCAAAAAAAAGGCGCCTCCCTCTTCAGGAAGCGCCGTTTTTTCTAGCGACTTAGGGCAGCAGCGTTACAGATTACAAATCCTTAACGGTACGAACCTGATCCTTGTTCACACGAGTCTGCTTGCCATCCAGTTGCTCGAATTCGTAGAAGCCGCTTTCTTCATCGTAATGTGGGGTATCGACGGCCTGGATTTCGCGACCGTCATTCAAGGTGATCACTGTTGGCGAAGCACACCCGGCAAGGGTGGCGAGGCCCAGAGCGAGCATGAACGTGGCGAGGGTCCGTTGTGTCATGGTGTTTCTCCGAAATGGATTCTTCAAGTTACTGACCTTCAGACGTATACATCGCGCGCAAGTTCCTGGCTAGTGTCAATCTGACACGCCTTTGTGCCGGGCCAGTAACTCCGGTGTGTTCAGATTTGCCAGGCGGGGATCGTCGGCTGGGCATTGCAAGGCAACGGCGTGCAGTGCGCGCATGATACGACCGGGGCTGCGTTCGCCTTCGCGCCAGGCTTGTTCGAAGCTCGCTGCCAGGGCCAATGGGATGACACACAGCAGCGGCTCCCAGTGCTCGCCGTGGCGCACCATCAGCGGTTTGTCGGGGTGCTGGCTGGCCATCCTGCGCATGTTATCGAGCAGGTTGGCGTCGATTTGCGGCACATCACACGGCAGCACCAGCAAATACGGATGCTTCGCAGCCTTGAGGCCTGCCCGGATACCTGCCAGGGGCCCGGGAAAGTCGCCTTCCTCGTCATGCACCAACTGATCGGCATACATCGCATAATGTTGCGGGTTGCGGTTGCAGGAGATGATCAGGTCATCGCTCATGGCGCGGGTCTGGCGATGCAGATGGGCAATCAGCGGTTCGCCTTGCCACTGCACCAGGCCTTTGTCCTGGCCGCCCATGCGTTGTCCGCGACCACCCGCCAAGAGCAGGATGGAGCAGGATGGCAGCGGCGTGTTCGGGGTCATGGCGTGTCTCCGCGCGGGCGAAAAAATGAAGCGCTGTGATATAACACCGGGCTGTTTCCTTCACAACTGGACGAGCCTATGAAAGCCAAGGCTGATGTACCTTTCGTGCCGCTCAATATCGCGGTGCTGACTGTCAGTGATACCCGTACCCTGGAAACCGATACGTCCGGACAGGTCTTCGTCGATCGGCTCACGGCGGCTGGCCACAACCTGGCGGCGCGGGTCCTGCTCAAAGATGATTTGTACAAGATCCGGGCGCAAGTCGCGACCTGGATTGCCGAAGACGTGGTGCAGGTGGTGCTGATCACCGGCGGCACCGGTTTCACGGGGCGTGACAGCACGCCGGAAGCCGTCACGTGCCTGCTGGACAAGCAGGTCGATGGCTTTGGCGAGTTGTTTCGACAGATATCCGTGGCCGACATCGGCACGTCCACCGTGCAGTCCCGCGCGCTGGCAGGCCTGGCCAATGGCACGCTGGTGTGTTGCCTGCCGGGTTCGACCAACGCGGTGCGTACCGGATGGGATGGCATCCTGGCCGAACAGCTGGATGTGCGGCATCGGCCGTGCAACTTCGTGGCTCATTTGAAACAGGCAGCGCCTTGTGAATCCCGTGGGTAAACCGGGCAAGGCCGGGGCCTTGATGGCCGTTGAGGTCGCATTGGAACGACTGCTCGAGATGGCGGCGGCCACGCCGATTGTCCAGCGCGAGCATTTGCCTTTGGCCGCGGCGTTAGGGCGAGTGCTCGCCGGGGATCTGGTGTCGACCCTAGATTTGCCGCCATGGCCCAACAGCGCCATGGACGGCTATGCCTTGCGGCTGGCTGACTGGAACGGCGAGCCATTGAAGGTCAGCCAGCGGATTTTTGCCGGGCAGGCCCCAGAGCCGCTGGCCGTTGGCACGTGCGCGCGGATCTTCACCGGGGCGCCAGTCCCTGCTGGCGCCGATTGCGTCGAGATGCAGGAAAATGCCGTGGTTGAAGACGACCAGCGGGTGCGCTTTACCGAGCGTATGGTCAGCGGGCAGAACATTCGCCCCCAGGGGCAGGAGACCACCGTCGGCGAGCAAGTGCTCTCTGCCGGCACTCGCCTGGGGCCGATCGAGCTGGGGCTGGCCGCCTCCTTGGGCTGTGCATCGCTGGAAGTGGTGCGCAAAGTCCGCGTCGCAGTCCTGTCCACGGGGGATGAGCTGGTCGAGCCCGGGCAGGCGTTGGGCCCAGGCCAGATCTATAACAGCAACCGCGTGCTGCTGTGTAGCTGGCTGCAACGCATGGGTTGTGACGTGATTGACGCGGGTATCCTGCCCGACGATTTATCGGCCACCCGCGAGCGCTTGGCGCAGTTGTCTGATGTCGATCTGATCCTGTCCACCGGTGGCGTATCGGTGGGGGAGGCGGATTTCCTGGGCATCGCCTTGCGCGAGGACGGCGAGCTGGCGCTATGGAAACTCGCCATCAAGCCGGGTAAACCGCTGACGTTCGGGCATTACCGTGGCGTGCCGGTCATAGGCTTGCCTGGAAACCCTGCCTCGACCCTCGTGACTTTCGCACTGCTGGCACGGCCCTACCTGCTAAGACGCCAGGGCGTTCAGTCGGTGGCGCCGCTCAAGTTCAAGGTGCCGGCCGGTTTCGCCTGGCCGAAGGCAGGCAGTCGACGAGAATACTTGCGAGGCCGCATGGAGAATGGTCGAGCGATCATCTACCGGAATCAAAGCTCGGGTGTCCTGCGCAGCGCCGCCTGGGCCGAAGGGCTGGTCGAAGTGCTCGAGGGCCGGACGCTGGTGGAGGGCGATGAAGTGGGTTTCATTCCCTTGAGCGAAGTCCTGGGCTAGCACTGTGGCAGGTGTTCTGCGGCCCGAGCCGGATCCTCGGGCCTTCACGCGTCTCACCTTCATCGTGTGAGCAGCATCACCACCTGATCGAATCGATTGTTCGCAATCCAGCCCAGCAGGCCGAGCACCACCGCTGCAGCGCCAGCCGAATAGGCCAGCCTGTGGCGGATCACCTTTACGTCGGTGCGAATTTCATCCATGTCTTTGCGGATGTATTTGAGGTGGGTTTCCAGTTCAACGACGCGCGGTTCCAAATCAATTCCTCCAACGGGATTACTGCAACTTTTGCATTCGTTCCGAGTATCGGCCCGCCCGCTTCCAAGGGGCGCGCGCTGCTGGGGCAACAGCTTGTATTCACGGTTATGCATGGGACGGTTCATCCCCTTGGCCATAACTGTTCAAACGACTGATCCGGCCCCAGCGGGCCGTGACGTATCCATCCATGGGTAAGTGCTTCCTTGTGTGAAGAGGGTTTTAGCGTTCCAGCAAAACAGAAGGCCAAGGTGTCTCAATACCGCTAGAGGGTCAATTGAGCTGATTCGCCAGATCTTGTAAGAAAACTCTTCGAATCAAGACGTCCCGGTCGAACGAGCTGCCCTGCGGGTTTTCTCCCGGGGGGGCAAGCCTTCCTGCTTTTTTAATAAATTGAGATATTTCGGGCTTTTTCGCTCGAATGAGCGGTCCCATTTCCTGAACCTTCCAATGACGGAGACGACGATGAGCAAAGGCAAGGCGCTGTTGATTTTGCATGGCAAGCAAGCGCTCAACGAAGAGGTTCGCACGGCAGTGATGCTCAAGCGCGAGCAGGGCTGGGACCTGGCGGTACGGTTGACCTGGGAGGCGGGTGATGCCCAACGATGCGTCGATGAGGCGCTGGAGGCCGGTTATACGCGGCTGATCGCCGGCGGCGGTGATGGGACCTTGCGTGATATCGCCGAAGCGATCGTCCTCCATTCGAGTGATGCCAGCCTGGTACTGCTGCCGCTGGGCACTGCCAACGATTTCGCCCGGGCGGCTGGCGTTCCGTTGGAGCCTGCGCAGGCCCTGGATTTGCTCGACGTTGCGCCGCAGGCCGTGGATGTGGGTGAAGTCTGCGGCAGGATTTTCCTGAACATGGCCACCGGCGGTTTTGGCAGCCAGGTGACGGCGAACACTTCCGAGGACCTCAAGAAAGTCCTGGGGGGCGCGGCCTACCTGTTCACCGGCCTGTCACGATTCAGTGAGCTGAGTGCCGCCTATGGTGAGTTGCAGGGCCCCGATTTCCACTGGCAGGGCGATTTGCTCGCGCTGGGTATCGGCAATGGCAGTCAGGCGGGGGGTGGCCACGTGCTGTGCCCGCAGGCGTTGGCCAATGATGGGTTGCTGGACATCAGCATCTTGCCGGCGCCTCAGGAGGTGGTCAGTACATTGAAGGACTTGCTGGCGGGTGGCCTGGGCATCGACAACATGTTTGTCCGCGCGCGCTTGCCATGGGTGGAGATCAAGGTCGCGCAAGGCCTGGATATCAATCTCGATGGCGAGCCGTTGCAGGTAGACGCCCTGCGTTTCACTGTCCGCCCAAAAGCACTGCGCGTGCACCTGCCGTCCGATTCGCCGCTGTTGGGCGGCGCGACGGCGCTCAATCGTCCAGGCTGATGATCTGTTCGCGCACCGCGAACAGCACAAGGCCGGCCACGTCATGGATCTGCAGGCGCTTCATGATTTGCGCCCGGTGGGTTTCCACGGTCTTGATGCTCAGGTTCAGGCCGTTGGCTATTTCCCGGGTGGACTTGCCGCGCACGATCAGCCGCAGTATTTCCAGCTGGCGTGCCGTCAGGTTATGAGTCCGGGCGGGGTCCGACTGATGCTTCTGGACGCGAGTCAGCGCCTGGTTGATCACGGTATGGGCGATGGCCGGGCTCAGGTAGCGTTCGTTGTTGCGCAGCGCCTCCAAGGCGTGTTTCAGCTCATTGGCGGTGGTGTCCTTGAGCAGGTAGCCATGGGCTCCTGATTCCAGCGCCTGCATGATCAGCGCCGGATCCGTATGCATGGACAGGATCAGCACCTTGCTGTGGGGGCGCACCCGCTTGAGCTGTTGCAAGGCGTCCAGGCCGCAGGTGTCCTTCATGGAAATGTCCAGCAGCACGATATCGGGGTTCAACCGTTCGACCAGTTCGACCAATTGCGTGCCATCGCTGGCCTCACCAATGACGGCATAGCCCGGGATATCCATGACCAGCGCGCGTACGCCGGCCCTGATCAGGGAGTGGTCATCTACCAGGAGCAAATTACAAATCAAAGGAGAACCTTATTCTTACTGGCTCGTTCCAGGGCTCGCGGCGCCCAGGGAAAGCGTGCTTCGATGTGCGTGCCCTTGCCGGCCTCGCTGATGACCTTGAGGGTGCCGCCCAACTGTTCGACTCGCTCCGACATGCCGGCCATGCCCCGTTGGCCTTCGCGAGCGGGGTGGGTGGCGGGGACAAACCCCTGGCCATCGTCGCTGATCAGCAGGGTCAGGCCGTCAGGCAGGCGTTGCAAGCGTACCAGCAGATTCGTCGCCCGGGCATGACGCAAGATGTTGGTGACCGCTTCCTGGGTGATCCGGAACACCGCGACCGACATTTCCTCCGGGATGCCTGCCATGCGCTGTTGGCAATCGAGGCTCCACTTCACCGGGGCATTGGCCAGGGTCTTGAGCAGGTGCGCCCGCAGGCTGGCCTCCAGTCCGAGGCTGGTCAGTTGCCGGGGGTTGAGGATCGCCGATACGTCGCGGACCTTGTTGAGGGTTTCGTCCAGGGTCTCGCAGAGTAGCGCGCATTGGCCTTGCAATTCTTCCGGCATCCGCCGCTTGAGCCATTCGCCTTGCAGTTTCGCTGCGGTCAGCAACTGGCCAATGTCGTCGTGCAATTCGCGGCTGAGGCGATGGCGCTCGTTTTCCTGGACCTCAAGCAACCGGTCGGCCAGTTCCTGAGGCTGGAACTTGATGGATTTGCGTGACAACCGATGGTGGATCCAAACACAAGTCATGGCTGCGACATTCAGTACCAGCAGGCTCAACGGCACCGTGTAGGCGTACAGGTAGGCCAGCAGGCAGCCGAGGGTCGAGCAGATACACAATAATAATGTGAAGCGACGGGCGTTTTCTCGGGAGGGAGGCCAGGTGATGAATGACTTGAGGCTGGCGTACATAGCGGATGGAGCCAATGAATGTTCGCTGCGGGCTGGCCGGTCAGCGCATCTGACAGGCCCGGTCGGGTAAACGTTTTCAGGTCGAGGGCAGCTTCGGTCGGCGGCTTTACGGCGCTGTCTTGAAGTGGCTGACGCGCGAGATAGTACCACTTCACCTATCGTTGGTCGCGCTCGGCATGGCGCGGTGAAAGCGCTACGTACCTGGCACGCAGCACTGAGCCGGCATCATCGTCTCAGGCTTGTTTCTGGGGGTAGGATACCAACGCCAGCGGACTTGACGCTGCCGATGCCTGGCCGGGGCTCTGGCCTACCTGGAAAGCGAATGCCTCGATCAACGAAATCTGTTCACTGCTGTCCAGGCCCAACTGGCCGGTGGTGTGATCGACCAGTTCCAATTGCCAGGCCATCAGGGTTAAACAATCCTTCAGGGCGTCCAAGGCTCGGTCATGCAACTCCATGTGGTTTTGCGCGTGACTGAGCAAGCCATGGATATGCAGTGAAAACTCCGAAACGGCTTCCAGCGCCAGGGCATTGGCCTTGTTCGACAGTTTCAGCAAGGTGCTGAGCATGCAATCGATGGCGTCCTTGTCGTTGTTGATCAATTGCAGATGGCTCAGGCATTCCTCCGACTTGGCCAACAGCGTCTCGGCCTCGATCAGAAGCTCGGGAAGACGCTGAGTCCAGTTCCTACGATCGTTCGGCATGCTTATCTCCACAACATCATGTCAGGCGAAAGAAAACCGCTTATGGCGAACGGCTGGATCTCAAGGTCGGCCGCGGTCGGACGCACGGCGACACATCCCTGCCGTTCAGCGAAAGCGAATTCGCAAACAATTGCACGGGTGGGATCGGCCGAAAGACTGGAGGTCCGATGACCTTTGGTCGCGCACAAAAGCCTGACTCCGTTCAGCAATGAGAATGGCGTCACATTAATGGCTATTGGATAACGGGAATATCAGGTTGGACCTGATTGTGCCTAGGGGAATCCCTTAGGCAGGGGAACTTTGCACGCAAACCTGGGTCGCGCGGCAGAGAAAAGGTGCAGATGAAATCATGAAGTCAGTAAAACATGATGTTAATGTGACATCAATACCCCGTGATTGTATTTTATCCGGGGGTCAAGATTCGGTTCGCGCAGCCGATATCTCATTCATTGGATTCATCCGAACAAGCCCAGGAGTCATCGATGGCCGGCATTCTCGACACAGTAGATCAACGAACCCAACTGGTGGGTGAGAATCGCCTGGAAATTCTCATGTTCCGCCTGGCGGGTCGACAGTTGTTCGCCATTAACGTGTTCAAGGTCCAGGAAGTGCTGCAGCTGCCGAAGCTGACCCTGATGCCGCAGCGCCACCCGTTCGTGTGCGGCGTGGTCAATCTGCGGGGCCAGACGTTGCCGGTGATCGACCTGTCCCAGGCCATTGGCATGCGTCCGCTGGTGCCGGGCCCCAACAGCACCATCATCGTGACTGAGTACAACCGCTCGGTTCAGGCATTTTTGGTGGGCGGTGTCGACCGCATCGTCAACATGAACTGGGAAGCCATCCTGCCACCGCCGACAAGCGCTGGCCGTGAGCACTACCTGACGGCCATCAGCAAGGTGGACGATCAGTTGGTGGAAATCATCGACGTGGAAAAAGTCCTGGCCGAAATCGTGCCGTACAACGCCAAGGTCTCCCGGGACAAGCTCGAAGACCCGGTGCTGGAGCGCGCCCGTGGTCGCGAAGTGTTGCTGGTGGACGACTCCAACGTCGCGCTCTCGCAACTGCGCGATACCCTGGGGCAACTGGGCGTGAAAATGCACATCGCCAGCGACGGCCTCAAGGCCCTGAACATGCTCAAGGCTTGGGCCGATACCGGCGAGGTGATGACCGATAAATTGCTGATGATCTTCACCGACGCGGAAATGCCGGAAATGGACGGCTACCGGCTGACCACTGAAATCCGCAACGACCCGCGCTTGCGTGGGCTCTATGTCGTACTGCACACCTCGTTGTCCGGCAGCTTCAACGATTCGATGGTCAAGAAGGTCGGTTGCGACAACTTCCTCTCCAAATTCCAGCCGGACAAGCTGGTCGATGTGGTGCGCCAGCGGCTGATGCTCGACTGAAACCGATGGTGGTTTGCTTCAATGGCCGGCTCGTATAAGGTGGCATTTTTTCGCCACCAGGGAAGTTGACCATGTTGCGGCTGAGCGCGCTGTATCGGTATCCGTTGAAGTCCGGCAAGGGTCAGCCCTTGCAAGGGATCGGCCTGGACAAGCTCGGGCTGGACGGTGACCGGCGCTGGATGCTGGTGGATGAGGGCACGGGGCGTTTCCTGACCCAGCGAGCCGTGGCGAAGATGAGCCAGCTCTCAGCCTTGTGGAACGAAGCGGGTGGCCTGACGCTCAGCGCGCCGGGCCATGGCGCCATCGACGTGCCGCTGCCGCCCGTGGTGGAAGAACAGCGGCGCGGGGTGACCATCTGGCGTGACACCTTGCGTGTGCCGGATGCCGGTGACGAGGCCGCGGCCTGGGTCAGCGAATTCATCGGCAATCCAACCCGCCTGGTGCATGTGCCGGTGGATCTGGCGCGTACCACCGCCGCCGGTTATGGCAAGGATGACGACAAGGTTGCCTTTGCCGATGGGTTCCCCCTGCTGCTGATTGGCCAGGCGTCCTTGCAGGATCTGTCGAACCGAGTCGGTCGTTCGCTGGAAATGTTGCGCTTTCGCCCCAACCTGGTGGTCGAGGGCAGCGAGGCGTTTGCCGAGGACGGCTGGAAGCGCATTCGTATCGGCGAGGTTGAGTTCCGGCTGGTCAAGCCATGCTCACGTTGCATCATGACCACGGTCGATCCGCAAACCGGCGAACGCGATCCGAATCGCGAACCCTTTGCCACGTTGCAGCATTACCGTTCGACACCGGACGGTGCGATGTTCGGCCAGAACCTGGTCAACGACAGCAACGGTCGGCTTGAAGTCGGCATGCCGGTTGAAGTGCTCGAATAAAAAAATCCGTAAACAAAAATGCCCGTGTCATTGGACACGGGCATTTTTGTTTATCACGCAAGCATTTTTTGTAGGCTTTTGTGGCGAGGGAGCTTGCTCCCGTTGGGTTGCGAAGCAGCCCCTGCATTCCAGTCATCACATCGTAGGGGACGCTGGCGCGTCCAGCGGGAGCAAGCTCCCTCGCCACAGGGTTAACCATGCCCCCAAAAGGGGAGCAGCTCTGGTGGTTCGCCGAATCAGCCGCGGTACTCACACAGGTAAGCGGTATCGACGGCCACTTTGAGCTGGAATTTGCTGTTGGCCGGAACATTGAACTGGCTGCCGGCCTCGAAGGTTTCCCAGTCGGTGCTGTCAGGCAGCTTCACGGTCAGGGCGCCGGAGACCACGTGCATGATTTCCCGTTGGGCCGTGCCAAACTCATATTCGCCCGGTGCCATGACGCCGATGGTCGCAGGGCCTTCGGCAGTGCCAAAAGCGATCGACTTGACGGTGCCGTCGAAGTACTCGTTGACTTTAAACATGGGCGATTCCTCGAAAAAGGGGCTGAAAAAGGCCGGCCAGTATGCACAAGGCCGCAACATTCGTCATCTGCCACACTGGGAGGTGGCTGCCGCTCAACGCGCAAGCACCAGGGGCAACAACCGCGCGGTATTGCGTGCGTCTTCCAGCGCACGGTGCTGTTGACCGCAGAATTGCAGGCCAGCCAGTTGCAGCGCGCCATTGAGCCCCAGCGGTCGCTCCAGTCGCCGGGCCTTGGCGAAGCGTTGCTTGAGGTTCATGTGCGGCACCTGGCCGAGGACACTGTGCAACTGCTGGTGCTGCCATTCCTGAAGCAGTTGCTTGCGGTCGTAATCGCCCCAACTGACCCAGCTTTCCAGCTTCGACTGATACGGCGCCAGCCAGCGCTCGAACGCCGGCCAGACCTCGGTCAAGGGCGCGGCATTGTCGATATTGGCCTGGGTGATGTGGGTCAGTTCGCGGCAGAAGGGCGTGAGCAGCGGCCGCCTCAGGGGCCGCACGAAGCGCTGGAAATGATCCACTTCGCGGCCGTCACGATTCACCAGCGTGGCGCCGATTTCGATAATTTCCATTTCGGTTACCGGCCAGCCACCTTCATCGGTGGTGGCCTCCAGATCAATCACCAGCCAGTGAGGCATTGCAGGGTTCCCGGTATCGGCGTGCTGATGGGTTTGAGCGTAGTCAAACCCTCGGCATCCGACTAGTGGGCTGTTTCAACGCGCAACAAAACCTGGCGATTTTTCACCTGGTCACCCCGCGTGACCTGCAATTGCCTGACCACCCCGTCGATGCCTGCCTTGAGTGGATGCTCCATTTTCATCGCTTCGAGCACCATCAGCAGTTGGCCTTGGCGCACCGTGCTGCCTTCGCTGACCAGCAGCTCGACAATGGCACCGTCCATGGGCGCCTTGAGCATGCCGTCGTTGGCACTGGCCTTGGCGGCGATGGGGGCATGGGTTCGGTCCTGCAGGTGCAGGCCGCCGGGTCGGGTGGACAGCCAGAGATCGTTGCCATCGAGGCGCCACGCATGCCGCCGGCGAATCCCATCGATCACCAGTGTTGCGCCATGGGGGGCAGCGTCGAGCAGCCTCAGTTCGATCAAGCACCCGGCACTGCGGATGTTGAATGTGCCGTCGGTTTTGGCCACCAGGCTCAGCGTCCAGTCGTGCTCGCCGACGCCGATCCGGTAGTGCAGCGCCGCGCCGATGCTGTTGCGCCATCCGCGCAGGCCCGGAGTATGCCGTGCTTGCGAGGCCTGATAAAACGCCGCCGTGGCGATGGCGAGTTGTTCGGCTGAGGGCTCAAGGGGCCGGAGCGCCGCATGATCGGCAAAGTGTTGCCCGATGAATCCGTTACCGAAGTCACCGTCGATGAACCGCGGGTGTGCCAGCAACCCGGCGAGCAATCGCTGGTTGCTCTGGACGCCAAGCAGCACGCAATCTTCCACCGCTCGCAACAATTTGCGTCGGGCCTCCTCGCGAGTGGCGCCGTGGACGATGAGCTTGCCCAGCATCGAATCGTAGAACGGGGTGATGGCTTGGCCCTCCAGCAGGCCATGGTCGATTCGCACGCCGTCCAGTATGGGCGGCTCCCAACCGATCAACCGCCCGGTCTGGGGCAGGAAATCCGCCGCCGGGTCCTCGGCGTACAGCCGCACTTGCATGGCGTGGCCGCTGAGCGTCACCTGCTCCTGGCGCAGGGGCAGCGGCCTGCCGGCGGCGACGTCCAATTGCCAGGCCACCAGATCCAGGCCGGTGATCAACTCGGTGACCGGGTGTTCGACCTGCAGGCGCGTATTCATCTCCAGGAAGTAAAACCGACCGTCCGCAGCGAGCAGGAACTCCACGGTCCCGGCCCCGACATAATTCACAGCGCGTCCGGCCTTGAGTGCTGCGTCGCCCATGGCCTGGCGCAGGTCGGCGGTCATGACCGGGCAGGGCGCTTCCTCGATGACTTTCTGGTGGCGCCGCTGGATCGAACAGTCCCGTTCGCCCAAATGGATCAGATGACCATGGTGGTCGCCGAAAACCTGCACTTCCACATGCCGCGGATCGATCAAGGCCTGTTCGAGGATCAACTCGTCGCTGCCAAAACCGTGCAGGGCCTCCGAGCGCGCGCTGCGCAACTGCTCCAGCAGGTCCTCGGCCCGCTGGACCAGGCGCATGCCTCTGCCTCCGCCACCGGCGCTGGCCTTGATCATCAACGGGTAGCCGATACGCCCGGCTTCGCGCTGCAGCGTGTCGTCGTCCTGGGCGGCGCCCTGGTAACCGGCGATGCAGGGAACGCCGGCTTCAATCATGGCGATTTTTGCCCGGCGCTTGCTGCCCATCAGGTCGATGGCCTCGGGGCTGGGGCCGATGAATACGATGCCGACCGCTTCGCAGGCCTTGGCGAACCCGGCATTTTCCGAAAGAAAGCCGTAGCCGGGATGGATCGCATCGGCCCCGCAGCGCCGGGCTGCATCGAGCATGGCCGAGGGGTTGAGGTAGGACTGCTGCACCGCGGCTGGGCCGATCAACACCGCTTCATCGGCCATGCGCACGTGCAGCGCGTCGGCGTCGGCCTCGCTGAACACCGCCACCGTGCGATAGCCCAGGGTCTGGGCGGTGCGCTGGATCCGGCAGGCGATTTCGCCGCGGTTGGCGATGAGGATTTTGCTGAAGGCGGGCATGGGGTTATTCCTGGCGTTTTGCGGTGTCTGTTAGGGCCTCATCGCGAGCAAGCTTTGCTCCCACAATGCCCGGTGATTGAATTCACCTGTGGGAGCAAAGCTTGCTCGCGATGGCGGTCTGGCAGGCGATGTACTCACTTGTTCTTCCCCGGCAAAATCCCCATGAGTTTGCAGATGATGCCCAGCATGATTTCGTCCGCGCCGGCACCGATGGACACCAGCCGCACGTCGCGATACGCCCGGGCGACCGGGTTGTCCCACATGAAGCCCATGCCGCCCCAGTATTGCAGGCAACTGTCGGTGGTTTCCCGGGCCAGGCGTCCGGCCTTGAGCTTGGCCATCGACGCCAGCCGCGTGACGTCCTGGCCATTGATGTACTGCTCGGTGGCCTGGTAGACCAGCGCCCGCAGGCATTCGATCTCGCTGGCCAGCTCCGCCAGGCGAAAGTGGATCACCTGGTTGTCGATCAGGGCCGCGCCGAAGGTCTTGCGTTCCTTGCAGTACTCGATGGTGCTGTCGATGCAATGCTCCAGGCCCTTGAGCATGTTGGCCGCGCCGAACAGGCGTTCTTCCTGGAACTGCAGCATCTGCATCATGAACCCGGCGCCCTCCTGGCCGATGCGATTGCGTTGTGGCACTCGCACGTCGTCGAAAAACACCTGGGCGGTTTCCGAGCTGCGCATGCCGAGTTTGTCCAGGTGCTGGCCGAGGCTGATGCCGGGGCTGTGCATCGGCACCATGATCAGCGATTTGTTGACGTGGGGCTTGTCATCCGAGGTGTTGGCCAGCAGGCAGATGAAATCGGCGCTGGGTGCATTGGTGATCCACATCTTGCTGCCGTTGATGACGTAGTCGTCGCCGTCCTTGCGCGCCGTGGTCTTGAGCCCGGCGACGTCGGAGCCGGCGCCAACCTCCGAGACGCCGATGCAGCCCACCTGTTCGCCGCGAATGGCCGGGCGCAGGAACGCTTCACGCAACTCATCGGAACCGAAACGGGCCAGGGCCGGCGTGCACATGTCGGTCTGGACACCGATGGACATGGGCACGCCGCCGCAATGAATGGTGCCGAACTCCTCGGCCGCGACGATCGAATAGCTGTAGTCCAGGCCCATGCCGCCGAAGGCAGCTGGTTTGGAAATGCCCAGCAGGCCCAGCTCGCCGGCCTTGCGGAAAACCTCGTGGATGGGAAAACGCCCGGCTTTCTCCCATTCGTCGACGTAAGGGTTGATGTCATGCTCGACAAGCTGGCGAACGGTGCGTCGCAGTGCTTCGTGTTCCTGGGTGAAGATCATTTTTAGTGTTCTCCTGTGAGCCGTGGAGCGTCCTCAGAAACGGGCCACGCCGAAGCTGTTGGCTTGCAGTGGCCGCTGCTCGGCCTGGTGACAGATGTCCAGCAGCAAGCCCAGCAAAGTGCGCGTGTCGCGCGGGTCGATGAGCCCGTCGTCCCACAGGCTGGCGCTGCCGTAGAGGGCGGTGGACTGGCTGTCGAGTTTCTGCGCGGTGGTTTGCTCGAGCAGGTCCAGCATCTTCGGGTCGGGGGTCAGGCCGTTCTTGATCTGCGTGGCCTCGGTGACCATGCGCAGGACCTTGCCGGCCTGGGCACCGCCCATCACCGCCGTATGGCTGTTGGGCCAGGCGAAGATGAAGCGTGGGTCCAGCCCACGGCCGCACATGGCGTAATTGCCGGCGCCGTAGGAACCGCCCACCACGACGGTCAGCTTGGGCACTCGGGCATTGGCCACGGCCTGGATCATCTTGGCGCCATGCTTGATCACCCCCTGTCGCTCCGACTCGGTGCCGACCATGAACCCGGTGGTGTTGTGCAAAAACAGCAACGGCGTGCGGCTCTGGTCGCACAACTGGATGAACTGCGCGGCCTTGCTGGCACCTTGCGGCGTGATCGGTCCGTTGTTGCCGATCAGGCCGCAGGCGTGGCCGCGAATGTGCAAGTGACCGCAAATCGTCTGGGCGTCGAACTCGCTTTTGAAGGCCAGGAAATTCGAGCCGTCGGCGATGCGGGCGATGATTTCCTGCACGTCATAGGGCTTCTTCGGGTCGTCGGGGACCAGTCCCAATAATTCGTCGGCAGGGTAGAGCGGCTCCGTCCAGCTCCGTTCGGGCTGCGGTGGCAGTTGCGCATTCCAGGGCAGCAGGCTGAGAATCTCCCGGGCCAGGCGCACGCCGTCGGCGTCGTTCTCGGCCAGGTATTCGGCGGTGCCCGCCACCTGCGCATGCATCTGCGCACCGCCCAGATCCTCCTCGCTGGCCACTTCGCCGGTCGCGGCCTTGAGCAACGGCGGCCCGGCCAGGAACAGCCGCGCCTTGTCGCGCACCACCACCACGTAATCCGACAATCCTGGCTGATAAGCCCCGCCTGCGGTGGCCGAGCCATGCACCACGGTGATCTGTGGCAGGCCCATGGCCGACATGCGTGCCTGGTTGGCGAAGCAGCGCGCGCCTTCGACGAAAATCTGCGCGGCGTAATTGAGATTGGCGCCACCACTTTCGGCGAGGGTGATGATCGGCAGTTTGTTTTCCATGGCGATCTGTTGCAGGCGCAGGGTCTTGTACAAGCCGCTGGGGGAAATCGTGCCGCCCTTGATTGCGCTGTTGTTGGCCACCACCAGCACCCGCACCCCGGACACGTAGCCGATCCCGGCGATCAGGCCGCCGCCGGCCTGGCTACCGTCCTTGTCGTCATGGAGTTTGTAGCCGGCCAGGCTCGCCAGTTCGAGGAACGGCGCGCCAGGATCGAGCAGCAGGTTCAGGCGCTGGCGCGGCAACAGTTGGCCGCGTTGGTCGAACTTGCCCTGGGCCTGGGCGGCTTTCTCCAGCACGGCCTGTTCGAGCTGGCGCAACTGTTCGACACCGGCCAGCATCGCCGCGTGGTTGCGCGTGAAGTCAGCGCTGTGGGGATCAAGGTGCGATTCGAAGATTGGCATGAGGATTCCTCTTGCTCGAACGGATTAGCGCAAAATCGCCCCCCCTGTAGGAGCTGCCGAAGGCTGCGATCTTTTGATCTTGATTTTTATCTTTCGCTCGCGACTCAATTGTCCGGGACAAGATCGCAGCCTCGTTGCACTCGTCAGCTCCTACGGGTCAGGCATGCATCAGGGCGGTGTGGGGAGGCGTTGACCCGGTCGGCAATGTGTTGCGGCACCGGAATCTGGATTTCCAGCAACTGCTGGGCGAACGCCTTGCCCTGGGGATCAATGCGCAGGCTGGCGACACCGCCGCCGCCGAGGGCGTTTTCCAGCAGGAAATTCAAACTGTGGGTGCCCGGCAGATACCAGCGTTCGACCCGGCCCAACCGCGGGTCGAGCACGTGGCTCATCCAATCGACCATCACCTCCGGCGTCAGCGCTTCGGCGATCCAGGGCAGGTATTCGGGTTCCCGGGCGATCACGCCAATATTGCTGTGGTTGCCCTTGTCGCCGGAGCGCGCCACCGCCAGTTTGACCAGCGGCACGCTGGCATCGGCCCGGCCCTGGGGTTTGGGCACATCCGGGGCGACCGGCAGATCGACGGTGCGTAGCGGTTCGAAAGTGGGCAGGGGGCAAGGGTGACGCTGGCCGTCGAGTTCGATGTCGAGCCGGCAAGTGGTTTTGTCGATCAGGAACGAGAACAGGCGAATCAACGGCGACACCGTCGGCCGACCGCCGACCAGACCCGTCAGCCCCGGCGCCATGCCGGTGGCGGCTTGGGCGATTTCCCTGGAAAACAGCACCAGCGGCTGTTTGTCCGGGTGCCGTACCGCCAGCTTGATCACCACCTCACGGCTGTCCCGGCGCTGGCCGTGCTGGCCGTAAGTGGCTTCGCTGCCCAGCAGTTCAATGTTCACTTCGCTGTAGGGCGCCCAGCCACGTTGGCTGAAAATCTGTGAGGTCTTGGCGACGATTGCCTGGCTGACCCGTTCAGCCTTGGCCACCGCATCAATGCCGGCGATCAGGCAGGTGGCGGTGCAGCGCCAGCCGTCCGGCCAGGTGGCGCTGACCTTGTATTGATCGGTGGGCGGCAAGCCCTTGGCGCCGTGGACGCGCACGGCGTGCTTGCCTTGCTGGATCAACCTGACGTGGCTGAAATCACAGATCACGTCCGGCAACAGATAGCCTTGCGGGTCGCCGATTTCGTAGAGCAACTGCTCGCCGACGGTCAATGGCGTGACCAATCCGCCGCTGCCTTCGGTTTTGGTAACCGTGAATTGGCCGTCGGCGCTGACCTCGACGATGGGAAAGCCGATGTGCTCATAATCCGGCACTTGCTGCCAGTCGGTGAAGTTGCCGCCCGTGCACTGGGCGCCGCACTCGATCAGGTGCCCGGCCAGTGCGGCCTGGGCCAATCGGTCGTAATCGTCCCAGGCCCAGCCGAATTCATGCACCAGGGCGGCGCTGACCACGGCGCTGTCCACCACTCGACCGGTGATCACGACATCGGCCCCCAGGCGCAACGCCTCGACAATGCCGGGCGCGCCAAGGTAGGCGTTGATCGACACGCACGCGCAGGGCAGGGGCTCGCCACTGAACATTTCACGGATGCCCTGGGCGGCGAGCCGTTCGAATTGCGGTTGCAGGTCATCGCCCAGCAGCACGGCGATCTTCAACGGCACGCCCGCCTGATCGCAGGCCGCTTGCAGGGCCTTCGCACAGGCCTGGGGGTTGACCCCGCCGGCGTTGCTGATGACGCGGATGCCGTCGTCCTGCAAACGCTGTAGCAGCGGTGTGAGGACCTCGATGAAGTCCGTGGCATAGCCGCTCGAAGAATCCTTCAGCCGCGCTCCCGCCATGATCGACATCGTCACCTCGGCCAGGTAATCGAACACCAGGTAATCCAGCGCCCCGCCCTCGACCAGTTGCGCCGCCGCAGTACAGGTATCGCCCCAGAAGGCGCTGGCGCAACCGATACGGATCGTTTTGGGCATGGCGTTCCCTCCGACAAAGGTGGCTCGAGACTACCAAGCAAGCGCTTGGTTTGTAAACGACCGCTGGTTCTTCTGGCCGAGCGCTTGCTTGGTTGCCTCGGTCAGCTTAAATTGCCCGCGCCACTGATGGTTTGATGTGCAATGCTCGCGCGTGGGTTGATCGACTGTAGGAGATAATGGGTGGACGAGCAAAAAGCCCTGAGCGTGATGCGGGAGCTGGTCGACAACGGGCAACTGACCGACCCGGACAGTGCTCGCGGCAAACTGCTCCAGACCGCCGCCCACCTGTTTCGCAACAAAGGCTTCGAGCGCACCACGGTGCGTGACCTGGCCAGTGCCGTGGGCATCCAGTCGGGTAGCATCTTTCACCATTTCAAGAGCAAGGACGAAATCCTGCGGGCGGTGATGGAAGAAACCATCTGCTACAACACCGCATTGATGCGCGCCGCCCTGGCCGAGGCCGACAGCGTGCGTGAGCGGGTATTGGCGCTGATCCGCTGCGAATTGCAGTCGATCATGGGCGGCACCGGCGAGGCCATGGCGGTGCTGGTCTATGAATGGCGTTCGCTATCGCAGGACGGACAGCGGCACGTGCTGGCCCTGCGTGATATTTATGAAGACTTGTGGCTCGAGGTCCTGGGCCAGGCCAAGGAGGCCGGGTATATTCGTGGAGACGTGTCCATTACCCGGCGGTTCCTCACGGGAGCGTTGTCCTGGACCACCACCTGGTTTCGCGCCGAAGGCAGCCTGAGTCTCGATGAGCTGGCCGAGCAAGCCCTGATCCTGGTGCTTGAAGAAAAACAATAATCGAGCAATGCCTTGAATGACCGTGTGTGGCTGGCTAAGTGGCTGAAACCGCCTAGCTTGATTGTTATTGATGGGACTTTTGGGGAGTGGGTTATCTTGACGTTTTCGCCGATGGGGATGACCTCGCGTCTGCTGCTGGCTGTTCTGGCCGTTTTCCTGGCGCTGCCGACCGAGGCAGCGCAACTGGTACGGATCGGCGCGGCGCATTTTCCGCCTTATACCGTTCGTCCCGAAAACGGCGCCGACACCGGCCTGCTGCCGCAAATGGTGGAGGCCTTGAACCAGGCGCAAACCGACTATCAGTTCGTGCTGGTGCCGACATCGATCCCGCGCCGCTTCAATGATTTCAAGCAGGGCCGGGTCGACATGGCGATCTTCGAGAACCCCGAGTGGGGCTGGCAAGATGTGCCGCACACCTCGGTGGACATGGGCCTGGAGGATGCGGAAGTCTTCGTCGCGCAGCGCGAGCCGGATCGCACGCAAAGTTATTTCACCGACCTCAGGGGCAAGCGCCTGGCCCTGTTCAGCGGCTATCACTACGCCTTCGCCGAATTCAACGCCGACCCCAAGTTCCTCGCCGGCCAATACAACGCCACGCTGACGTATTCCCACGACAGCAACCTGCTGATGGTCTTGCGTGGGCGTGCGGATATCGCCCTGGTGACCCGTTCGTACCTCAACGATTACGTGTTGCGCAATCCCGAAGTCGGCCCGCAATTGCTGGTGTCTGAACGCATCGATCAGGTTTACCACCATTACGCGTTGATCCGCCCGCAGGCGCCCATTTCCAGTGAGGCGTTTGCGCAGTTGCTGCAAATGTTGCGGGATAACGGTCAGTTGCTGAAGATTTTCCAGCCCTACCAGATTCATCTGGTGCCCACGCATTCCCATTGAATGCGCCACTAAATTTCCCTTCCTGGCTCACGTCCCTCGTTGACTACCGACGAATACGCGAGCCCCTCCCATGTCCAACCTCAACCACCCGACGACGCTGCCCTTGCCCGGCGGCCGTCGCCTCGGCGCCGATGAAACCGAACGCCACCTGAGCCTGATGCTCGAAGGTGCCCCGCTGATCCGGCTGCGCCTTGCGCGCGGTCCCGAGTTGCACGTGCACTTGCAGGAAATCAACGACCGACCGGTCGGCCCGGCGCTGTGGGCGGCCTGCTATTGGCTGTTTGCTCGCGACCCCGATTGCCAGCGCCTGACCTGGCACCTCGACGAGCGCCCCGGCGAAGCCTTGCTCAGCGGTTTGTTGACGGCCACTGAACGTGCCGGTGAATACATCTGCGAGCGCACGATGTTCTGGCAATTGCCGCAGCCCTGGCTGGGAGTGTCGTTCAACGGCAGCTACCCGCAACACATGACCATCACCGATGGCCAGCGCCATCCACGCCGGCCCATCAAGCCCCGTGGCGAGGTGTACCGGCGTTTCGATGCGCGGCTGGGGGCCTGGGTGTCCTTGCGCACCCTGGAAATCGAGCAGGACCTTACGCGTTTCAACCGCTGGCAGAACAGCCCGCGGGTGGCGAGTTTCTGGCAGGAGGAGGGCAGCCTGGAACAGCACCGCGAGTACCTGGGCAAGCTGCAGGCCGATCCCCGGGTCTTGACCCTGATCGGTTGTTTCGATGACCAGCCGTTCGCTTACTTCGAAGCCTATTGGGCCAAGGAGGATCGGATCGCGCCGTTCTATGACGCCGGCAACTACGATCGCGGCATCCACATGCTGGTGGGTGAAGAGCAACACCGGGGACCGCACAAGGTGGCCAGTTGGTTGTCGGCGCTGGTGCATTACCTGTTCCTGGACGATCCGCGCACCCAGCGCGTGGTCGCCGAGCCCCGGGCCGACAATGCCCGGATGATCGGGCACCTGCACAACCAGTGCTTCCATTGTGAAAAGGAATTCGATTTCCCCCACAAGCGCGCGGCGCTGATGATCCTGGGGCGTGAGCGGTTTTTTGATCGGTGTGGGTTGATGTGAGGTTTGGCATGAGGCAGGTGGTGGTTATCAGGCCGCCATCGCGGGCAAGCCTTGCTCCCACAGGCCCCGGGCTTCATACACTATCTGCCTGCCAGAAAAACCTGTGGGAGCAAGGCTTGCCCGCGATGGGGCCGGAACTGACATATCACCGCCGGGCGAAGGTATCCCCCCGAACCCCCGACACCTTGCGGCAATGCACCAGGGCATCGCGGATCATGAAGTTCACCAGGGTCGGCGAGACGCCCAGTTCCTTGGCGATGTCCTTCTGTGGCACGCCATGCAGGCGATACATCTCGAAGGCATAACGGGTGCGGCTGGGCAGCTCGGTCAGCGCGTCGGCGATGTGCTCCAGCGTGGAGAAGTTGATATGGGAGGTTTCTGGCGAAGCACCCTGGATCACCACGTTCAACCCTTCCTCTTCCGGCCCCGAATATTTTTGTTCCAGCGCCTGCTTGCGGTAGTGGTCGATCGCCAGGTTGCGCACGATCTGGAATAGATAGCTGAGCTGCGCCTTGAACGAGGAGGTGATCTGCGGCGCCGATTGCAGCCGGAAAAACGCGTCCTGCACCACATCCTCCGCACGGGATCGGCAGCCGGTAATGCGTGCCGCGATCTTGACCAGGATCAATCGGTTGTCCACGAATGCCTGGAGTAACGGTGAGTCGCACCTGCTTGTGGATACTTGTTCCGTCATGGAATTCACCTTGCTGCAAAAAGTTAGCGGGACGTCCGGATGCCGCACTCGTCCTACACATCGAGCGCCAAATTAGGCTTAATGATAATGATTGTCAATTGAGAAGAAGAATTATTGATGTAATGAAGTCCAGCCTCGGTGCTGCGACCCATTGCCGCGACGCGTGGCCGTCGGATGCTTCRGTGCGCTGCTTCGGTGAGTAGGCTCCTCGACTAATTATTTGTCGGGACTATCCGTTCCCATGGGTGACAACTTGCAAGCCGAATCCAGGCAGGAACCCCCCATGACCGACGCGTTCGAACTCCCCATCACCCTGGCTCATGCCCTCCAGCGCCGCGCCGCGTTGACGCCGGACCGGGTGGCCCTGCGCTTCCTCGCCGACACCCCTGGGCAGGGTGTGGTGTTGAGTTATCGCGACCTGGACCTGCGCGCCCGGACCATCGCCGGCGCTTTGCAGGCCGAGGCCGCGCTGGGTGATCGCGCCGTGCTGCTGTTCCCCAGCGGCCCGGATTATGTCGCGGCGTTCTTTGGCTGCCTCTACGCCGGGGTGATTGCCGTGCCGGCCTATCCGCCGGAGTCCGCCCGTCGCCACCATCAGGAGCGTTTGCTGTCGATCCTCAAAGACGCCGAACCGCGCCTGTTGCTCACCAGCAGCGATCTGCGCGAGCCATTGCAAGCCATCGAATCGGCACCGCCGGTGTTGTGCGTCGATACCCTCGACCCGGCCCACGCCGGGCAATGGCGGATGCCGACGCTGCAGGACGACGACATTGCCTTCCTGCAATACACCTCCGGCTCCACCGCGTTGCCCAAGGGCGTGCAGGTCAGCCACGGCAACCTGGTGGCCAACGAACTGCTGATCCGTCATGGGTTCGGCATCGACCTGAACCCCGATGACGTCATCGTCAGCTGGCTGCCGCTGTACCACGACATGGGTTTGATCGGTGGCTTGTTGCAGCCGGTGTTCAGCGGCGTCCCCTGCGTATTGATGTCGCCGGCCTACTTCCTGGCCCGACCCCTGCGCTGGCTCGAAGCGATCAGTGAGTACGGCGGCACCATCAGCGGTGGCCCGGACTTCGCCTATCGGCTGTGCAGCGAACGGGTCAGTGATTCGGCCCTGCAACGTCTCGACCTGAGCGGCTGGCGCGTGGCCTATTCCGGCTCCGAGCCGATCCGCCTCGACACGCTGGAGCGGTTTGCCGAGAAGTTCGCCCCGTGCGGCTTCACGCCGGACAATTTCATGGCCTCTTACGGCCTGGCCGAAGCGACGCTGTTCGTCGCCGGCACGCCACGCCGCCACGGCATTCCTTCGCTGCGGGTGGATGATGCGGCCCTGGCGCAAAACCGTGCCGAGCCGGGGCGGGGCAGTGCGGTGATGAGTTGTGGTGTCAGCCAGCCTGGGCACGCGCTGCTGGTGGTCGAGCCCGCCACGTTGCAGCCGCTGGCCGACCATCAGGTCGGTGAAGTCTGGGCTGCTGGCCCGAGCATCGCCCTGGGTTACTGGCGCAACCCTGAAGCCAGCGCCCAGACCTTTGTCCAGCACGATGGCCGGACCTGGCTGCGTACCGGTGACCTGGGTTTCCTGCGCGACGGCGAACTGTTCATCACCGGTCGCCTGAAAGACCTGCTGATCGTGCGCGGGCATAACCTCTATCCCCAGGACATCGAGCAAACCATCGAGCGCGAAGTGGAGGTGGTGCGCAAAGGCCGCGTGACCGCGTTCGCGGTCAACGATAGCGGCGAGGAAGGTATTGGCATCGCTGCGGAAATCAGCCGCAGCGTGCAGAAAATCCTCCCGCCCGAAGCCTTGATCAAAGCCATTCGCCAGGCCGTGGCCGAGGCCTGCCAGCAAGCCCCGAGCGTGGTGGTGCTGCTCAATCCCGGCGCGTTGCCCAAGACCTCCAGCGGCAAGTTGCAACGCTCGGCGTGCCGCAGTCGATTGGCCGACGGCAGCTTGGACAGTTATGCACAGTTCCCGTCAGCCGAGGCAGAAGTCGCTGACGAATCTGCGCCGTCATCCGAGCTGCAAACGCTCATCGGCCAAATCTGGCGGGAGCAGCTGCAGGTCGAACACGTCCAGGCTGACGATCATTTCTTTCTGCTGGGCGGCAACTCCATCGCCGCCACCCAGGTGATCGCACGGCTACGGGAAACCCTGGGGCTGGAATTGAGCCTGCACCTGCTGTTCGAAGCCCCGACCCTGGCCGCGTTTGCCGCAGCGGTGGCGAACCAGCAACAGGACGGCGGCCAGCCTCAAGGCGCGATCAGCGCATTGTCGCGCGACGATGCGTTGCCGCAATCCCTGGCCCAGAACCGTTTGTGGATTACCTGGCAGCTCGATCCGGCGAGCCATGCCTACAACATTCCCGGCGCCTTGCACCTGCGCGGCGAGCTGGACGAAGACGCGCTGCGCACCAGCTTCCAGCAATTGATCGAGCGTCATGAGTCCCTGCGCACGCGGTTCCTGGAGCGTGATGGCGTGGCCCTGCAACAGGTCGATCCGGCCGGTGAATTCAAGCTGCGTGTCATCGACCTTGGCGACCTGCCTGCCGACTCGCGCGAAGCCCGGGCGCGGCAGGTTCGAGAAGACGAAGCGGCCACGCCGTTCGATCTGGAGAAGGGGGCGCTGCTGCGGGTCAGCCTGTTGCGTCTCGACGAGGATGACCATCAGCTGCTGGTGACACTGCATCACATCATCGCCGATGGCTGGTCGATGAACGTGTTGGTCGAAGAGTTTTCCCGGCTGTACGCCGCTGCATCCCAAGGCCAGGTCGCCGGTCTGGTGCCGTTGTCCTTGCAATACGCCGACTACGGCAGTTGGCAGCGCCAGTGGCTCGCCCAGGGCGAGGCCGAGCGCCAACTGAGCTACTGGAAGCAGCAACTGGGCGCGGAACATTCGGCCCTGGTGCTGGGCACGGATCACCCGCGCAGCGCTCAACGCCAGCGCAGTGCCGCACGGCATAGCCTGCGCCTGGACAAGGGCCTCGGCGATACCTTGCGCCAAGTGGCCCAGGCTCACGACGCAACGCCGTTCATGCTGTTGCTGGCAGCCTTCCAGGCGCTGTTGCAGCGTTACACCGGCCAATCCGACATTCGCATCGGCGTGCCCAACGCCAACCGTCCGCGCCTGGAAACCCAGGGCCTGATCGGCTTCTTCATCAACACCCAGGTGCTGCGTGGGCAGGTCGATTCACGTCAGCCATTCGCTGCGCTACTGGCCCAGGCCCGAGAAGCCACACTCGGTGCCCAGGCCCACCAGGACTTGCCGTTCGAACAATTGCTCGAAGCGTTTCCCGAGGCGCGTGAACAAGGCCTGTTCCAGGTGATGTTCAACCACCAGCAGCGTGACTTGAGTGCCTTGCGGCGCCTGCCGGGGTTGCTGGCCGAGGAGTTGCCGTGGCACAGCCGCGAAGCCAAGTTCGACCTGCAACTGCACAGCGAAGAAGATCGCAACGGCCGGCTGACGTTGTCGTTCGACTACGCCGACGAACTGTTCGAGGCGGCAACCATCGAGCGGCTGGCGGCGCATTATTGCAACCTGCTGCGGGCGGTCTGTGCCGATCCGCAGCAAGCCATCGGCGATGTGCCGTTATTGGGCGCCGATGAACACAGCCAACAGCAGCAATGGAGCGCGGCCCCGTGCGCGCCGGCCAGCCAATGGCTGCCGGAGCTGTTGAACGAACAGGCCCGCTGCACGCCGCAACGCACTGCGTTGCGCTGGGACGGTGGTCAACTCGATTATGCCGAGCTGCACGCCCAGGCCAATCGCCTGGCCCATTACCTGCGGGACAAGGGCGTTGGCCCGGACGTGTGCGTGGCGATTGCCGCCGAGCGTTCGCCGCAGTTGCTCATCGGTGTGCTGGCCATCATCAAGGCCGGCGGTGCCTATGTGCCGCTGGATGCGGACTACCCGGTCGAACGCCTGGCCTACATGCTCCACGACAGTGGCGTCGACTTGCTGCTGACCCAAACCGCGCTGCTCGAGCGTTTGCCGGCTTGCGACGGTGTCAGTGTCATCGCCATGGACGCCCTGCACCTGGAGCAATGGCCGAGCAATCCGCCGGGCTTGCACCTGCACGGCGACCAGCTGGCCTACGTGATCTACACCTCCGGCTCCACCGGCCAGCCCAAAGGCGTCGGCAATACTCACGCGGCCCTGGCCGAGCGCCTGCAATGGATGCAAGCGACCTACGGGCTGGATGCCAGTGATGTGCTGATGCAAAAAGCGCCGATCAGTTTTGACGTGTCGGTCTGGGAGTGCTTTTGGCCACTGATCAGCGGCAGCCAACTGGTACTGGCTGGCCCCGGAGAGCACCGTGACCCGCACCGCATCGCCCAGTTGGTGCAGCAGTTTGGCGTGACCACGCTGCACTTCGTACCGCCGTTGCTCAGCCTGTTTGTCGATGAGCCCCTGAGCGCCCGTTGCAGCAGCCTGCGTCGGTTGTTCTCTGGTGGCGAAGCCTTGCCCGCCGAACTGCGCAACCGGGTGTTGGCGCAACTGCCGGCGGTGCAACTGCACAACCGCTACGGCCCGACCGAAACCGCGATCAACGTCACCCATTGGCATTGCACCGAGGCCGATGGCGAGCGCTCGCCGATCGGCCGTCCCCTGGGCAACGTCCTGTGCCGGGTACTCGACAGCGAGCTCAATCTCGTGCCGGCCGGTGTGCCCGGCGAGCTGTGCATCGGCGGCCTGGGCCTGGCCCGGGGTTACCTCGGCCGTCCGGGCCTGAGCGCCGAGCGTTTCGTCGCCGACCCATTGGGGCCGGCCGGTGCGCGGTTGTACCGTACCGGCGACCGCGCGCGTTGGAACGCCGACGGCGTGATCGAGTACCTCGGCCGCCTCGACCAGCAGGTCAAGCTGCGCGGTTTCCGGGTCGAGCCGCAGGAAGTCGAAGCGCGCCTATTGGCCCAGGACGGCGTCGCCCAAGTGGCGGTGTTGGTGCGCGACACCTCGGCCGGCCCGCAGTTGATCGGCTATTACACCGCCCCGGATGTCGCTCAGGACCAGGACGCGTTGAACATTCGACTCAAAACCGCCCTGGCCGCCGAGCTGCCCGACTACATGGTGCCCACCCAACTGCTGCGTCTGGAGACCATGCCCCTGGGCCCGAGCGGCAAGCTCGACCGCCGTGCCTTGCCCGAACCGCAGTGGCAGGTGCGCGAGCACGTCGAGCCGGCCAGCGCCCTGGAGCAACAAATCGCTGGGATCTGGCGCGACGTGCTGGGCCTTGCGCGCATCGGCCTGCGGGACGATTTCTTTGCCCTCGGCGGCCATTCGCTGCTGGCGACCCAGATCATTTCCCGCACCCGCCAAACCTGTGACGTCGAGCTGCCGCTGCGCACTTTGTTCGAGGCCAGTGAGCTGGGAGCCTTCGCTGAACAAGTGCGCTTGATCCAGGCCAGCGGCCAGACCAACCGCCAGCCGCCCATCGAGAAGGTCGACCGCAGCCAACCAGTGCCGCTGTCCTATTCCCAGCAGCGCATGTGGTTTCTCTGGCAGATGGAGCCGGACAGCCCGGCCTACAACGTCGGTGGCATGGCGCGCTTGCGCGGGGTGCTGGATGTCGGCCGCTTCGAGGCGGCCTTACAGGCGTTGATCCTGCGCCACGAAACCCTGCGCACCACGTTCCCGAGCATCGACGGCGTGGCTCGCCAGCAGGTGCACGGCGAGACGGGCCTGTGCATGGACTGGAAGGACTTCTCGAGGCTGGCCGCCGACATTCGCCAGCAGCGGGTGCAGCAACTGGCCGACAGCGAGGCCCACCAGCCCTTCGACCTGGAAACCGGACCGCTGCTGCGAGCCTGCCTGGTCAAGACCGCCGAGCATGAGCATTACTTTGTCCTGACGCTGCACCACATCGTCACCGAAGGCTGGGCGATGGACATTTTCGCCCGTGAACTGAGCGCGCTGTACGAAGCCTTTATCGACGATCGTGAATCGCCTCTGGAACCGTTGCCGGTGCAGTACCTGGACTACAGCGTCTGGCAGCGTCAGTGGCTGGAGTCCGGCGAGCGTCAGCGACAACTCGACTATTGGACCGCGCAACTGGGCCGCGAACACCCGCTGCTGGAACTGCCCGGTGACCGTCCGCGTCCATCGGTGCAAAGTCATCGCGGTGAATTGTTCCGTTTCGACCTCAGCGATGATTTGGCGGCGCGGGTCCGTGCCTTCAACGCGCAACAGGGCCTGACCCTGTTCATGACCATGACCGCGGCCCTGGCCGTGTTGCTCTATCGCTACAGTGGCCAGACCGACCTGCGCATCGGCGCGCCGGTGGCGAACCGCATCCGTCCGGAAAGCGAAGGGCTGATCGGCGCGTTCCTCAATACCCAGGTGTTGCGTTGCCAGCTCGACGGGCAGATGTCGGTGGGCGAACTGTTCGAGCAGGTGCGCCACACCGTCATCGAAGGCCAGTCCCACCAGGATTTGCCGTTCGATCATCTGGTGGAAGCCCTGCAACCGCCGCGCAGTGCGGCGTACAACCCGCTGTTCCAGGTGATGTGCAACGTGCAGCGCTGGGAGTTCCAGCAGAGCCGCACGCTGGCCGGCATGACGGTGGAATACCTGGTCAATGACGCCCGGGCCACCAAGTTCGACCTCAACCTGGAAGTCACCGACCTGGATCAGCGCCTGGGTTGCTGTTTGACCTACAGCACCGACCTGTTCGACGAGCCGCGCATCGCGCGCATGGCTGGGCACTGGCGCAATCTGTTGGAAGCGTTGCTGGTCGATCCGGCCCGACGCCTGAGCGAACTGCCGTTGCTGGACACCCGCGAGCAGCAACAGCTGCTCGACAGCCTGGGCGTCGAGCCCGGTGAGCATCGCCTGGACCAATGCCTCCACGCACTGTTCGACGAACAGGCGCGGATGCGTCCCGACGCACCAGCGCTGACGTTCGCCGGGCAGACCCTGACGTATGCGCAACTGGACAGCCGCGCCAATCGCCTGGCCTGGATGCTGCGCGAGCAAGGCGTCGGGCCGCAGGTGCGGGTCGGCCTGGCCCTGGAACGTTCGCTGGAAATGGTCATCGGCCTGCTGGCGATCCTCAAGGCCGGCGGTGCCTACGTGCCGCTGGACCCGGAATACCCGCTGGACCGCTTGAGCTACATGATCGAGGACAGCGGCGTCAGCCTGCTGCTCAGTGACCGGGCGATGTTCCAGGCCCTCGGTGCGTTACCCGAGGGCGTGGGCTGCTGGTGCCTGGAAGATGATTCGGCGGCCCTGGCCCAATACCCGGATCAGCCGCTGCCGCTGATCAACCTGCCGCAACACCAGGCGTACCTGATCTACACCTCCGGCTCCACCGGCAAACCCAAGGGCGTGGTGGTCTCCCACGGTGAAATCGCCATGCATTGCCAGGCGGTGATCCAGCGTTTCGGCATGCGCCCGGACGATTGCGAGCTGCATTTCTATTCCATCAACTTCGACGCCGCCACCGAACGCCTGCTGGTGCCATTGCTCAGTGGCGCCCACGTGGTGCTGCGGGTCCAGGGCCAATGGGACGCCGAGGAAATCTGCGGGCTGATTCGCCGGCATCGCATCAACATCCTTGGCTTCACGCCCAGTTACGGTAGCCAGTTGGCGCAGTGGCTGGCGACCCAGGGCCAGACCTTGCCGGTGCGCATGTGCATCACCGGCGGCGAAGCCCTGACGGGCGAGCATTTGCAGCGCATTCGCGCGGCGTTCAACCCAAGCCTGTTCTTCAACGCCTATGGCCCGACCGAAACCGTGGTCATGCCGTTGGCGAGCCTGGCTCCGGAGCGACTGGAAGAGGGCGCGGCCAGTGTGCCGATTGGCAGCGTGATTGGCGCCCGCATGGCGTACATCCTCGACGCCGACCTGGCGTTGGTGCCCCAAGGTGCCACAGGTGAGTTGTATGTGGGCGGCGCCGGTCTGGCCCAGGGTTATCACCAGCGTCCGGGGATGACCGCCGAGCGTTTCGTCGCCGACCCGTTCGCCACCGAGGGCGGACGCCTCTATCGCACCGGCGACCTGGTGCGCCAGGGTGCCGACGGTCTGGTGGAATACCTGGGGCGGATCGACCATCAGGTGAAAATCCGCGGCTTCCGCATCGAACTGGGAGAAATCGAAACCCGCCTGCTGGAACATGACGCGGTGCGCGAGGCCGTGGTACTGGCCCTCGACACGCCGGGGGGCAAGCAACTGGCGGGTTACCTGGTGACCGAGGTCGCCGAACAGGGCGGCGAGCAACAAGCGACCCTGCGCGAAGCCTTGAAAAACCACCTCAAGGCACAGTTGCCGGATTACATGGTGCCCACGCACCTGATCCTGCTGGCGAGCATGCCGCTGACCGCCAACGGCAAGCTCGACCGCCGCGCCTTGCCGCTGCCCGATCCCGAACTCAATCGCCAACACTACGTGGCGCCGAGCAATGCCCTGGAGCAGACCCTGGCGGCGATCTGGTGCGACGTGCTGAACGTCGGGCAAGTGGGCCTCAACGATAACTTCTTCGAGCTGGGCGGCGATTCGATCCTGTCCATCCAGGTGGTCAGCCGCGCCCGGCAGCAGGGCATTCATTTCACTCCCCGGGACTTGTTCCAGCACCAGACCGTGCGGACCCTGGCCGCGGTTGCCACGCGCCGCCAGCAGGTGCTTGCCGAGCAGGGCCTGTTGCAGGGTGAGTCCGGGCTGACGCCGATCCAGCACTGGTTCTTCGAGCGCCGGATCCCCAACCAGCACCACTGGAACCAGGCGCTGGTGCTGGCGCCGACCACGGCCCTGGCGCCGCAACCGCTGGAGCAGGCACTGCGCAGCGTCTTCCAGCACCACGATGCCTTGCGCCTGGGCTTCGACGAAAGCGCCGGGCACTGGCGGGCCGAGCATCAGTCGTTGTCTGACGCGGCGCTGTTGCGGCACGTGTCCGTGGACACCGCGCAGGATTGCGAAGCGTTGTTTGCCGAGACGCAGAGCCGTTTCAATCTATCAACCGGGCCATTGCTGCGCGCAGTGCTGGCGCAGTTACCCGATGGCCAGCAACGGTTGCTGATCGTCATCCATCACCTGGTGGTCGACGGTGTGTCGTGGCGGGTGCTGATGGACGATCTGCAAACCGTCTACCGCCAGCTCACCACCGGGCAGGAAGTACAACTGTCGGCCAAGACCAGCCCATTGCGGGACTGGGCCGCGCGTTTGCAGGCTTACGCCGGCAGCGAATCCCTGCGCGAAGAACTGGGGTGGTGGCAAGCGCAGTTGAGTGGCGCGCAGGTGCAGCTGCCGTGCGCGAATCCCGAGGGCGGGCTGCAGGAACGTCATGCTGAAACCGTCAGCGTACGCCTGGACGCCGAGCGCACCCGGCAACTGTTGCAACAGGCGCCGAGCGCCTATCGCACCCAGGTCAACGACCTGCTGCTCACGGCGCTGGCCCGGGTGCTGTGCCGCTGGAGTGGTCACGCATCGGCCCTGGTCCAGCTCGAAGGCCATGGCCGCGAAGCGCTGTTCGACGACATCGACCTGACCCGCACCGTCGGCTGGTTCACCAGCGTCTATCCCATACGCTTGAGCCCAGCGGCCGAAGGCTTCGGAGCGTCGATCAAGGCCATCAAGGAACAATTGCGCGCGGTGCCCCACAAGGGCCTCGGCCATGGCGTATTGCGCTACCTGGCCGACGCGACGACTCGCCAGACGATGGCCAACTTGCCGCATGCGGCGATCACCTTCAACTACCTGGGCCAGCTCGACCAGACCCTCGGTCAGGATGCGCTGTTCCAGCCGCTGGATGCGCCGCTGGGGGCGATCCACGATCCCGCTGCGCCGCTGCCCAATGAGCTGAGTGTCGACAGCCAGGTCAGCGGTGGCGAGTTGGTGCTGCGCTGGACGTTCAGCCGTGAACGGCATGATCGTCAGGCTATCGCTACCCTGGCCGAGGCCTACCTCGATGAGTTGCAACGCCTGATCGAGCACTGCCTGACGGACGAGGCGGGCGGCCTGACGCCATCGGACTTCCCCCTGGCGAAGCTGACCCAGGGCCAGCTCGACAGCCTGCCGCTGCCGGCCGGGCAGATCGAAGACGTCTACCCGCTGACGCCGATGCAGGAAGGCATGCTGTTGCACACCTTGCTGGAACCGGGCACGGGCCTGTACTACATGCAGGATCGCTATCGCATCAACAGCGAACTGGACCCGCAGCGTTTTGCCCAGGCCTGGCAGGCGGTCATCGCCCGGCATGAAGCCTTGCGCGCGTCGTTCTGCTGGAACGTCGGCGAAGACATGCTGCAAATCATCCACAAGCCGGGCAACACGCCGGTGGATTATCTCGACTGGTCCGAGGTGCCCGAAGACGCCCAGGAAGCCAAGCTCCAGGTCCTGCTCAAGAACGAGCGCGAGGCCGGTTTCGATCTGTTGAACCAGGCGCCGTTTCACCTGCGGCTGATTCGGGTCGGCGCGGCACGCTACTGGTTCATGATGAGTAACCACCACATCCTCATCGATGCGTGGTGCCGTTCGCTGCTGATGGACGACTTCTTCGAGATCTACACCGCCCTGGGTGAAAACCGCGAACCGCAGTTGGCCGTGCCACCGCGCTATCGCGACTACATCGGCTGGTTGCAGCACCAGAGCCTGGCCGAAGCCCGCCAGTGGTGGCAGCGCAACCTGCAAGGCTTCGAGCGAACCACCCCGATCCCTGGCGACCGGCCATTCCTGCGCGAGCACGCCGGTGACAGTGGCGGCATGATCGTCGGCGACTGCTACACCCGTCTCGATGCCCGGGACGGTGCGCGGCTGCGGGAGCTGGCACAGGCTCAGCAACTGACGGTCAACACGTTCGCCCAGGCGGCGTGGGCCCTGGTGCTGCGACGGGTCAGCGGCGACCGCGATGTGTTGTTCGGCGTCACCGTGGCCGGGCGCCCGGTGGAGCTGCCGCAGATGCAACGCACCGTGGGGCTGTTCATCAACAGCATCGCCTTGCGCGTGCAGATGCCGGAGGACCATCAGCGTTGCAGCGTGCGCCAGTGGCTCAGCGATTTGCTGGACAGCAACATGCAACTGCGCGAGTACGAATACCTGCCGCTGGTGAGCATCCAGGAGGTCAGCGAACTGCCCAAGGGCCAGCCGCTGTTCGACAGTTTGTTCGTGTTCGAGAATGCGCCGGTGGAGGTCTCGGTGCTGGACCGCGCCCAAAGCCTCAACGCCACTTCGGACTCGGGCCGGACCCACACCAATTTCCCGCTGACGGCGGTCTGCTATCCGGGCGATGACCTGGGGCTGCACCTTTCGTACGACCAGCGCTACTTCGATGAAAGCACCGTCCAGGGGCTGCTCGGCGAGTTCAAGCGGTTGCTGCTGGCGTTGATGGAGGGCTTGCACGGCGACATGAGCGAGCTGCCGCTGATCGGTGCTCAAGAACAGGATTTCCTCATCGAGGGCTGCAACCAGAGCGAGCATGCCTATCCGTTGGAGCAGAGCTACGTCGAGCTGTTCGAGGCGCGGGTTGCGGCCCATCCCCACCGCCCTGCGGTCAGTTGCCTGGACGCGAGCTACAGCTACGCCGAGTTGAATGCGCGCAGCAACCGCCTCGGCCACGCCCTGATCGCTGCCGGTGTCGGCCTGGACCAGCCCGTGGCGCTGCTGGCCGAACGGGATGCCGAGTTGCTGGGCATGATCATCGGCAGCTTCAAGGCCGGAGCCGGCTATCTGCCGCTGGATCCCGGCCTGCCGAGCCAGCGCCTGAGCCGCATCATCGAATTGAGTCGCACGCCGTTGCTGGTCTGCACCCAGGCCTGCGAGGCCCAGGCCCAGGCGTTGCTGGACGAATTCGCCTGTTCCGGGCGACCGAAACTGCTGGTGTGGGAAACCGTCCAGGCCAGCGACTTTTCACCGCAAGACCCAGGTGTCTACAGCGGGCCGGATAACCTCGCCTACGTGATCTACACCTCCGGCTCCACCGGCCTGCCCAAAGGCGTGATGGTGGAACAGCGGGGCATGCTCAATAACCAACTGAGCAAAGTGCCGTACCTGGCGCTGAGCGAGGTGGATGTGATCGCCCAGACTGCTTCGCAGAGCTTCGATATTTCGGTCTGGCAGTTCCTCGCTGCGCCGTTGTTCGGTGCCCGGGTCGACATCGTGCCCAACGCCATTGCCCACGACCCGCAAGGGCTGCTGGAGCATGTACAGCAGCAGGGCATTAGCGTGCTGGAAAGCGTGCCGTCGCTGATCCAGGGCATGCTCGCCCAGGAACGCATCGGGCTGGACGGCTTACGCTGGATGCTGCCCACCGGCGAAGCGATGCCGCCGGAACTGGCGCACCAGTGGTTGTTGCGTTACCCGGACATCGGCCTGGTCAACGCCTACGGCCCGGCGGAATGCTCCGACGACGTGGCGTTCTTCCGGGTCGACCTGGCCTCGACCCGTGGTACGTATCTGCCGATTGGCACGCCCACCGACAACAATCGTCTGTACCTGCTCGACGGAGCGCTGGACCTGGTGCCGCTGGGCGCGGTGGGTGAATTGTGCGTGGCGGGCACCGGGGTCGGGCGTGGTTATGTCAGCGATCCGTTGCGCACTGCCCCGGTCTTTGTGCCGAATCCGTTCGGTGCGCCGGGGGAGCGGTTGTACCGTACCGGCGACCTGGCGCGGCGGCGTAGCGATGGGGTGTTGGAGTACGTCGGGCGCATCGACCATCAGGTGAAAATCCGCGGCTACCGCATCGAGCTGGGGGAAATCGAAGCGCGCTTGCATGAACAGCCAGAAGTGCGCGATGGGGCGGTGGCCGTGCAGGAGGGCGTCAATGGCAAGCATCTGGTGGGCTACCTCGTCGCCACTGACTCGGTGCTGAAACCCGCCGAGCGCCTGGAGCGCATCAAGCAGCGCCTGCGGGCCGAACTGCCGGAATACATGGTGCCGCTGCACTGGCTGTGGCTCGAGCGCCTGCCCCTCAACGCCAACGGCAAGCTTGATCGCAAGGCCTTGCCGGCCCTGGAGATCGGCCAGTTGCAAAGCCAGGACTACCAGGCGCCCGGCAATGAACTAGAGCAGACCCTGGCAGACATCTGGGCCCAGGTGCTGAAAGTCGAGCGGGTCGGGGTGCGGGATAACTTCTTCGAACTGGGCGGCCATTCCCTGCTGGCGACGCAAATCGCCTCACGGGTGCAAAAGGCCCTGCAACGCAACGTACCGCTGCGAGCGATGTTCGAATGCAGCACGGTGCAGGAACTGGCCGACTACATCGATGGGCTGGCGGCCAGCGAAATTACCGAGGAGAAGGTGGATCGGTTGAATAATTTGATGGCGGAATTGGAAGGAATGTAGTTCTGCGGCGTCTATGAAGACCTCATCGCGAGCGAGCTCGCTCCCACAGGGTTTGTGATCGACACAAATCCCATGTGGGAGCGGGCTTGCTCGCGAAGGCGTCACGACGTAGCGCAACAAGCCTCGGGCCTGGTGAAAAAGGTCACGTCGGGTCCAAAAGCCCCGAGCTTTTGAATCGTATCGTTCACGGCATCCAGCAGGCCGAGTTGTTCCGGGGTCGGCGTAGATCCATAGACGGCCACCAGGGCCTCAAAAAACTGAAGCTTTCCCTTGGCTATTTGCCCGGACGCTTTTTCTGTATTGCCCGCTTTGGGTTGCAAGAGAACCACCTGTTCCCGGGCGAAGGTTTCAAGCTCAGCTTTTGTCATGATGATGCTTCCTTTCGTTGGTAGTCGAGTTTTCAAGCTATCCCCAGCGGCTGAGCATTTCTACTGTCAGGTCTTACAGGTCGTTGCGGCGCAATACCGGCGGTTGACGCTGACTACCCGCCACGTCAGTCTCCCTGGGCTATTCATTTCCAAACAAGGAGGTCACCCATGCCCTTTGCAATCATTGACGGACAACCGCTTCACTACCTGGACCAAGGCCAGGGCCCGGTGGTGCTGCTGGGCAGCAGCTATCTGTGGGACCACACCATGTGGGCGCCGCAGATCGAGGTGTTGTCCCCGCATTATCGGGTCATCGCCTTGGACTTGTGGGGCCACGGCCAGTCCGGGTGTTTGCCTGAGGGCATGACCTCCCTGGACGACCTGGCCCGTCAGGCGTTGACGTCGATGGATTATCTTGGCATCGACTGCTTCAACCTGGTCGGGCTTTCGGTGGGCGGGATGTGGGGTGCGCGGCTGGCGCTGGCGGCGCCTGGGCGCGTGCAGTCGCTGGTATTGATGGACACCTACGTCGGCGTCGAGCCGGAGGCGACCCGCCAGTATTACTTCTCGCTGTTCGACAAGATCGAAGCCAGCGGCAGTATTCCCGAACCCTTGCTGGACATCATCGTGCCGATCTTTTTCCGGCCGGGGATCGACCCGCATTCGGCGCTCTACCAGCAGTTCCGGGCCACACTGGCCGCGCTGCCGACCGATCGCCTGCGCGACAGCATCGTGCCGCTGGGGCGGATCATTTTCGGTCGGGACGACATCCTGCCGCGCCTGCATGAACTGGACGCCAAGCGCACGACGGTGATGTTTGGCGACCAGGACAAACCGCGGCCACCGTCCGAGTCGCTGGAGATGGCCGAGTTGATCGGTTGCCCCCATGTGGTGATTCCGGAGGCGGGGCACATCTCCAATCTGGAGAACTCGGAATTCGTGAATCGGATGTTGCTGGGACTCTTGCGTCGCTGATCCACCGCTATCGCGAGCAAAGTCGCTCCCACAGGGGACCTGTGATCGACGCAGATCCAATGTGGGAGCGAGCTTGCTCGCGATTGCGGTGTGTCTATCACATCAATGCTGACTGATCTGCCGCTATCGCGAGCAAGCTCGCTCCCACCAGGGGTCTACAGTGATGCCAGTCACTTCGGCCCGAGAATCTTCACCAGTTTGTCCGGCGACGGCGCGCCTTGCTGCTGTTGCAGCTCGCCTTTTTCATCCAGATAGAAAATCGCCGGGGTGGCGGACAGTTCCAGCTCGTCCATCAACTGCTGGTTGGCGTCCAATTTTGCCTGGATGGCCGGCGGTATGTCCTTGAGCGCTTTGAGCGGGCTGCCCTTGCCGGCCTTTTCATGTTCGGCCAGGGCTTTTTCCGGGTCCTTGGCCGCCAGCAAGGCGGCGGATTTACCCGGGCTGTCTTCGCGGATGATACCCACCATGATGTGGCGCAACTGCACCTTGCCGGCCTTGACCCAGGGCCGAGCCTGTTCCCAGAACATGTTGCAGTACGGGCAGTTCGGATCGCTGAACAGGTACACCGTGCGTGGTGCGTCCTTGTTGCCGTCGGCGATCCAGTTGCTGCCCTCCATCTTCGCCCAGATGGCCTTGGCCATCGGTGCATAAACCAGTTTTTGCAGTGGCTCGGCGCTCAGGTCCTTGCCGTCGGCGTCGTACAGGTTGCCCAGCAGGACATGCTGCCCATCCGGGGTCAGGTACAGCGCCATGCCACGGTTCTGGTATTGCGCCGCATAACCGCGCAAGCCGTCCGGCGCGTCGAAGGTGCCGATGATTTTTGCGCCCTTGGCTTCGATCTTCTTTATCGCTGCAGGCAATTCTTCGGCCTGGAGCAGCGGGGCCTGCGACAGTGCGGCGGCAACGGCCAGGGTCAGCAGGTGGCGGAGGCGGGGCATGGCGTTTTCCTTGTGGCGGAGTGGGGCGTCGTGGACGAGTCCGGCGTTTCGAAGTTTTCCAAGGCGCGAGCCAGGCTCGCTTCCGACAATTCCCCCAGGTGGCTGCCCAGCAGGCGACCGTCGGCGCTGTAGAACAGGGTGGTCGGCAGGGCCATGGAGCCGACGGCCTGGCCGAGGCGGCCGCTGCCATCGAACAACACGTTGTCCAGGCTCAGGCCTTGGGTGGCAAGGTAGGTGCTGACGCTTTGCATGCTTTCGGCCTGATTGACGAACAGGAAGGTCAGGTCCGGACGCTGTTGCTGGGCTTCTTCGAGCACCGGCATTTCACGGCGGCAGGGCGGGCACCAGGTGGCCCATAGGTTGATCACCAGGGGGCCGCCCTGGTAATCGGTGAGTTTCACGGTCTCGCCGTCGGCGGTGCGCAGGGTGATGTCCGGCAGCCGGGTGCCTTGTTCATAAATTGTCAGCGACAGGGTCGCCACCAGCCAGAACAGCAAGCCGCTGCCGACGCCGAAGCCCAACGGTCGGCGCAGGGGTGGATGGCGCCGAGCCCACAACAAGGCGCCAATCAGCAGCGCCACGATGCCCGGCCAGGCCAGGAAGCCACCGTCGCGCAGGTCGACGATCTGCCACGGGTCGTCCCGGTAATGTTGCCAATAGGCGACGACGAAGCCGATCCGTGCGGCCAGCAGGCCCAGGAGAAACAGCACGAACAGCACCGACTCGGGGTTTTCGCCACCGCGCTTGGCCACCCGCCAGCCGACGAAGGTCGCCAGCGCCAGGGCGCTGATGAGCAACAGGTGGTTGAGGGCAATGGCAAAGGTGCCCAAGGTAAACGTCAGCATCAGCGCGCGTCCCGGGTGAGGTTCCAGCGCTCCAGGAATGCCTTGGCGTCGACTTCCCCGGTGATCCGCTGGCTGCGGCGTTCTTCACCGTCGGCGCCGATCCACAGCAGGCTCGGCGGCCCCGGCACTTGGTAACGGCCCAGCAGTTCGCGGCTGGCGGGGCTGTCGGCGGTGACGTCCAGGCGCAGCAGGCGCACACCGCTCAGGGCGTCGAGCACTTCGCTGCGGCCGAAGACCTGTTTTTCCATGATCTTGCAGGACACGCACCAGTCGGCGTAGTAGTCCAGCAGCACCCACTGGCCCTGGGTCTTGGCGGCGTCCAGTTCCCGTTGCAGGGCGGCGGGCTCGCTGACTGTGACGAACGCGTCGTGGGCACTGACGGTCGCGCGGCCCTCGGTGCCGGCGTAGACCTTCAGGGGCTGGAAGAAGTCATCGCCGCCGCCCGCTGCGCCAATCACCAGCAGGCTGCCCCACAGGCCGAACAGCAACGAGGCGCTGCCGCAGACATAGGCGATGCGGCCGAACCCTTCGGTCTGGCGCCAGGCGCTGTAGGCGGCGATCAACAACAGCACGCCCCACAGGCCGACCCACAACGAACCGTCGATGATCGGGCGAATCATCAGCAGCGCGGTGCCCAGGAACAGGAAGCCGAACACACCCTTGAGCAGGTTCATCCAGGCGCCGGGCTTGGGCAGGAAGCGGTTGCCCACGGTCACCAACAGCAACAGCGGCAGGCCCATGCCGATGCCCATGGTGAACAGGATCAGCCCGCCGTGCAGCGCATTGCCGCTCTGGGCGATATACAGCAGCGCACCGGCCAGCGGCGCGGTCATGCACGGGCCCACCAACAGGCCGGACAGCGCCCCGAGAATGCCGGCGCCCACCAGGCTGCCACCGCGGCGCTGGCGCCCGGCGTTTTCCAGGCGGTCACGCAGGGCGGCCGGCAATTGCAATTCGAAGAAGCCGAACATGGGCAGCGCCAGCAACACGAATACGGCTGCGAAGCTGCCCAGCAGCCACGGTTGTTGCAGCAGCGCCTGGAGGTTGGCGCCCAGCAGCGCGGCGAGCACGCCCATGGCGGCGTACACCAGGGCCATGCTGATCACGTAGCTGCCGGCCAAGGCCAGGCCGCGTCTCGGTCCTGCACCGCTGCCTACCACCAACCCGGCCAGGATCGGCAGCATCGGCAGCGAACAGGGGGTGAACGCCAATAGCAGGCCCAGGCCGAAGAACACCAACAGGCTCCAGCCCAGGGCCCGTTGTTGCAGGCCGCTGGCCAGGGCCTGGTCCGGCGCCTCGCCGCTGGCCGCCACCGGTGCGCTGCCACCCAGGTCGACCACTTGGGTCTGGGGTGGATAGCACAGGCCGGCGTCGGCGCAGCCCTGGAAGCCGACCTTGATCTTGCCCGTGGCACCGGCCGGAATCTTCAGCTCCAGCGCTTGGCGATAGACCTGCTGGTCGCCGAAAAACTCGTCGCTGTGGGCTTCACCCTCCGGCAGCTGGGGTTTTTGCGCCTCGGCCAGGCCATCGAACTTGAGCCGCTGCTGGTACAAGTAGTACCCATCGGCGATCTGCCAGAACAGCTGGGTTTCACCGGAGTCCAGGCGTTCGGAGGTAAACACGAACGCCTTTTCCACCGGCAGGAAATCGGGTTTGGTTTCGAAGGGATTGGCGGCCTGGGCCAGGCCCGCGATCAGGAACAGCCACAGCAAAAACAATCGACGCATGGATAAAGCCTTAGAACGAAGCAAGTGGAAAACACAATGGCGGCTGGCGATTAACCGTCGATTAACCCGACGACGACCGGCAGGCCGCAATGATCGCCCATGTTGGCTGTACTCGTCGCATAATGTCGGCTTAATCGGCCGGCGGCCTAATGTACCTTTTTCCACGGGGCTTACCATGCGCGTACTGGTCTGCGAAGACGATGAGTTGATTGCCAGCGGGATCGTTGCCGGCCTTACGGCGCAGGGCCTGACTGTCGAGCACGTCGCCACCGCATCGGCGGCGCGGGCGATGGTCGGCGTGGCGGAATTCGACGTCATGGTGCTGGACTTGGGATTGCCCGACGAGGACGGTCTCAAGCTGCTCAGGCAACTGCGTCAGCAGGGGTTGGAGACGCCGGTGCTGATCCTCACTGCCCGGGACTCGGTAACCGACCGGGTCGACGGCTTGCAGGCCGGCGCCGATGACTACCTGCTCAAACCCTTCGACCTGCGCGAACTCGCGGCGCGCCTGCACACGTTGCTGCGACGCGTGGCGGGGCGCAGCGTCAACCTGATCGAGCACGGTCGCCTGACCTACGACCCCAGCAGTCGGGAAACCACCCTGGACGGCCAGCCGGTGGATCTGTCCCGGCGCGAGCAATCGCTGTTGCAGGCGCTGCTGCACAGTCGCGGCCGGGTGCTGTCCACCGAACAGCTCAAGGACAGCGTCTACGGGTTCAACGACGAATTGGAAAGCAACGCCCTCAACGTCCATATCCATCACCTGCGGCGCAAGTTGGGCAACGGGATTGTCGAGACTGTGCGCGGCCTGGGTTATCGCCTGGGGCCGGCCGAAGGTGGAGAGTCTTCCAAGTGATGAGCCTGCGACTGCGCCTGAGCCTGACCCTCGGCGCGGCCTTTGCCCTGATCTGGGCCCTGGCCGCGGCGTGGATGCTCAGTGACCTGCGCAACCAGATGATGTTTTCCCTCGACCAGCGCCTGGTGGCCTCCGCGCGGATGGTCGCCGGGTTGCTGGAACAGATGCCACCGTTGCCCAGCAAGGGCGACGGCACGCATTTGAGCTCCGAGCAATTGAGCATTCCTGGCGGCATGGCCTGTCAGGTCAGCTCCTTGCGCGGCGAGATTCTGGCCCGCAGCCACGGCACCCCAGAGCAAACCCTGGAAGCCGAGAAAATGGGTTTCCACGACCAGATGATCGACGGCGCGCCCTGGCGCAGCTTCACCCTGGCCCGGGGTGACTTGCGCGTCACGACCGCCGACCGCCAGATCGAACGCGAAGCCCTGAACATGTCGATACTGCTGGCCGCCTCGGTGCCGGTGGGCGTGGCGTTGCTCGGTTGCTTGTGCCTGTTGTGGCTGGGTATTGGCCAGGGCCTGGCACCGCTCAATCGCATTCGCGATGCGCTGATGCGGCGCAGCGCCGACTCCCTGGAGCCCTTGCAGATCCATCCACTGCCCAGCGAATTGCGACCGCTGCTGGAGACCCAGAACCAGTTGTTCCAGCGCATCGGCAAGACCATCGAGCGCGAGCGACGGCTGACCGGCGACGCCGCCCACGAGTTGCGCAGCCCGCTGACCGCCATCAAGACGCACCTGCAAGTGGCGCGCATGACCGAGGGCGCCGCCCGCGACCAATCCCTGGCCCGGGCCGAGGAGGGCGCCGACCGCATGCATCGCACACTCGAACAGTTGCTGCTGCTGGCGCGGGTCGAAGGCAGCCTGTCGTTCGACGATGGCGTGCAATGCAACGCCGAGCAGGTCGCCCGGCTGGCGATCCAGGATGCCGCCAGCAGTGATTCGCGGCGGATCAGGCTGCACGTGTCCCCAGGGTTGTCCGATGCACCGGTGCAGATGCCGGCGGTGCTCTCCATCGCCGCCTTGCGCAACCTGCTGGATAACGCCCTGCGCCATACGCCGGACGATACCGATGTGGAGCTGAGCCTGGAGATGATCGGCCAGCGCGTGCGCTTCCAGGTCCGCGACCACGGCCCCGGCATCGCCGCCGACGACATCCAGCACCTGACCCAGCGCTTCTGGCGCAACGGCCAGAGCACCGGCTGCGGCCTGGGGCTGGCGATCGTCCAGGCCATCGTCCAGCGTTGCGGCTGTGGTCTGCATTTCGACACGCGCCCGGATGGGCTGCGAGTCGAATTGACTGTGCCGGTTCAGGTGTTACCGGCCTGATTCACTTTAGCAATGGCCTGTAGGAAGGCTTTGCTCCCACAGGCTTCAAGGACAAACCACTGATCGCGCTGACGGAGAAAGTTCTGCCCGAGAGTAAATCCCTGCATTGCTGATGCGTTTCCACAACAGGAAACCTGCATGTGCGCTCCGACCGGAGATGCACCTGTGCGGTGTGTCGTTGGGTCATTACTTCAGTGTATTGCGGGGTCGAGGGATGTCAGTCGCCAACAGTCTTATCGAAGCACAGCCGGCCCGGGTCAGTCCTGCGCCGGCCGAGACGCTCTACCAGTTCAATGAGTCGCCGCTGCTGGCCCGCCAGAGTCGGCAGGAGTCCAATGCCCGCAGCTACCCACGGCGGATTCCCTTGGCCCTCAAGCGTGCCAAGGGGCTGTATGTCGAGGACGTCGAGGGGCGCACCTTCATCGATTGCCTGGCCGGCGCTGGCACGTTGGCGCTGGGGCATAACCATCCGGTGGTGATCGAAGCGATCCAGCAGGTGCTGGCCGATGAGCTGCCCTTGCATACCCTGGACCTGACCACGCCGGTCAAGGACCGCTTCGTCCAGGACCTGTTCGGTTTGTTGCCGGCAGAGCTGGCCGCCCAGGCGAAGATCCAGTTCTGCGGCCCCACCGGTACTGACGCCGTGGAAGCGGCCCTCAAGCTGGTGCGCACCGCCACCGGCCGCAGCACCGTGCTGTCGTTCCAGGGCGGTTATCACGGCATGAGCCAAGGGGCGTTGAGCCTGATGGGCAGCCTGGGGCCGAAGAAACCCTTGGGCGCCTTGCTCAGCAGCGGCGTGCAGTTCATGCCATACCCCTACGATTACCGCTGCCCGTTCGGGCTGGGCGGTGTGGCGGGCGTGAAGGCCAATCTGCATTACCTGGAAAACCTGCTGAATGACCCCGAGGCCGGCGTGCAATTGCCGGCAGCCGTCATCGTCGAAGTAGTGCAGGGCGAGGGCGGGGTGATTCCCGCTGATCTGGACTGGCTGCGCGGCTTGCGGCGGATCACCGAGCAGGCGGGGGTGGCGTTGATCGTCGACGAAATCCAGAGCGGCTTTGGCCGTACCGGCAAGATGTTTGCGTTCGAGCACGCCGGGATCATCCCGGACGTGGTCGTGCTGTCCAAGGCCATCGGTGGCAGCCTGCCGCTGGCGGTGGTGGTTTATCGCGACTGGCTCGACACCTGGCTGCCGGGTGCTCACGCCGGGACCTTCCGTGGCAATCAGATGGCCATGGCCGCCGGTTCCGCAGTGATGCGCTATCTGCAGGAGCACGACTTGCCGGCCCACGCCGCCGCCATGGGCGAACGCTTGAGCGAGCACCTGCGCATCCTGCAGCGAGACTTCCCACAACTGGGCGATATCCGCGGTCGCGGGTTGATGCTCGGCGTCGAACTGGTGAACCCGGCGGGTAAACCCGATGCGCTGGGCCATCCGCCGGTGCATGCACGGCTGGCGCCACGGCTGCAACGTGAATGCCTCAAGCGCGGGCTGATCCTGGAGTTGGGTGGCCGGCAAGGCGGCGTGGTGCGGTTCCTGCCGCCGCTGATCATCACAAAGGCGGAAATCGACCGGGTTGCCGAGATTTTCGGGCGTGCCCTGCAGGCGGCGGTTGTCGAGGCCTAATTTTCACTCGGGCCCGTACGTTCCTTTCATATCCTGGCTGCGCATGCGCCGCAGCGAACCTCGAGCAAAGATGGAGAGACACCCATGACTTCAGTATTCGACCGCGAGGACATCGTCTTTCAGGTCGTGGTCAACCACGAAGAACAGTATTCGATCTGGCCAGACTACAAGGCCGTCCCCGAAGGCTGGCGCACCGTCGGCAAAAGCGGGTTCAAGAAGGAATGCCTGGCCTACATCGAAGAAGTCTGGACCGACATGCGCCCGCTGAGCCTGCGCAAGAAGATGGACGAGCAGGCGGCTGCGGTTCACTAAATGCAGAGCTTGTGGCAGTAAGGAAGCTTCCACAGGAAGGCTGCGGGAGAATAAAAATCCTGCAGTCACATCAGAACCCCTGTGGGAGCGAGCTTGCTCGCGATGGCGGCGGATCAGCAATATCGATGCTGCTGACACTCCGCCATCGCGAGCAAGCTCGCTCCCACAGGGGCTATTGCGCGATCAAAAAATCAATCAACGCCCGTGCCGCCGCCGGCAGTTGTCGGTGCGGCGGATAGATGATTGAAAACGGCCGGCTGCGTCCGCCGAAGTCTTCCAGCAAAGCCACCAGTTCCCCGCGCTCGATTCGCTCCCGGACAATGAACTCATAGGTCTGGCAGATCCCCATCCCGGCCTGGGCCAGGGACACGATGCCCAATACATCGTCGGACACCTGCACATTGCCCACCGGCAGCCATTCCCGATCTTGATGATTTTCGCGAAACAGCCAGGGGGCGATGCGTCCGCTGCTGGGCATCACGAAGGGCAGGCAGGCGTGTGCAGCCAGTTCATCGACGTGCCGGGGCGTTCCGGCGCGTGCCAGGTAGTGCGGCGCGGCCACCAGGCAAAGGCGGGCGTCTTCGAGCTTGCGGCCGACCAGCCCGCTGTCCGGCAATGGCCCGAGGCGGATCGCCAGGTCATACCCCTCGGCCACCAGGTCGACATTGCGGTTGGTGATGCTCAGCTCGACCCGCACTTGCGGGCACGCCTGGGCGAAACGCGACAACAGCGACGGCAGGCGGTAATGACCGTAGGTCGTCGGCACGCTCAGGCGTACGCGACCGGTCAGGACACCGTCCTGGCCCTGGATCCGCCGCTCGGCATCGTCAATCAGGGCAAAGGCCGAGCGCGACTGTTCCAGGTACACCGTGCCGGCATCGGTCAGGTTCAGCCGCCGGGTTGTGCGTCGTAACAATTGCACCCCAAGCCGGGCTTCGAGGCGGGAGATGGCGCGGCTCAGGACCGAAGGCGTGGTCCCCAGCGCCACGGCGCCGGCGCTGAGGGTGCCTTTTTCCACGACCGTGACGAAGGCTTCCACGTCCGCCAGATGATCGAAACGACGAGCCATTATTGCCTCCAGAGGCCAGGTGATGTTCCGGGTGGCCAGTTTATCGCCGGTAAACGCATCAATACAGTGAGCCATCTTTTATCGAAGCGTTCTGGAGTCATCATGAAAAAGCTCACTACCTTGGCAACGTCTGTCGTTCTGGCAGGCATCAGCGTCGCGGCCCATGCCGATAACGTGCTGGTGGTCCTGTCGGACGCCGATCATCTGGATCTGAAAAATGGCCAGGTCTTCTCCACCGGCTTTTACCTCAACGAATTGCTGCAACCGGTGAAACTGTTGCTGGAGGCGGGTCACCAAGTGACGTTCGCAACGCCCGAGGGCAAGGCGCCGACGCTGGACCGTTCCTCGGTGGACAAGATGTACTTCAACAATGACTCGGCGGAGCTGGAGCGCTACCAGGCGTTGCTGGCGCAGTTGAACATCACCTCGGCCAAGGACTCACCGGTGATCAGCCTGGCCCGTGTCGAGCAGATCGGCCTGGAGCGGTTCGACGCCCTGTACATCCCCGGCGGGCACGCGCCGATGCAGGATTTGCTGACCAGCGCGCCGCTGGGACGGGTGCTGACGCATTTTCATGACAAGGGCAAGACCACCGCGCTGGTCTGCCACGGGCCGATAGCGCTGCTGTCGACCCTGCCCGATGCCAGGGGCTTCGTCGACCAGTTGGCCGCCAGAGGCCAGGCCTCGGCCAAGGCCGACTGGATCTACGCCGGGTACAAGATGACGGTAATCAGCAATCAGGAAGAAGAACTGGCCAAGGGGCTTCTGGGCGGCGGGAGCATGAAGTTCTATCCACAAACCGCACTGGAACAGGCGGGTGGGCAATACCGTAGCAACACATCGCCATGGATGTCCCATGTGGTCATGGACCGGGAGTTGATCACCGGCCAGAACCCGGCGTCGGCGCTGGAGGTGGGGCAGGTGTTGGTCGAGCGGTTGAAGCGCTGACCCAGCACCACCACCGATTCCCCTGTGGGAGCAAGCTCGCTCCCACAGGTTTTGGCTTAAGGCCTCTACCTTACTTGAACCGCCGCTCCACCCCTTTCTCCACCAGGATCTTCGCCGAAATCTCCTCCACGGAAAAATGCGTGGAGTTGATGTGTGGAATATTCTCCCGCCGGAACAGGTTTTCCACCTCGCGCACTTCGAACTCGCACTGGGCATAGCTCGAGTAGCGGCTGTTGGGCTTGCGCTCGTTGCGGATCGCGGTAAGGCGGTCCGGGTCGATGGTCAGGCCGAACAGCTTGTGCTGGTGGGCACGCAGGGCGCTGGGCAGCTGCAGGCGCTCCATGTCGTCTTCGGTCAGCGGATAGTTGGCCGCACGGATGCCGAACTGCATCGCCATGTACAGGCACGTCGGCGTCTTGCCACAGCGCGACACGCCCACCAGGATCAGGTCGGCCTTGTCGTAATAATGCGTGCGGGCCCCGTCATCGTTGTCCAGCGCGAAGTTGACCGCCTCGATCCGCTCCATGTAGTTGGAGTTGTGGCCAATGGAGTGGGATTTGCCGACCGAGTAGGACGAGTGCTCGCTCAGTTCCTGTTCCAGGGGCGCCAGGAACGTGGAAAAAATGTCGATCATGAAACCATTGGACGTCGCGAGAATCTCACGGATGTCCTGATTGACGATGGTATCGAAGATAATCGGGCGGAAACCGTCGGTTTCGGCGGCTTTATTGATTTGCTGTACCATGGCCCGCGCCTTGTCGACGTTGTCGATGTACGGTCGTATGAACTTGGCGAAGGTAATGTTTTCGAACTGTGCCAACAGGCTTTGGCCTAGCGTTTCGGCCGTAATGCCGGTGCCGTCGGAGATAAAGAAAGCAGATCGTTTCATTTGCGCCTTGGGCCTTAAGCTAGTGAGCTAGTGACGATTCTTGGATATGATAGGCGCGATTTGCTGGCCGCCAGTGGTCCGCATTCTCACTTATTTTCCAGGTCCAGGCCATATCGCCGGTCATCGCTCCCCTGGAGCCACCGGTGCCTTGAGCTTTTCCAACACAGTTAGTGGAGAGATCACCTTGGTAGAGTACGTAGTTTCCCTCGATAAGCTCGGCGTCCATGATGTGGAGCATGTGGGGGGCAAGAACGCATCCCTGGGCGAGATGATCAGCAACCTCGCCGGTGCCGGTGTATCGGTACCAGGTGGCTTCGCCACGACCGCCCAGGCTTATCGTGATTTCCTGGAACTGAGCGGCCTGAACAAGCAGATCCACGATGCGCTCGATGCCCTGGACGTCGATGACGTCAATGCCCTGGCCAAGACCGGTGCCCAGATCCGCCAATGGATCATGGACGCCGAGTTCCCCGAGAAACTGAACGCCGAGATTCGCACCGCTTTCGCCAAGCTGTCCGAAGGCAATCCCGACATCGCCGTCGCCGTGCGTTCCTCGGCCACCGCCGAAGACCTGCCGGATGCCTCCTTCGCCGGCCAGCAGGAAACCTTCCTGAACATCCGTGGCGTGGAAAACGTCATCCGTGCCGCCAAGGAAGTCTTCGCCTCCCTTTTCAACGACCGTGCCATTTCCTACCGCGTGCACCAGGGCTTCGACCACAAGCTGGTTGCCCTGTCCGCCGGTGTGCAGCGCATGGTCCGCTCCGAAACCGGCACCGCCGGCGTGATGTTCACCCTCGACACCGAGTCGGGCTTCCGTGACGTGGTGTTCATCACCGGCGCCTACGGCCTGGGTGAAACCGTCGTGCAGGGCGCTGTGAACCCGGATGAGTTCTACGTCCACAAAGGCACGCTGCAAGCCGGTCGTCCGGCCATCCTGCGCCGCAACCTGGGCAGCAAGGCCATCAAGATGATCTACGGCGACGAAGCCAAGGCCGGTCGTTCGGTGAAGACCGTCGACGTGGACAAGGCCGAGCGCGCGCGTTTTTGCCTCAGCGATGCCGAAGTCAGCGAGCTGGCCAAGCAGGCGATGATCATCGAGCAGCACTACAAGTGCCCGATGGACATCGAGTGGGCCAAGGACGGTGACGACGGCAAGCTGTACATCGTGCAGGCCCGTCCGGAAACCGTGAAGAGCCGCACCCAGGCCAACGTCATGGAGCGCTACCTGCTCAAGGAAACCGGCACCGTGCTGGTGGAAGGCCGTGCCATCGGCCAGCGCATCGGCGCCGGCAAGGTGCGGATCATCAAGGACGTCTCGGAGATGGACAAGGTCCAGGCCGGCGACGTACTGGTCTCCGACATGACCGACCCGGACTGGGAACCGGTGATGAAGCGCGCCAGCGCCATCGTCACCAACCGCGGCGGGCGTACCTGCCACGCGGCGATCATCGCCCGTGAACTGGGGATCCCGGCCGTGGTGGGTTGCGGCAACGCCACCCAACTGCTCAAGGACGGCCAGGGCGTGACCGTGTCCTGCGCCGAAGGCGATACCGGCTACATCTTCGAGGGCGAACTGGGCTTCGACATCAAGAAGAACTCCGTGGACGCCATGCCGGACCTGCCGTTCAAGATCATGATGAACGTCGGCAACCCGGACCGCGCCTTTGACTTCGCGCAACTGCCGAACGCTGGCGTGGGCCTGGCCCGCCTGGAGTTCATCATCAACCGCATGATCGGCGTGCACCCCAAGGCACTGCTGAACTACGACGGCCTGCCGCAGGACATCAAGGACAGCGTCGACAAGCGCATTGCCGGCTACAACGATCCGGTCGGTTTCTACGTCGAGAAGCTGGTGGAAGGCATCAGCACCCTGGCGGCGGCGTTCTGGCCGAAAAAGGTCATCGTGCGCCTGTCGGACTTCAAGTCCAACGAATACGCCAACCTGATCGGCGGCAAGCTCTACGAGCCGGAAGAAGAGAACCCGATGCTGGGCTTCCGTGGTGCTTCGCGCTACATCAGCGAATCGTTCCGCGACTGCTTCGAGCTCGAATGCCGCGCCCTCAAGCGTGTGCGCAACGAAATGGGCCTGACCAACGTCGAGATCATGGTGCCGTTCGTCCGGACCCTGGGCGAAGCGAGCCAGGTCGTCGACCTGCTGGCGGAAAACGGCCTGGCCCGTGGCGACAATGGCCTGCGCGTGATCATGATGTGCGAGCTGCCGTCCAACGCGATCCTGGCTGAAGAATTCCTCGAGTTCTTCGACGGTTTCTCCATCGGTTCCAACGACCTGACCCAGCTGACCCTGGGCCTGGACCGCGACTCCGGGATCATCGCGCACCTGTTCGATGAGCGGAATCCGGCGGTCAAGAAGCTGCTGGCCAACGCCATTGCCGCCTGCAACAAGGCTGGCAAGTACATCGGCATCTGCGGCCAGGGCCCGTCGGACCACCCGGACCTGGCCAAGTGGCTGATGGAGCAGGGCATCGAAAGCGTTTCGTTGAACCCGGACTCCGTGTTGGAAACCTGGTTCTTCCTGGCTGAGGGTCAGGCGGCGGTCTGATCTTTGATCGACTAAAGCCTGTGAGTTGACTTTGTGGGAGCGAGCTTGCTCGCGATAGCTGTGGGTCAGCAAAATTTAATGCTGACTGACACTCTGCCATCGCGAGCAAGCTCGCTCCCACAGGTTCTGTGGTTGTAGGGCGGGCTCCACAAGGATGCCGCCCTTTTTTGTGCAAGAAGATCATGCAAAGCAGCAGCAACCTCTTTCCTGTCGCCCTGATCAGCGCCGAGCGGCGCGGTGATCTGAGCGAAGATGTCTATCGCTTGAAACCCGGCAACAGCCCGGACGCCAGCGTCGAACTGGCCGTCACCCGGCTGGGCATGGCCGATGCCTGCGAGACCCGTGGGGTCCCGGTGATCCTGTTGCACGGCAGTTTTTCCAACCGGCGTTTCTGGTATTCCCCCAAGGGCCTGGGCCTGGGCGCGTACCTGGCACGCCTGGGGTTCGATGTCTGGATCCCCGAGATGCGCGGCCATGGGTTGTCCCAGCGCAACCTGGGCTATCGCCACAATCGCGTGGCCGACTACGCCCGCTACGACTTGCCGGCCATTGGCGCCTTCGTGCGTGAGCAGAGCGGGCAAGTGCCCCACTGGATCGGTCACTCCCTGGGGGGCATCACCCTGGCGGCCGCCCTGGGCGGTCATTACCTGGGCGAGCCGGCGGTGGCGTCGGCGGCGTTTTTTGGTACCCAGGTCAGCCGTACCTACTGGCCGCTGAAGATTCCGCCAGTGGAGTGGAGCGGTCGCTTCATACTCAAGCGTTTTGCCCAATTGTCCGGTTCAAGGCTCAAGCGCGGCCCCGAGGACGAGCCCATCGGCCTGGCCCTGGAAAGCATGCGCTGGTACGGCCTGTTCGGACGTTTCGGCGATGCCGAGAAGAACTGGTGGGCCGGGTTGGCTGATGTCCAGTTGCCGGTGTTGGCGGTGAGTGCCGCAGGCGATCACCAGGACCCGACCTGGGCGTGCCGCAAACTCTTCGATCAGATCGGTTCCGAGCACAAGCAGTTTGTCTGCCTGGGCCGGGGACAGGGTTTCACCGAAGACTTCGGTCACGTCGAGATGCTGGTCAGCAAGGCCGCGCACCTTGAGGTCTGGCCGCTGGTGGCGCGTTGGCTCAAGGATCAGCAGGCCCCTTTGCTGGCCGAACAGCCCCAGTTGGCCGAGGCGGTTTGAGGCGAAGGCTCTGACAAGGTCATTTCGCTCTGGTCGGCTTGCGGCTAAGATATGACGCTTCAAGCGGTTCCAGTCACAAACGGTTGCTCATTCAGTCCGACGTTCCAGCCTTTCAGGAGTTGTTCGATGAACCATTACCTCACGCCCGACCTGTGCGACGCCTACCCGGAACTGGTGCAGGTGTTGGAGCCGATGTTCAGCAATTTCGGCGGTCGCGATTCCTTCGGCGGCGAAATCGTGACCATCAAGTGCTTCGAGGACAACTCGCGGGTCAAGGAGCAGGTTGAACTCAAGGGCAACGGTAAGGTGCTGGTGGTCGATGGCGGCGGTTCCCTGCGTCGGGCGCTGCTGGGGGACATGCTGGCGGAAAAAGCCGCGAAAAACGGCTGGGAAGGGCTGGTGGTCTACGGTTGCATCCGCGACGTCGACATCATTGCCCAGACGGATCTCGGGGTTCAGGCCCTGGCCAGTCACCCGATGAAGACTGACCGGCGCGGCGTTGGCGAACTCAATGTGCCGGTGACCTTTGCCGGCGTGACGTTTCGCCCGGGCGAGTATGTCTATGCGGACAATAACGGCGTGATCGTCTCGCCAAGCCCGCTGAAAATGCCTGAATGAAGCAGTACAGCCATAAGGGATGAGGATGTTCGAGGAAGAAAACGCGCAGTGGGGGCTGGTGCATGCCCTGGTGCTGGACGGTAAAGGCGGCGCGCGTTCCATAGCCCGGACCGAACTCGACGATTTGCAGTTGCAGGCCCATGAAAGCCTGTGGCTGCACTGGGATCGCAGTCATCCGCAAACCCACACCTGGTTGCGCAAATCCAGTGGCCTGAGCGAGTTCAACTGCGACCTGCTGCTCGAAGAAAACACCCGGCCGCGGCTGTTGCCGTTGCCCAATGCCGAGCTGCTGCTGTTCCTGCGGGGGATCAATCTCAACCCGGGCGCCGAACCTGAAGACATGGTGTCGGTACGGATCTTTGCGTCCGCCCAGCGGGTGATCTCCCTGCGCCTGCGTCCGTTGCGCGCCACCGATGAGCTGTTGGCGCAGCTGGCCGAGGGCAAGGGCCCGAAGACGGCGTCCGAACTCATCCTCTACATGGCGCAATACCTCACCAATAAGGTGCAGGACCTGGTCACCTGTCTCTCCGAAATCGTCGATGGCGAGGAAGAAAAACTCGATACCGACGAACGGTATACTCCCGAGCACGACGCCATTTTGCACATCCGTCGAAGGGCTGCCGGGCTCAAGCGATTCCTGGCGCCACAGCGGGACATTTTCGGCCAGATGACGCGGCTCAAACTGCCATGGTTCTGCGACGATGACGGTGACTACTGGAACGAATTGAACAACAGCCTGACCCGTTACCTCGAGGAGCTGGAATTGACTCGAGAGCGCGTGGGGCTTGTGCTGGAGGCCGAAGACCGACGTCTTTCGGTGCGCATGAACCGCACCATGTACCGCTTCGGTATCGTCACCGGGATTTTCCTGCCGATGAGTTTTCTCACCGGCCTTCTGGGTATCAATGTCGGCGGCATTCCGTTTTCCGCAAGCCCCTACGGTTTCATGGTCGCCTGCCTGCTGATGATCTGCGTGGCGCTGGGCCAGTGGTGGTTGTTTCGCCGTTTGCGCTGGGTGTGATGGGGTTTCATGTGACCCGACGAAATTTGATCGCGTCTTCCACAGACATCACGAGAGGTGCGTATGCACGATCCGTTTGAACAGTCTTTGCGCGACATGCTCAAGGCTTCGCCGTCCAGCCGGGACGACGATGCATGCCTGGGACGTGTACTGAAAACCGCCAACCGCCAGGTCGGCGCGGGCGATCTGTTCAGCCTGCTGGGCCGCTGGTTGCCCGCGCTGATGATCGCCCTGAATAACGGATCGGCCCATCTCTCGCCGGTTTCCCGCCGTAAACCTGTTACTCGCACCGCTGATAAGGCTGATTGAATATGGAACTTGATCTCTGGACCCAGAGCCTCGTCACGGCGATGACTGCGTTGTGGACCAAAGTAGCTAACTTCATCCCGAACCTCTTCGGCGCCCTGGTGGTGCTGCTGTTGGGCTTTGTCGTGGCCAAGCTGCTGGACACGCTGCTGTCCAAGTTGCTCGCCAAATTGGGCCTCGATCGCCTGATGGGCGGCACCGGCCTGACCAAATTGCTGTCCCGTGGCGGCATCCAGGTACCGATCTCGACCCTGGTCGGCAAGATCGTGTATTGGTTCGTATTGCTGATTTTCCTGGTTTCGGCAGCAGAATCCCTCGGCCTTGAGCGAGTTTCGGCTACGCTCGATATGCTCGCATTGTATTTGCCGAAGGTTTTTGGTGCTGCGCTGGTGTTGCTGGTCGGCGTTCTGCTGGCGCAACTGGCCAATGGGCTGGTGCGCGGCGCGGCCGAAGGCGTTGGGCTGGACTACGCCGCTGGCGTAGGGCGAATTGCCCAGGGCCTGGTGATCATCATCAGTATTTCGGTGGCGATCAGCCAGTTGGAGGTCAAGACAGACCTGCTCAACCACGTGATCGTGATCGTTTTGATTACCGTTGGTCTGGCGGTTGCGCTGGCAATGGGATTGGGAAGTCGTGAAATCGCCGGTCAGATCCTGGCGGGAATCTATGTGCGTGAATTGTATGAGGTTGGGCAACAAGTGCGTGTTGGCGAGGTCGAAGGCCAGATCGAAGAGATTGGCACGGTGAAGACCACATTGCTGACCGAGGAGGGCGAGCTGGTGTCGCTTTCCAATCGGATCCTGCTGGAACAGCATGTGAGTAGCCGCTAACCCGGCAAACCCTGCTAATGTATGCCGCCGCAAAATGCCTGCTATCGCAGGCTGCGGCGCACATTGACCTAGACTGTCGGCCCGACTTGTTTTGAACAAACCCCAATCGCTATCTACGCGCTACGACCCCCGTGATCTCTCTGATGAGGAGTTGGTCGCGCGCGCGCATACCGAGCTGTTTCACGTAACGCGCGCCTATGAAGAATTGATGCGCCGTTACCAGAGAACATTATTTAACGTTTGTGCACGATATCTTGGGAACGATCGCGATGCTGACGATGTCTGTCAGGAGGTGATGTTGAAGGTGCTGTATGGGCTGAAGAACTTCGAGGGGAAATCGAAGTTCAAGACCTGGCTCTACAGCATCACCTACAACGAATGCATCACGCAGTATCGCAAGGAACGGCGAAAGCGTCGCTTGATGGACGCTTTGAGCCTGGATCCTCTGGAGGAAGCGTCGGAAGATAAGGCGCCCAAGCCCGAGGAGAAGGGGGGACTCGATCGTTGGCTGGTCTATGTGAACCCGATCGATCGGGAAATTCTGGTGCTACGATTTGTCGCAGAGCTGGAATTCCAGGAGATCGCAGACATAATGCATATGGGTTTGAGCGCGACAAAAATGCGTTACAAGCGCGCGCTTGACAAATTGCGTGAGAAATTTGCAGGCATTGCTGAAACTTAAGTTCGGCGCAAATATCTCTTACGTGTAGGCAAGTTCTGATAGACTTGCCGCCGAGTTGTCCCCCGGTTTGCGGGACTGCTTCACAATCACCAGATGGGGATTTAACGGATGAAACTGAAAAACACCTTGGGCTTTGCCATTGGTTCTTTGATTGCTGCCACTTCGTTCGGCGCTCTGGCACAAGGCCAAGGCGCAGTTGAAATCGAAGGCTTCGCCAAGAAAGAACAATTCGACAGCGCTCGTAACTTCAAGAACAACGGCAACCTGTTCGGCGGTTCGGTTGGTTACTTCCTGACCGACGACGTTGAACTGCGTCTGGCCTACGACGAAGTGCACAACGCACGTTCCGACGACGGTCGTAACATCAAGGGCGCCAACACCGCTCTGGATGCCCTGTACCACTTCAACAACCCAGGTGACATGCTGCGTCCGTACGTATCGGCTGGCTTCTCCGACCAGAGCATCGGTCAGAACGGCTCCAGCGGTCGTAACCGTTCCACCTTCGCTAACGTTGGTGGCGGCGCCAAGCTGTACTTCACCGAGAACTTCTACGCCCGTGCCGGCGTTGAAGCTCAGTACAACATCGACCAGGGCGACACCGAGTGGGCTCCAAGCGTCGGTATCGGTGTGAACTTCGGTGGCGGCTCCAAGCCTGCTGCTGCTCCAGTTCCAGCTCCGGCTGAAGTCTGCTCCGACAGCGACAACGATGGCGTGTGCGACAACGTCGACAAGTGCCCTGACACCCCAGCCAACGTAACCGTTGACGCTGATGGCTGCCCAGCTGTTGCTGAAGTCGTACGTGTTGAGCTGGACGTGAAGTTCGACTTCGACAAGTCGGTTGTCAAGCCTAACAGCTACGGCGACATCAAGAACCTGGCTGACTTCATGAAGCAGTACCCATCCACCAGCACCACTGTTGAAGGTCACACTGACTCCGTCGGTCCTGACGCTTACAACCAGAAACTGTCTGAGCGTCGTGCAAACGCCGTTAAGCAAGTTCTGACCAACCAGTACGGTGTTGAATCGTCCCGCGTTCAGTCTGTTGGCTACGGCGAATCCCGCCCAGTTGCTGACAACGCCACTGAAGCTGGTCGTGCAGTTAACCGTCGCGTAGAAGCGCAGGTTGAAGCCCAAGCTAAGTAATTAGCCCACAGCTTTGGAAAAGCCCGGCCTAGGCCGGGCTTTTCTTTGCCTGGGATTTATGACTCAGGGCTGGATCACTGAACCTGTGGGAGCGAGCTTGCTCGCGATGGCGGCCTTACGGTTAACCAGGATTTTTGGTTTGAGTACATATCCATTGCTGCGGTAACGGCTGCTTAGGGTTCCGCCCTGACGGCGGGTCACTTTCGAAAAGCGCGAAAGTAACCAAAGCGCTTCTGCCCCACCACTCGGTGCCTCGCCTAGGCTCGGCATGCCCGAACGAAGGCATTGCTCCGTGGGCCCGCCGCGAAGGGCCATCCATGGCCCAGCGCGGCTATCCCGGCATCCATGCCGGGATGCCCACTACGCAATACCTGCGTTCGGCCAGCGTGGTTAACGGGGCGCCCCAGATCAACGTCCACCCCGAGGCGGCCTTATAGCCGACCTGGCTCTCCCGGTCGTACACCCATCCGATCTGTGGGAGCAAAGCTTGCTCGCGAAAGCGGCCTGACAGCCGACCTGGCTCTCCCAGTCGTACTCCGATCCCATTGTGGGAGCGAGCTTGCTCGCGATTGCGGTGTGTCAGTCACCATCCAGGCTGCTGATACATTGCAATCGCGAGCAAGCTCGCTCCCACATTTGGTAGGGGTTGTATGTCAGAGAGCTGAAACCTGGGCCCAGGCCGGTGGGGAGGCGGCCCGTTCGGCAGCGCCGGCCACTGCGCCAATCACCAGGATCGCCGGGCTCTTGAGTTGAAAGGTGCTGGCATCGGCTTCCATCGAGGCCAGGTCGCTGCGGCAGTCACGCTGGTGGGGCAGGGAGGCGTTTTCGATCATGGCCACGGGTGTGTCCGCCGCCAGGCCGCCGGCCAGCAATTGCTCACGAATTTCGCTCAGCTTCGCCACGCCCATGTACACCACCAGCGTCGTGCCGCTTTGCGCCAAGGCTTGCCAGTTCAGGCTGCTGCCGTCCTGGGTGTGGGCCGTCACCAGCGTCACGCCCCGGGCAACCCCGCGCAGGGTCAGTGGAATATCGCACTGGGTCGCCCCCGCGAGGCCGGCGGTGATGCCATTGACCATCTCCACTTCGACACCCTGCTCGCGCAGCCACTGCGCCTCTTCACCGCCGCGGCCGAAGATGCACGGGTCGCCGCCCTTGAGACGCACCACGCATTTGCCTTGGCGGGCATAACGCAGCATCAATCGATGAATGAAGGCCTGGGGCGTGGAGCGGCAGCCGCCGCGCTTGCCCACGGCAATGATGCGCGCATCGGGGCAATGCTCCAGCACCGCGGCGTTGACCAGATCGTCGATCAGCACCACGTCGGCCTCGCCCAGGGCGCGCACGGCTTTGAGGGTCAGCAATTCAGGGTCACCGGGACCTGCACCCACCAGCCAGACTTTTGCGTTCATAGTGTTTTCCTCACGAGATAGCCGCCAGCGGTTGCGCAGTGGCAACCAGCAGGCGCTTGATTTCCGGTACGCAGGAGCCGCATTGCGTGCCACAGCCCAGTTCCTGTTTGAGCCCCTGCAAGTCCAGGCCACGTTCGATGCCTGCGCAGATCGCACGCTGGCTGACGTTCATGCAGTTGCACAGCGTTTTACTGCCACCCGTTGCGGCGCCGACGTTGCCCGGCGGCGCGCTCAAAGGCGCCAGCAGCCAGCGCCGCAGTTGTTCATCGGCACGACCTTCCAGCCACAGGTTTTGCAACCAGTGGCGGGCCAAGGTTTCGCCGGCCAGGCGAATAGCGGTGATGCGGCCGTTTTCGATGCGCACCCGTTTACCGATGGCGCGACGCGGGTCGTCATAGGCCAGCACCGGCCCATCGATCAGGCCCAGTTGTTCGTCGATGGCCTGGAGCAGTTGCGGTTCAGGGGCAACGGCGCTGGCAGCGCGAATCAGCAACGCGGGACGCTCACGACCAGTCAGGCTCAGGCTGACGTAGGAAAATGCCTCACACAGGGGGCGCAGGGCCTCCAGATGTTGTTGAACATCGCCTTCGATCAAGGCGAAAAGCTGCCAAGGCAGGTTCACCGGTTCCAGGCGCACGCCGCTGTGCTTGAGTTCCGGTTGTTTCGACAAGGGATCGAAGGCTGGTTGCGTCAGGGTGTTCACGCCGCCCTTGAGGAACCGGTCGCCCCAGTGCATGGGCAGGAAGGCCTGGCCGGGACGCACGCTGTCGTCGCTGTCCACGGCCACGATCACGCTGCCGCGACGGCTCTTGAGGCTGACCAGGTCGCCCGCTTGCAGGCGATGGCGTTGCAGTTCGTCGGGGTGCAGGCTGAGCACCGCTTCGTTCACATGACCAAACAACTGCGCGGCAGTACCGGTACGGCTCATGCCGTGCCATTGGTCGCGCAGGCGGCCGGTGTTCAGGGTCAACGGGTAGCGGGCGTCACGCAGTTCCTTGGCGGCGCGATAGGGGTCGGCCACAAACCGTGCCCGGCCGCTGTCGGTCGGAAAAATCCCGTCTACGTACAGGCGCGCCGTCCCGACCGTGGCGCCGTCCGGGAAGGGCCATTGCTGAGGGCCGAGTTGATCGATCAGGGCATGGCTGATGCCGGACAAGTCCAGGTCGCGGCCACGGGTCAGCTGTTTGTATTCATCGAAGAGTTGGGCCGGGCTTTCAAAGGCGAACAGGCTGGGCTGGCCCGGGCGCAGGTGTTTTTCCAGGCGTTGTGCGAAATCCACGGTGATTGCCCAGTCCGCACGTGCTTCACCCGGTGCGGCGATGGCCCGGCGGACGTGGGAAATGCGCCGTTCGGAGTTGGTCACCGAACCTTCTTTCTCGCCCCAACTGGCCGCTGGCAGCAGCAGGTCGGCAAACGCGGCGGTTTCGGTGGTCCGGAAAGCTTCCTGCAACACCACGAATGGACAGGCTTGCAGGGCTTCACGTACCGCGGTCTGGTCCGGCATCGATTGGGCAGGGTTGGTGCAGGCGATCCACAAGGCCTTGATCTTGCCGCTGCGCACCTGCTCGAACAGCTCGATGGCGCTCAAGCCAGTGGTGGCGGGCAGTTGCTCGACACCCCAGTAGTGGGCGACTTCGGCACGGTGCTCCGGGTTGGCGGCTTCACGATGGCCCGGCAGCAGGTTCGACAGGCTGCCGGTTTCTCGTCCACCCATGGCGTTGGGCTGACCGGTCAACGAGAACGGCCCCGCACCTGGACGGCCGATCTGCCCGGTGGCCAGGTGCAGGTTGATCAGGGCGCTGTTTTTCGCGCTACCGGCGGTGGACTGGTTCAAACCCATGCACCACAACGACAGGAAACTCGGCGACGTGCCGACCCATTCGGCGCACTGCTGCAGTTGCTCGACGCTGATACCGCACAGCTGGGCGACCATGCTCGGGGTGTAATCACGTACCAGATTTTTCAGGTCGGCCAGGCCTTCGGTGTGGGCCTTGATGAAGTCGCGATCGACCCAGTCTTCCCACAGCAGCAAGTGCAAAATCCCATGGAACAAGGCGACATCGGTGCCCGGTAGGATCGCCAGGTGCAGGTCCGCCAGGTCGCAAGTGTCGGTGCGCCGGGGGTCGATGACGATGATTTTCATCTGCGGCCGGCGGGATTTAGCCTCTTCGAGACGGCGAAAGAGGATGGGATGGGCGTAGGCCATGTTACTGCCGACGATCATCACGCAGTCGCTCAATTCCAGGTCTTCGTAGCTGCAGGGCGGGGCGTCGGCGCCGAGGCTGCGCTTGTAGCCCACCACGGCGGAGGACATGCACAGCCGCGAATTGCTGTCGATGTTGTTGGTGCCCACCAATGCCCGGGCGAGCTTGTTGAAGGCGTAGTAATCCTCGGTCAGCAATTGGCCGGAGATGTAGAACGCCACGCTGTCCGGGCCGTGTTCGGCGATGGTCTCGGCGAAGACGCTGGCGGCGTGATCCAGGGCGCTGTCCCAGTTGGTGCGGGCCCGGGCCAGGCCTTTGCCCAGGCGCAACTCGGGGTAGAGCGCGCGGGCGGCGAGGTCGCCCGTCAGGTGCAGGGTCGAGCCCTTGCTGCACAGTTTGCCAAAGTTGGCCGGATGGGCGGGATCGCCGCTGACGCCGAGGATGCGCTCGTCGTCATGCTCGATCAGGACGCCGCAACCGACCCCGCAATAACAGCAGGTCGAGGCAGTGGTCTGGCGGTTCATCAGCTTGCGTCCCGCAGTGCCAACTGCACCCGGCCGTTCTCGACCCGGGCCGAATGATGATGGGCGCAGCCCACGTCCGGGGCCTGGGCCTGGCCGCTTTCCAGGTCGATCTGCCAGTTGTGCAGCGGGCAGGCCACGCGCTTGCCGTAGACCAACCCTTGGGACAGTGGGCCACCCTTGTGCGGGCAACGATCATCGAGGGCGAACACTTCATCGTCGCTGGTACGAAAAATCGCGATGTCGCCTTTCGGGCCGTTGATGATGCGCGAACCAAGGATATTGATCTCTTCCAGTGCGCAGATATCCAGCCAGTTCATGCCGGCACCTCCAGGTTTTTCACGGGAATGACCTCAAACTCTTTCTTCAGCTGGGGTTGTTCCAGGCGCTGTTTCCACGGGTCTTGTTCCAGCGACAGGGAAAACTTCAGGCGTTCATGGAGCGCCTTGCGTCGAACCGGATCTTCCAGCACGGCTTTCTTGATGTGCTCCATGCCGACCCGCTGCATGTAATGCACGGTGCGTTCGAGGTAGAAGGCTTCCTCGCGGTACAGCTGCAGGAAGGCGCCGTTGTATTCGCGCACTTCTTCGGCAGTCTTGAGCTTGACGAAAAACTCCGCGACTTCGGTCTTGATCCCGCCGTTGCCGCCGATGTACATCTCCCAGCCGGAGTCGACGCCGATAATGCCGACGTCCTTGATGCCGGCTTCCGAGCAGTTGCGTGGGCAACCGGAGACGGCCAGTTTCACCTTGTGCGGTGACCACATGTTGAACAGGTCGTGCTCCAGCTCGATGCCCAGTTGGGTGGAGTTCTGCGTGCCGAAGCGGCAGAACTCGCTGCCGACGCAGGTCTTCACCGTGCGGATGGACTTGCCGTAGGCGTGGCCGGACGGCATGTCGAGGTCTTTCCACACGCCGGGCAGGTCCTGCTTCTTGATTCCCAGCAAATCGATGCGCTGGCCGCCGGTGACCTTGACCATGGGCACGTTGTACTTGTCGGCCACGTCGGCGATGCGCCGTAGTTCCGAAGGGTTGGTCACGCCACCCCACATCCGCGGGACCACGGAGTAGGTGCCGTCTTTCTGGATGTTGGCGTGGGCGCGTTCGTTGATCAGGCGCGACTGTGGGTCGTCGTGAGCTTCGCCAGGCCAGGTGGAAATCAGGTAGTAGTTCAACGCCGGGCGGCAGGTGGCGCAGCCGTTGGGGGTGCGCCAGTTCAGGTAGCTCATGGCCCCGGCGATGGTCAGCAAATGCTGGTCGCGGATCGCCTGGCGGATCTGGCCATGGTTGAGGTCGCTGCAACCGCAGATGGCTTTCTCGCTTTTCGGCTTGACGTCCGCCGCACCGCCGACGGTGTTGATCAGGATCTGCTCAACCAGGCCGGCGCAGGAGCCGCAGGAACTGGCGGCCTTGGTGTGTTTTTTCACGTCATCAACGCTGAACAACCCGTGTTCCTGGATCGCCTTGACGATGGTGCCTTTGCACACGCCGTTGCAGCCGCAGACTTCGGCGGTGTCGGCCATGCTCATGGCTTTGTCCTGGCCCTGGTGGCCGACGTCTCCGAGTGCGTTTTCTCCAAACATCAGGTGATCGCGGATCTCGCTGATGCCGTGGTTCTCACGGATCTGGCGGAAATACCAGCCGCCGTCTGCCGTATCGCCGTACAGGCAGGCGCCGACCAGTACGTCATCCTTGATCACCAGCTTTTTGTAGACGCCGCCGATGGGGTCGGAAAGGGTGATGGTCTCGGTGCCTTCGCCGCCCATGAAGTCACCGGCGGAGAACAAATCGATGCCGGTGACCTTCAATTTGGTCGAGGTGACCGAACCCTTGTAAGTGGCGAAGCCCAGTTGCGCGAGGTGGTTGGCGCAGACCTTGGCCTGTTCGAACAACGGCGCCACCAGGCCGTAGGCGGTGCCGCGGTGGCTGGCGCATTCACCGATGGCGTAGATGCGCGGGTCGTAGGTTTGCATCGTGTCGTTGACCAGGATCCCGCGGTTGCACGGGATGCCGGATTTTTCCGCCAGTTCGGTGTTGGGACGGATGCCGGCGGCCATCACCACCAGGTCGGCGGGGATGATGTCGCCGTTTTTGAACTGGACCGAGCCGACCCGGCCATTGCCGGCGTCGTGCAAGGCCTGGGTCTGTTCGCTGAGGCGGAATTTCAGGCCACGGCTTTCCAGGGCGGTCTGCAGCAGTTGGCCGCTGGTCTTGTCCAGTTGCCGTTCCAACAGCCATTCACCGATGTGGACGACAGTCACGTCCATGCCCCGCAGCTTCAAGCCGTTGGCCGCTTCCAGGCCGAGCAGGCCACCGCCGATCACCACCGCGTGCTTGTGGGTCTTGGCGGTATTGATCATCGCCTGGGTGTCGGCGATGTCGCGGTAACCGATCACGCCTTCCAGGGTGTTGCCAGGAATCGGCAGGATGAAGGGTGTGGAGCCGGTGGCGATCAGCAGGCGGTCGTATTCGGCTTCGCTGCCGTCTTCGGCGATGACCCGACGCTTGACCCGGTCGATCTCCACCACTTTTCGGTTGAGCAGCAGCTTGATGTTGTTGTCCAGGTACCAGCTCAGGTCGTTGAGCACGATCTCTTCGAACGTCTGCTCACCGGCCAGCACCGGCGAGAGCAGGATGCGGTTGTAGTTGGTGTGGGGCTCGGCGCCGAACACCGTGATGTCGTACAGCTCGTTGCTCAGCTTGAGCAGTTCCTCGAGGGTTCGAACCCCGGCCATGCCGTTGCCGATCATCACCAGTTTGAGTTTCTTCATCAGGGTTCTCCGCAAGCTCAGGTCCGCTTTATCACGGCGATCGGACTGGCTCGGTCATTTTTACGAAAACAAAAAAAGGCGTCCCGCTAGCAAGCTAGCGAGGACGCCTTTGTCCTGGTCCCGTTCTCTCGGGAAGCACCGCCTTCATCGTTGGAGGCGTTGCCTTATGTATGTTGATAGGGGGTATGCAGTGGTTGTGCCAACTGGCTCGAAGGTGCGGATTTATTGAGCCGCGGGCTGCTTGAGCGGATTGGGGAGGGATTTATTGCACCGTATCAAAGCGTGTTGCCCGGTAATGGAGCGTGGAAGGGCTGGCGAGAAAGCTTTTGTGGCGAGGGAGCTTGCTCCCGCTCAAGCGCGCAGCGGTTGCCTGTTTTTTGGGTCTGCTTCGCAGCCCAGCGGGAGCAAGCTCCCTCGCCACGGTTGTTATGAGTGAAACACTAGAAACAACAGCACCAGATTCACCACCAACGACACCAGCGCCAACGTCCGCCAGACCTTCAGCGGCTCTCTTTCCAGCAACGGCCTGGGCCTGACGCTCAAGCTGCGGCGCTCGCCCTGTTCCAGCAGCAACAACCATTCCTCGGCGGTTTCAAAACGCTGCTCCGGATCCGCTGCGACGGCGCGGTCCAGGCTTTGCCCGAGCCATTCGGGCAGGTCTGGCCGATAGCGGCTGGCACTGACCGGCACGCCAAAGCGCGGGCGTTGGAAGGCTTCGATTTCGCCGTAGGGATAGTGCCCGGTCAGGAGGAAATACAAGGTCACGCCGACGGCATACAAATCCTGCTGCGCCGTGGGTGCGGTGCCGCCGAAAGCTTCCGGAGCTATGTAGCTGGGGGTGCCGGGCAAGACGTTGGCCTGGTCCTCGGACAGGCCCGGGCAGTAGGCCAGGCCGAAATCCAGCAGGCGCAATTCCCCGTCGTCGCCCAGGTGCAGGTTTTCCGGCTTGATGTCGCGATGGTAGATCTGCCTTCGATGCAACAGGCCTACCGCCCGCACCAGCCGTTGCGCCAGGTCCAACCACTGGGCCAGGGGTAGCGGCCCGGCCTGGTGGAACAGCTCGGCCAGGGTCGCACCCGGATATTCTCGCATCACGTAGTACAAATGCTGGCGCTGGGGAACACCATGGACCTCGGGAAACTGCCGCCCGGCGACGCGCTTGAGAAACCATTCCTCCGAGAGCAAGGCCTGCCCAGCGCGGCTATCGTCCCGTAGCTGCACGGGCAAGGTTTTCAGCAGCCAGGGTTGGCCCTGGCCGTCGCGTACCCGGTAGAGCAACGATTGCTGACTATGGCCGAGCAGGCTTTCGATCTGCCAGCCCTCGAACACCTGGCCCGGTTTCAGCGCAGGCGGCAGGGGCCATTGCTGCAACTGGATCAGGGCATCGCCGATGCTGGCTTCACCCACGGCATCGACCCGCACCAACAAGGCGCTGGCGTTGTCCTGGCTACCGGCCAGGTGCGCGGCGTTGACCAGCGTTTGCGCGGCCAGGCCCAGGTCCGGTTGGTCGCGCAGGATGCCGGCGATGGCCGTGTCCCCCAGGACTGCCCAGACACCGTCGCTGAGCAATACGAAGGTTTCGTCGGTGCGCAGTTCACCGTCGAGGAAGTCGAGGATCAGGTGTTGATCAAGTCCCAGGGCGCGCTTGAGCACATGTTGCATGCCTTGCTGTTCCCAGACGTGATCCTCACTGACCCGTTGCAGGTGATCGGCGTGCCAGCGGTAGACCCGGCAATCGCCGACATGCGCGAGGGTGAAGCGCCGGCCCCGCAGGACCAGGGCGCTGACGGTGGTGAGCAGCGGTTGCCCGCCGCCGTTGGCTTGCAGCCAGCGGTTCTGCGCCAGCAACAGCCGGTCCAGCGCCTGGGCCACGCCCCAGGTCTGCGGCGTGGAGTAGTAGTCCAGGGCCAGCGCTTGCAAGGTCGAACGGGCGGCCAGTCCGCCATCGGCGCATTGGCTCACGCCGTCGGCGATGGCGAACAGGTAACCCTTGCTGGCGGCCAGGGCCGGGGCGGGGGTGACCAGGCGCAGGGCGTCCTGGTTTTCCTCCCGCGGTCCGATGGCACTGGCTTCGGCGAAACTCAATTGCAGGCTCATGGTTGCAGCTTATACCCGAGCAGCGGTGACAGCTGCCGAACCCCAAGTGGTTCTCCAGCGACGCTTGACGCCGTGCAGGCCGAACCAGGCCAGGACGCCGAGGCTGGCAAACAACCACAGTGCCAGTTGATAGCTACCGGTGCTTTGCTTGATCGCGCCCATGCCCGCCGCCAGGGCGAAGCCGCCGATGCCGCCGGCCATACCGATCAGGCCGGTCATCACGCCGATCTCGCGGCGGAAGCGTTGTGGCACCAGTTGGAACACCGCGCCGTTGCCCGCACCCAAACCGAGCATGGTGCAGACGAACAGGGCCAGGGCGGCGTAGGAGCTTGGCAGGTTGAAACCCACTGCGGCGATGCAGACGGCCGCTACGGTGTACATGCCCAGCAAGGTGCGGATGCCGCCGAAACGGTCCGCCAGGGCGCCGCCCAATGGACGCATCAGGCTGCCACCGAAGACGCAGGCGGCGGTGTAGTAGCCAGCGGTGACCGGGCTCAGGCCATATTGGTCGTTGAAGTAGCCGGGCAGGGCGCTGGCCAGGCCGATGAAGCCGCCGAAGGTCACGCTGTAGAAGAACATGAACCACCAGCTGTCGCGGTCACCCAGGGCCTTGAGGTAGTCGGCCATGGATTTGGCTTTTGGCCGCTCGGGGGCGTTCTTGGCCAACCAGGCGAAGATGACCAGGGTCAGCACCAGCGGGATCAGCGCGAAGCCGAACACGTTGGTCCAGCCGAAGGCCACGGCCATGACCGGTGCGATCAGTGCCGCGAGCACGGTGCCCGAGTTACCGGCCCCGGCGATGCCCATGGCCTTGCCCTGATGCTGTGGCGGATACCACTGGGAGGCCAGCGGCAGGGCCACGGCGAATGAAGCGCCGGCCACGCCCAGGAACAGGCCGAGCAGCAGGGCTTGTTCGTAGCTGTGGATGCCCAGTTTCCAGGCGCAGAACAGCGCACTGATCACGATCACCTGGCCCACCATGCCGGCGGTTTTTGGCGAGATCCGGTCGGCCAGCAGACCCATGAACAAGCGCAGCACGGCGCCAGCCAGGATCGGCGTCGCGACCATCAGGCCGCGTTGCTGGGTGGTCAGGTGCAGGTCGGCAGAGATCTGTACCGCCAGTGGACCGAGCAGGTACCAGACCATGAAGCTCAGGTCGAAGTAGAGGAAGGCCGCGAACAGAGTCGGGGTATGGCCGGATTTCCAGAAGCTTGAATTCATCGCGCACCTCAGCTGTAAAAGTCTCGAGAAATGAGTCAGTGCTTTGAGCAGTGCGCCGTCTGTGGTCGCACCACCGGTCCCGAAGGGCCAAAACAAAAAAACGCCGCAACCCGGATCGCCAGAGAGGCAAGAAGGGTGTGCGACGTCTTTGTCGTAGGTGGGGCAACCGCCGTTGGTTACCTGTGGGTTTGCTTAAGCGAGATCTGTGCCAGGTCTGTCATGATCGTTCCTACGCTCTGCGTGGGAATGCATCTCGTGACGCTCTGCGTCACCTTGTGAAGCGGAACGCGGAGCGTCCCTGGCGGCATTCCCACGCAGAGCGTGGGAACGATCATTAGTAGGGCTGGCGCTACAAGGCTTTCAGCCCAGCAGCTCATTCATGGCAATGATCTGCTCCGCCACCTGGATCAGTTTCTGCTGGCGGCTCATGGCCTGGCGGCGCATCAGGGTGTAGGCCTGTTCCTCGTTGCATTCCTTCATCTTCATCAGCATGCCCTTGGCCAGTTCGATGCGCTTGCGTTCGGCCAGTTGCTGGTCCCGGGCCAGGAGTTGGGCGCGCAGGGCCTGGTCGCTTTCGAAGCGGGCCATGGCCACGTCGAGGATCGGTTGCAGGCGCGCGGCGTGGATGCCTTCGACGATGTAGGCGCTGACGCCCGACTTGATCGCCTGGCGCATCACATTGGGGTCGTGCTCGTCGGTAAACATGACGATCGGTCGTGGCTGGTCGCGACTGACCAGCACCACCTGCTCCATCACATCGCGCCCGGGTGACTCGGTATCGATCAGGATCACGTCCGGACGCACCGTTTCGACGCGCGCTGGCAGGTCGATGGTCAGGCCGGACTCGTCGATCACTTCGAACCCGGCCTCAATCAGGGCAGCCTTGAGGCGACCGACTTTTTTCGCGGTGTCGTTGATCAGCAGGATACGCAGCATGGTCGTGGCTCCTGTCAGCGGCTGGCGAGAAGGGGAGCCGCATCGCTCAAGGCGTGCAGTTTGAAGCTGCGGGCGTACCCGGCCGGGTCCGAGCCGTCCCAGGTGGTGCCGTCGATCAGTTGGCTGCTGCGCATGTCCTGGCGCGGGGACGCGATGTCGAGCGCCGCGCAGGCTTCGCGGTACAGCTTGAGTTGCTGGACGCCCTGGGCCACGGCCAGGTAATCCGGGTCTTCGCGCAGCAGGCCCCAGCGGCGGAACTGGGTCATGAACCACATGCCGTCCGACAGGTACGGCAGGTTCACCTCGCCGTTGCCATGAAAGCGCATGGCGTGGGGATCCTGCCAGCTGTTGCCCAAGCCGTCGGCATAAATCCCCAGCAGGCGCGGCTCGATGCAGTCCAGCGGGGCGTCGAGGTATTCGGGCGCAGTCAACAGTTGCGCGGTGCTGCGACGGTTTTCGCTGCTTTGTTCGATGAAGCGGCTGGCTTCGAGGATCGCCATCACCAGGGCCCGGGCGGTATTGGGGTATTGCTCGACGAACGCGCGGGTGCAACCGAGGACTTTTTCCGGGTGATCGGGCCAGATGGTCTGGGTGGTCGCCAGGGTGAAACCGAGGTTCTGCTTCACCGCGCTGGCGCACCAGGGCTCGCCGACGCAAAACCCGTCGATACGCCCGGCTTGCAGGTGCGCGATCATTTGCGGCGGAGGCACGACCACGCTGTCGACATCCGACAACGGGTGGATGCCCTGGGCGGCGAGCCAGTAATAGAGCCACATGGCGTGGGTGCCGGTGGGGAAAGTCTGGGCGAAGGTCAGTTTCGGGCGAGTTTGGTGCACGTGCCGTTCCAGTGCTTCAGGACTGGTCACGCCTTGGGCCTGCAAGCCATGGGACAGGTTGATGCTCTGGCCGTTCTGGTTCAGCCCCATCAGCACGGCCATGTCGCTCGCCGCGACCCCGCCGATGCCCAGGTGCACCGCGTAGATCAGGCCATACAGGCTGTGGGCGGCATCGATTTCACCGCTGACCAGCTTGTCGCGCAGGTTGGCCCAGGACGCCTGGCGCTTGAGGTTCAGGGTCAGGCCATAGGGCTGGGCGAAGCCCTGGGTAGCGGCCACGACGACCGGGGCGCAGTCGCTCAAGGCCATGAACCCGAGGTTGACCGCGCTCTTTTCCGGGGCATCGCTGCCGTTGACCCAGGCCAGGGGGTTGGCTGGAACTTCATTCATCGCGCATCACCTTCCACTTAATCAGTCTGGCACTCATTTGGCCTTTGGCACCGGCGCCGATGAGCAGTAATGGTGCAAGGCATATGCCAGCCGAGCTCTCATCACCTTCCCATCAAGATTCCAGGCATCGGGTCTTTCATCCTGTCGGTCCTTCCAACGCCACGTAGCAAAGGAGACGGCATGCAGGACACAACAATTCGCGCCACGGCATTGCCCGATCTGGGTGAGCGCGTGCTGCACCTGCGCGTGGCCCGGGCCCAGGTTCAACTGAGCGCCGGGCGGTTGGGCCGCAGTCACTGCCTGCCCGTCGGTTGGGAGGGTTTGGTGGTGCAGAGCGATTCGCTACGCTTGAGTGGCGGCGAGTTGCATGTCACGCCGGTTTGCGAAGCGACGTTGGTCAAGCTGCAGGCGTTCCTGGACATGAGCGATGTCCTGGTGGATGCCGGGCAACGGCTGCACGCGGAGCCATGGGCCTTGTTGCCGGTGGCGGGCGAAACCGTCCGTTCGCCGCAACGGCTCGAACGCTGGTACATCGGCCAGGCGATGGACGGTGCCGCGGCCTATCACGCCGTTGCTCGTCTGTTGCGTCATCACGAGAGCTACGGGCTCGTGCGTTTCCTTCTGGAGCAAGGCACCCACAGCGAAAAACTGAACACGCTGGCGCAACGCTACGGCGTATCGGTTTCGCATTTTCGCAGGCTCTGTCGCCAAGCCCTGGGCTCTGCCGCCAAGCCGGCCTTGCGTGGCTGGCGCACGGCCCAGGCGCTGTTGAACATGAGCCTTCAGGACGGCTCGTTGACCGATGTCGCGCTGGAGTTCGGCTTTGCTTCGTCGTCACATTTTTCCAAGGAGATCCGCGAACTGGTGGGTTTCGCACCCAGCAGCCTGGCGGATATCACCTACCTTCCAGGCAAGTGAGCCGATGAGCCGCCAACCGTTATCCCCATCCCTTTTATTCGTCTGCCTTAGTGCTGTGATGCTGCTCGCATCCGGTGCCGCAAGGGCCGATGTCTATACCTTCGAGGCTCGCGAACAGAGCGCGCGGACCTTTTTCAGCGAGCTGTCCGGGTCATTGGGCAAGCCGGTGATCGTCAGCAAGGCCGCGGCGGCCAAGCGCATTGGCGGTACGTTCGACCTGCGCACGCCGCAACGGACCTTCGAGCGAGTCAGCGTGCAGATGGGGTTGATCTGGTACAGCGATGGCCAGGCGATCTATTTGTATGACGCCTCGGAAATCAAGAGCGCGATGATGTCGCTGCAGACCCTGACCGTCGCCAAGCTCCAGGCGTTCCTGGGGCGTTCGGGCTTGCACGATGCGCGTTATCCGCTGCGCCACGACGGTTTGCGGACCTTCCATGTGTCGGGTCCGCCGATGTATGTCGACCTGGTGGTGCAAGCGGCCGGGTTGATGGACAACCAGCGCTCGGAGCTGTTGCTGGGCAAGCAGCAGATTGGCGTCATCCATGTGCGCAACACCTTCGTCAGCGACCGTAAATATGAGCTGCGCGACGACAAGGTGACCATTCCCGGGCTGGCCACCGTGATCGAAGCGCTGTTGCGCGGCGAGAAGCAGCAGGTCGAGCCAACGGTGGCCCAACCTTCCACCCAGCAGCCACGAGGCGCGATGCCGGTGTTTCCCCTCGAAGGCCTGGCGAACAGCTCTTCGGACCAGGACCCGACGGCACCGCGAATCATTGCGCGCGAGGTGGCCGCCGGCAACATTCGGGTGGTCGCCTACCCGGACACCAACAGCCTGTTGGTCAAGGGGCTGCCCGAGCAGGTGCGCTTTATCGAGAACCTGGTCAATGCCCTGGACACGCCGAAACGCCATGTCGAGCTGTCGCTGTGGATCATCGATCTGCACAAGGATGAACTCAATCAGTTGGGTATCAACTGGCAAGGCGCGGTGAAGTCCGGCGGGCAATTCAGTGCCTCGCTCAACGCCGGTTCGGCCACCACCCTCGACGGCGCCTCGTTCGTGACCCAGGTCATGGCGCTGGAGCGCACCCACCGGGCGAACGTGGTCTCGCGACCGGTGATCCTGACGCAGGAAAACGTGCCGGCGATCTTCGACAACAACCGCACGTTCTACGCCCCGCTGGTGGGGGAGCGCAGCGTTGACCTGCAGCACATCACCTACGGCACGCTGGTCAGCGTACTGCCGCGTTTCGCCCAGGCGGACGAGATCGAGATGTCGCTCAATATCGAGGACGGCAACGAAGTCGAGAACCCCGGCCGGGGTGAGCAACAGAGTGCGTTGCCGACGGTCGGACGCACGCGCATCAGTACCGTGGCGCGGGTGCCCCAGGGCAAGAGCCTGCTGGTGGGCGGTTTCACCCGTGATGACCATGGCGAGCAGATCGGACGCGTGCCAGTGTTGGGATCGATTCCGTGGATCGGCCGCTTGTTCAGCTATCGCCAGGACCGCTCGGCCAACACGGTGCGGGTGTTCCTGATCCAGCCCAAGGAAATCCGCGACGCCCTTGAACCCGTGGAGACGGGCATGCCGTTGCTGACTCCCGAGCAGCACGAACGTGTGCGTCGAATGTACTTCCGGATGTCAGAGCGATGATCCTGCCAACGGTTTCCAGCGGTGGCCGGGTTGCCCAGGCGCGGCTGAACGCCGAGAAGGCCGCCGAACATCCACAACCGCAAGTCGACGCCGAGGCGGGGCTGGACGACAGCGCAACGGCGGCGGTGGCGCAGCGCATCGTGCAGATCAGCGACGAGCTGTCGGCGGCGCTGACGCAGTTCCGTGGCCGGCGCTTGTTCGAACTCAAGTCCGAGACGCTGACCGACACCTTCGAACGCGTGCTCGAGGACGACACCGTACCCAAGGCACGACAGGTGCTGAGCCTGGCGCGGCTGGCGGACAAGCCCGTGGCCTGGTTGCTGCAAATGGCGCGCAGCCTGTTCCCCGACGACAGCGACTTGGCGCTGGTGCTGCGGGCGTTGTTGCGCCGCCGGAACCTGGAAACCCGCACCCGCCAGCGGCTCGAAACGCTGTTGCAGACGGTGGTTGCCCAAGGTTCGCCCAAGCGCATGAACGCCGGGATCAACGCGGCGCTCAAGGCCAGAATGTTCGGCAGGAGCATGGCGGTGCGGGCCGGTTTGCTGCGCGAGACCTACCGGGATTTTCTCGAGTCCGACGAAGGCCCGCTCAGTTGCTACCAGGACTGGATTGCCCTGTACGGCCCGGCACAGCGCACGAATGTGCTGGCCTTCATCGAAGCCGCGCTGCTGACCGACATCAGCGCCCAGGACCCCAGTTGCTCACGCATCGAGTTCGGCCAACTGTTGACCCGGGTCACCGACCTCAAGCGCCTGCGCTCGGCCGATGCGCTGTTTATCGGCGCCGTGCTCGGCGATGCACTGCTCTGCCGGCATAACCCCCACGAGGCCGACTGGCTGGTGTTCATGTTCGGCGTGTTGACCTACCCCGATGACCTCGACCAGCTGTTGCTCGGGGCGTTGGGGGAGGGGGTGTTGCTCAGTGCCCACCGGGAGCGCTCGGCGGTGTTGCAGGCCGTGCGTCGGCTCAGCCTGCAATTGCCGACGCCGCTGTTTGCCGATGAAGAGGCGCCGCAACGCCTGGCCATCCAGTTCACCCGCCTGGCCGACGTCGCCTATGCCCACGAACTCATCGAGCAGCGACTGCCCGGTGACCGCCCATGATCTTGTCCCGGAGCCAGGCCTGAATGCTCAACGTGTTCTTGCGCAATGTCGGCGCGCGCCCGGAACTGCTGATCCTCACCTTGATGGTGATGATCATCGCCATGCTGATCATCCCCTTGCCGACGGTGCTGGTGGATTTTCTTATCGGCCTGAATATCGTCATCTCGTTGTTGGTGTTCATGGGCTCGTTCTACATCGAACGGATCCTCAGCTATTCGACGTTCCCGGCGCTGCTGCTGTTGACGACCTTGTTCCGGCTGGCGCTGTCGATCAGCACCAGCCGACTGATTCTCAGCCAGGCCGATGCCGGCGAGATCATCGCGTCGTTCGGCGACTTCGTGATCGGCGAAAGCCTGGTGGTGGGTTTCGTGATTTTTTCCATCGTCACCATTGTCCAGTTCATCGTGATCACCAAAGGCTCGGAACGGGTCGCCGAAGTGGCGGCGCGCTTTTCCCTGGACGGCATGCCCGGCAAGCAGATGAGTATCGACGGCGACCTCAAGGCCGGTGCCATCGATGCGGCCCAGGCGCGGGAAAAACGCAGCGTGCTGGAGCGTGAAAGCCAGTTGTACGGTTCTTTCGACGGGGCGATGAAATTCATCAAGGGCGATGCCATCGCCGGCATCATCATTATCTTCGTCAACTTCATCGGCGGCATGGCTATCGGCGTCGGGCAATTGGGCATGGACATGTCCACGGCCTTGTCCACCTACACGCTGTTGACCATCGGCGATGGCCTGGTCGCGCAGATCCCCGCGCTGCTGATTGCCATCGGTGCCGGCTTCATTGTCACCCGGGTCAACGGTGATGACAGCAACCTGGGGCGCAACATGCTTGCCCAGATGCTGGGCAACCCGTTCGTGCTCGGTGTCACCGCGTTGCTGGCGGTGGGCGTGGGCCTGTTGCCCGGTTTTCCGCTGCTGACCTTCCTCTCGATTGCCAGTGTGCTGGGGTTGGTGGTGTTTGTGCGCCACCGCAAGTCCTTGCGCCAGGCCAGCCCGGGCGAAAGCCGTAGCGAACCTGCCGAGCCAGGCGCGGCGCAGGGTGAATCGGGATTGCTCGACGACGTCGACAACGTTGCCACTGAAACCATCGCCCTGATGCTACTGGTGCCCCCAGCGCGCCTGCAAGCGTTGGAGAAGGAGCGTTGGGCGGCGCGCTTTCGCAGCCAGTTCTTCGTCGATTACGGGCTGCGCATTCCCGAACCGCGGCTACGGGCCAGCGAGGCGTTGCCGGCCCATCAAGTGGCAGTGCTGATCAATGAAGTGCGCGCCGAGCAGTTCGATATTCATTTCGATCACTGGCGCCTGCTGGACTATTCGCCGCAGCTGGAGCCGTTGGGCTTTGCCCTGGTGCGTGGCAACGACAGCAATCGCCTCGGTGGTGTCTGGGTCACCGCCGCCGACCGCGAGCGCGTGCAGCAGTTGGGCTATCACCTGCGACCTGCCGACGAAGAATGCTATCGCTGCCTGGTCACGCTGCTGGCGCGCAACATCCAGGAGTTTTTCGGCGTGCAGGAAACCAAGCAGCTGCTCGACGAAATGGAAGCGCGCTACCCCGACCTGCTCAAGGAAGTCTATCGCCACGTCACGGTGCAGAAGATCGCCGAAGTGCTGCAACGCTTGATCGGCGAGCGCATCTCCGTGCGCAACATGAAGCTGATCCTCGAAACCCTCGCCCATTGGGCCTCCCGGGAAAAGGATGTGCTGGCGCTGGTCGAGCACGTTCGCGGCGCCATGGCCCGCTACATCAGCAACAAGTTTGCCCGGGGCAACGATCTGCGCGTGCTGCTGCTGTCGGCGGAGTTCGAAGACGTGGTGCGCCGGGGTATCCGGCAAACCTCGGGCGGCAGTTTCCTCAACCTGGAACCGGCCGAATCGGAAGAACTGATGGACCGCCTCAGTGTCGGCCTGGACAGCGTGCACATCGCCCACAAGGACATGGTGCTGCTGTGTTCGGTCGATGTGCGGCGCTACATCAAGAAATTGATCGAGGGGCGTTTCCGGGAGCTGGACGTGATGTCGTTCGGTGAGGTTTCCGAGACGGTCTCGGTCAATGTCATCAAGACGCTTTAAAGGAAATTTTGCCAATGGTACCAACGGATATCGCCGGTCTATTACGCGAAGCGCTGCGACACAGCGGCTGCGTAGACAGTCAAATAGGGCATTTCGACAGCCACAGCACGATAGAAATGCAGATGAAGAATCTGCCGGATATCAGTGTGGCTGAGGTGGAAGGTGATGTGTGGGTCTGGGCAGCGGTCGCCGAAGCGACACCATCGTCATTGAATTATTGTGCTTTCGACCTGCTGCAGTTCCTGCTCGAAGGCAACCCGTTTTCCCGTACCGGGCAATTGCACTTGTGCGAAGTCGAAGGGCGGCTGGAGTTGCGTTTTATGGCCAGCGCCTATGCCTTGAACGCTGCCGAGCACTTGGCCCAAGCGCTGGATTCCTTCGTGCAAGCCATTGAACGGCTGTTGGACATCCTGCGTCGATGAGCCTGCGGCTGGAACGGCTCGCGGCCCATCCCTTGCGCTTGAGCGGCCCATTGATCGAAGCGGCGCTGCGGGAGGTGGTGGTCGGCGAAATCTGTGAAGTGCGCCGGCATTGGCGTTCGCCCCAGGTTGCCGCCCGGGCGCAGGTCATCGGCTTCAAGCCTGGTGCGGTGCTGCTCAGTTTGCTGGGCGAGGCGAAAGGCTTGTCCCGGGAGTCGATGATCGTGCCCACTGGTTCGACCCTGCAACTGACCTGCAGTGACGCCTTGCTCGGCAGTGTGGTCGATCCCCAGGGCGTTATCGTCGAGCGCCTGGCGCCGTCGACAGCGGTTGCCTTGCGGGACTGTCCGGTGGATGCCGACCCGCCGTCGTACCAGCAACGGCGCCCGGTGGCGGAGCCCTTGCGCACCGGCATTCGGGTCATCGACGGTTTACTGACCTGCGGTGTCGGCCAGCGCATCGGCATTTTTGCCGCCGCCGGCTCCGGCAAAACCACCTTGATCAACATGCTGATCGAACACACCGACGCGGATGTTTTCGTGATCGGCCTGATTGGCGAGCGCGGGCGCGAAGTGACCGAGTTCATTGAGCATTTGCGCCAGTCGCCCCAGCATTCCCGTTGCGTGGTGGTGTACGCCACGTCGGATTTTTCCTCGGTGGATCGCTGCAACTCGGCGCTGCAGGCCACCACCATTGCCGAGTACTTTCGCGACCAGGGCCGGCGCGTGGTGTTGTTGCTGGACTCGTTGACGCGCTACGCCCGCGCTCGCCGCGACCTGGCCTTGGCGGCCGGTGAAGCACCGGCGCGGCGCGGTTATCCGGCCTCGGTGTTCGATGCCTTGCCGCGCTTGCTCGAACGTCCGGGTGTGACCGCGTCGGGCAGCATCACCGCCTGGTACACGGTGCTGCTGGAAAGTGACGACGAGCCGGACCCGATCGCCGAGGAGATTCGCTCCATTCTCGACGGCCACGTCTACCTCAGCCGGGCCCTGGCTGCCAAGGGGCACTACCCGGCCATCGATGTCTTGCGCAGCGTCAGCCGGGTGGCGACGCAAGTCACCTCGCCACAGGTCCGGCAACTGGCGGCCGCGACCCGGGACACCCTGGCGCGTCTGGAACAACTGCAGGTGTTTCTCGACATGGGTGAGTACAGCCCGGGCGTGGACGCGGCCAATGACCACGCGCTGCAACGTCGCGAAGCCCTCAGCCAGTGGCTGCGGCAGCCGACGGATCAATGCGTTGAACCGGATGAAACCTTGCGGAGCCTGCATGAACTCATTGCTTGATCGACGGCGCCTGCTGGCCTTCAGTCAGTTTCGTCGGCAACGCGGCGAGCAGGCGCTGTTGCGTGTCCAGCGTCAGTTGCAGCCGCTGTTGCAGGAACAGTCCGGTTTCGAGGAACAGGAGGCTGCGCTGCAACGTTTGTTGAGCAGCCATCGGGCCAATGACTGTGTGCTGGATCACGGGCAGTTGTTGGCGCTGTTGCGCACCCAGGCGGTCATTCGGCGGCGCATCGATCTGCTGCGCGTCGAGCGTGACCGCGTGGATCAACAGCGCCGACAGGTCGAGCAACAGCTGCAGGTGCAGCGCGAACAACTGCGCGGGCTGCAACGCAAACACGACAACTATGAGCGCGCTGTTCAGCAGCTGTTGCGTGGGCAACGGTTGGAGGCGGTGCGTCGCGAAGAACGAGAGCTGGAAGAGTTGATTGGAGTTCGGCGATGAAAGAGGTCTGTGTGCCACCAACCCGTCTGGTCCACGCCTTGGAACCGGTCGACGAAGACCCGCTGGATGAGCTGCAAGACCTGCTCATCCCGGTGGCGGAGGATGAGCTGCCGCAAGGCGTGCTGGACCTTGTGGTTGCGCTGGTTCGGCAGCAGCGGCCCCCGATGGAAACCGCCCGTGTGCCGGCCTGGCAGGCGATGAGCGTGGGGCAGGAAACGCAGGCGCTCGATCGTGATGAAGCGCAGCCGATTGCCCGGGAAACGCGGGCGGTTGAACCCGATGGCAGACGATTGCCCGCCCGGGAAACAATGGCTGTGCCACAAGCAGGTCCAATGTTCAGCGAGCCCACGCAACGCCCGTTACCGCAACGCCTGCAGCCTGTTGTTGCTGTCATCGATAAAGCCACAGTGCCGAGGGATGGGGTGTCGATCGAGCCGCAACCAATGGCCCCTGTCATTGTTCCCCGTGCACGGTCGGCCCCCCGTATCGACGAACAGTTGCCCCAAGCGCCGTTGAGTTTTCAGGGCGCGCGCCATGGGTCACCGGTTGCACCGTCGGCGCTGCCTGCACCAGCGCTACCGCCAGCGCCGCCGCCAGCGCTTGAGGCCATGGTCGAGGCCTTGCCGGACACGGGCCGGGGCTTGCTGCAAATACCGTTCAGTCGAGGGGCCGCCAGTGGACAGATCACGATCAGCCGGCTGCCTGAAGAGCCCACTCGGAACCTGACGCTCAGCCCAAGCAATGCCCTGGTGCTCGAGCAGCTCAAGGCACCTTTCGAGCTGGCCCGGGAGCCAGCCTGGCGCCTGGCTGACAGTGGCGGCGAGCAGCCGCGCCAGGGCTCGCATCAGGCGCCGGATGAGGAGCAGGACGAACAGGGCGAGCGTCCGGCATGAGCGCGTTGCAGTTACGGCGGGTCGACCTTTTGGCGCATGCCCAGGCCCAGGCGATTCAACGCTGGCGGCGTGCCGGGCGCGACGCGGGGTTGGGCAAGGTGCCAGAGCGCTCCGGCTATTTGCGGTTTTGCGCCCAGGGTGACGGCGGCGAGTGGCAGGGGCTGATCGTGGCCCATGATTGGCTGCATCGCGCGCTTCCACAGTTGCGGTCTTTGCTGACGAGCGAAACGTCGTGGACGAATGTCCTCGGATTGTTTCGCGCCGCGCCGCGTCCCTTGCTGCTGGAGGTGGATGAGCTGCACTACCGGGCGTTGTCCGACATCGACGGCGTCGCCCCGGCGCGATTGCCAACCCGCGACCTGCCATGGCTGGACACCCCTCGGGGACGGGTTTGGTTGCTGCAACTGCCGCCGGCACGTCTCGCCAGCGAGCGCTTGGACGCCGACTCATGGCTGGATGAATTGCCGTTGCACCTGGAACTGGTTCTCGGCGTCAGCCACCTGAGTCTTGCCAGCCGCAGACGCCTGGGTGAGGGCGATGTCCTGCGCGTCGTCCAGTGCACTCAACGGTGCTGCCTGGCCGACCGTTGCCTCGGCACTTTTACCTTTACCCAAGAGGGGCTACACATGCAACCGACTGTGACCGATGCCGATCCAGAGCAGCCGCCGGAGTCTGGCGCGGCCATCGACCTGGGCGCGCTGCCGGTGCGCCTGGAATTCCTGCTCGCCACCCATCAAACCGACCTGGCAACGCTGTCGCGCATCATCGAGGGACAACTCATCCCGTTGGCCGAAGATGCCGCGCGGCACATCGAGGTGCGCGCCAACGGCAAGCCGGTGGCCCAAGGGGAACTGGTGCAGTTGGACGGCCAGTTGGGGGTCGAGTTGTTCAAGGTCTATCGAGCGGGCGCCGATGAATGACGTCTCGCTGATCGCGCTGCTGGGGTTCGCTTCGCTGCTGCCGTTCCTGGTGGCGGCGGGCACCTGCTACATCAAGTTCTCCATCGTCTTCGTCATCGTGCGCAACGCGTTGGGCCTGCAGCAGGTGCCATCGAACATGGCGCTCAATGCGATTGCCCTGATGCTGGCGATTTTCGTCATGACGCCGGTCATGAAGCAGGGCCATGACTACTACAAGACCGAGGCGGTGACCTTTACCGACATTGCGTCGGTGGTGGACTTCGCCGAGAACGGCCTGGGCAGCTACAAGGATTACCTGCGCAAGTACACCGACCCGGAGCTGGCGCAGTTTTTCGAGCGGGCCCAGGCGTTCCAGGCTGAAACCGACGCGGGCCTGCCTGCCGATGAAGAGGTTGAGGCCTCGCTGTTTTCGCTGCTGCCGGCCTATGCGCTGAGTGAAATCAAAAGTGCCTTCAAGATCGGCTTCTATCTGTACCTGCCCTTTGTGATCGTCGACCTGGTGATCTCCAGCATCCTGCTGGCACTGGGCATGATGATGATGAGCCCGGTGATTATTTCCGTGCCGATCAAACTGGTGTTGTTTGTCGCACTGGACGGCTGGGCGTTGCTGTCGACCGGGCTGGTCAAGCAATACCTGACCTTGCTGGCCTAGGTGCACCGATGAACGATCTGGTCTATGCCGGCAACAAAACCCTGTACCTGATCCTGCTGATGGTGGCCTGGCCGATCATCGTTGCCACGGTGGTCGGCCTGGTGGTCGGGTTGATCCAGACCGTGACGCAGCTGCAGGAGCAGACGCTGCCGTTTGGCTTCAAGCTGTTGGCGGTGGCGGCGTGCCTGTTCCTGCTTTCGGGCTGGTACGGCGAAACCTTGCTGGATTTCAGTCGTGAAGTCATTCGCCTGGCGTTGAGTTAGGCCGATGTCGTTGACGTTGTTCTTCGAGCTGTACGCCTGGTTCGCTGCGGCGGTGTTGGGCGTGGCGCGTCTGGCGCCGATTTTCTTCATGTTGCCGTTTCTCAATGGCAGCGTGCTGACCGGTGTCACGCGCCAGGCGGTGATCGTGCTGGTGGCGCTGGGCTTCTGGCGCTACGTCGGCGTGCCTACGCCAGCCCTCGACAGCGTGGCGTTCCCCGGTCTGGTGCTGCGCGAGGCGGGTATTGGTGTGCTGCTGGGCGTGCTGCTGGGCTGGCCGTTCTGGGTGCTGCATGCCATGGGCAACCTGATCGACAACCAGCGCGGGGCCATGCTCAGCAGCACGGTGGACCCGGCCAACGGTGTCGACACCTCGGAGTTGGCGAATTTTCTCCAGTTGTTTGCCGCGGCGGTTTATCTCGAAGGTGGCGGCCTGTTGTTGATGCTCGAAACCGTCGGCCACAGTTATCGCCTTTGCGCGCCAGCGAGCAGTTGTGAGCTGCACCTGCCTGCACTCTATTCATTGCTCGATGCACTGGTGAGCAAGACCCTGGTCATCAGTGCGCCGGTGGTGGCGACCTTGCTGGTCAGCGAGGCGCTGCTTGGGTTGCTCTCGCGGTATGCGCCGCAGATGAATGCTTTTTCGGTGTCGCTGACGGTCAAGAGCCTGGTGGCGCTGGTGGTCTTGATGCTGTATTTCGGCGTGCATCTGCCGGACGAAGTGCTGCGCATGGGCATGCTGTCCGACGGCTTGGCGCAGTATCTGGATGGCGGGGAGGGCGGAGATGTCATCCAGCGCCTCGAAGACTGAAAAGCCCACCGCCAAGCGCCTCAGGGATGCGGCGCGCAAAGGACAGACGTTCAAGGCCAAGGACCTGGTCATCACCTGCCTGACCCTGTGTGGCATCACCTACATGGTCTTCAACAGCTCGTTGATCGAGATCATGGAGGTCTACCGGCGCATCATCGCCCGCGATTTTGACACTGAGTTGCAAGCCTACTCGGCGATGCTGGTGCTGGTCGGCCTCAAGGCGTTGCTGCCGTTGTTGCTGGTGTGCGTGCTGACCAGTGCCTTGCCGGCCTTGCTGCAAAGCGGTTTTGCCTTGGCCAGCGAAGCGTTGAAACTGAATCTGGGTGCGTTGAACCCGGTCAATGGCTTCAAGAAGCTGTTCAGCCTGCGCACCGTCAAGGACACCTTCAAGGCGCTGTTGTACCTGGGCAGTTTCGCCATGGCGCTGTGGATTGTCTGGCTGACCCAGCGGCAATTGCTGTTCGCCCAACTGTTCGCCCAGGCGCCGGCGTTATTCGCGATCTGGGGGCGTTTGCTGCTGGTGTTGGTGCTGGCATTCCTGGCCTGCGTCCTGCTGATCGTCGTGCTCGATGCCCTCAGCGAATACTGGTTGTTCATGAAAGACCAGATGATGGACAAGGATTCGGTCAAGCGTGAACACAAGGAGCAGGACGGCAACCCGCAGATCAAGGGCCGTCGCCGCGACTTGCACATGGAGCTGTTGTCGGAGCAGGTCAAATCCGATGTGCGCAGCTCGCGCATGATCATTGCCAACCCCACCCACATTGCCATCGGCGTGTATTTCCGCCCGGAGATCACGTTGCTGCCGTTTATCTCCCTGATGGAAACCAACCAGCGCGCCCTGGCGGTTCGAGCGTACGCCAAGGAAGTGGGGGTGCCGGTGATCAACGACATCACCTTGGCCCGCCGCATCTTCAAAACCCACCAGCGCTACAGCTTCCTCCAGGTGCAGGAAATCGAGGAGGTGCTGCGGCTGCTGATCTGGCTTGAGCAGGTTGAGCAGGCGTGAGGCCAGGCACGGTCCTTGTGGCGAGGGAGGAGGATTGTGCGACTCCGTTCGATTGAAGAATAACCCTGTGGCGAGGGAGCTTGCTCCCGCTGGGCTGCGCAGCAGCCCCCTCCAAAAGGTCACTCATTCCATCTGAAGTAACGTGCCGCCAGGCTTTTTTGGGCCGCTTCGCGCCCCAGCGGGAGCAAGCTCCCTCGCCACAAAAGCGGCTTTGCCACAAGAGTCGTCTCGTCGGCCTGGGTTTTTAGTGGCATGAGCGCAATTTGGCAGCGTGCTTGCCGGCGTTTTGGCTCAATGCACCGGTCAGCGACGCTGGCGTTTTTTCAGGAGTGTGGCTGATGAGTCGCGATAACAAACAAGACGAGCAGGTGGCCCTGGACGTCGTCGATGCAATGCTCGGTGGTGCGGCGTTGAAAGACGTGCAAGGCATCAGCGACGAGCACATGGGCAGTCTCTATGCCTTCGCCTTCCAGTTCTACGAACAGGGGCGGCTGGACGATGCCGAGAAGTTCTTTCACTTCCTGTGCATCTACGACTTCTACAACAGCCATTACTGGATGGGACTGGCTGCGGTGCACCAACTCAAGCAAAACCACCAGAAAGCAATCGACCTGTATGCCATCGCTTTCGCCCAAGGCAAGAACGACTACCGACCGATGTTGTACACCGGCCAATGTCACTTGGCCCTGGGCAAGGTCGGCAAGGCCCGGTTGTGTTTCGAATACGTGCTCGAGCAGGCCAGGGAAGACGATCTGCGCGAGCAAGCCAAGGTGTATCTCGACACCCTGGCCCACATGGAACAGCACTGTTCGGAGGACTGAACATGAGTGAAATAAGGACTGCTTTCAACCCGGCGCTTCACGGCGCGATGAGCCGCAGCGAGGCCTTTGAAAAATACGGCGCAGCGGCCAGCAAGGCCGCCAGGACCGCGGATTTTCAGGAGGCCGGCCAGAAAGCGCTGGCGGACCTGATGTCGGTGAAATACGAAGGTCACGACGGCCCGTCCACCGCCAGTACCGGCCGGCCCGCATTGCACCCGCCAGCACCGCGGGCCGATGGCAATAAACAGGAAACCAGCGGCGATCTGTTCACGTTATTGATGGCGATGATCAGCGAGCTGATCGGCGAGGTCGACGTCAAGAAACTGAAAAATCGCCTGGCGATGCTGCAGAGCATGGCTGGCGCCAAGCAACAGGCCCATGAAAACCTCTCGGCTGAATACACCGCTGCCGTCCAGGCGATGGAGGCCGCCGAGGGCAATGTCGGCAGCAGCCAGGAACACCTCGAACAACTGCGCGATCGGGTCTTGCACTTCCAGGGACTGCTGGATGAAAGCGAGGCGCGGCTGGCGCAACTGGACCCTGAATCGCCCGAATATGCACAGGAGCTGGCCCGTCGCGACCAGCTAAAAGGCGAAGTGGCGAACCATACCCAAGCCTTCAATGTGGCGACCGATGCGCATCTGAAGCTGATCGAGGTCGCCACCGCCTGCGCCAAGGCTGTGGGCACGGTATTCGCGAAAGTGGTCTCATCCAGCGTGAACAGCTCGACCCCCAAGCCAACCGATGAAAAGGCCCTCAGCAGCAGTGCGCTGGCGTTGTTGAACCGCTTGAAAATCATCGAACTGCTTGGCGAGTCGGCGCAGAACAAGGAAGAGCTCAACCAGGAGCTGTTCCAGGAGTTGCAGGCCAGGCTCCAGGCACACATGGAGCGTGAGTCGGAAAAATACCTGGAGGAAGTGCGCAAGGCCGAGGCCTTGCAAAAAACCATGGGCTGCATCGGCAAGATCGTCGGGGCGATCCTGACGGTCGCAACCATCGCCGCCGGGGTCCTGACCGCCAACCCGGTGCTCATCGCCGTGGGCGTGGTCGGCGCGGCCGTGATGATTGCCGACTCGGTGATCCAGGACAAAACCGGCGTGTCGTTCATGGCTGAAGCCATGAAGCCGCTGACCATTGTCATGCAAGAAGCCATCAAGCTGTTCACCGAGATCTACACCAAGTTGCTGATCGGCCTGGGCGTTGATGAAGACACGGCCAAGAAAATCGCGCAGATCGCCGGCATGATCCAGGGCATCGCTTCTACCTTGGCGGCTGTCGCGTTGGTGGCCGTGGTCGGGGTGCAGGTCATCGGGCCGATGGTCAGTGCCATCGCTTCGAAACTGGCCTCGGTGGTCGCTCAGGCCACGCCTGCCGCGATGCAAGCGATGAGGCAAGTGGCAACCTCGGTCGGCAACACCTTGACCCAGATGCTCACCCAGTTGCGCGGGTTCATCACCAATGGTGCTGATCCGGTATTGCTGGCGCGTTACGCCGCCAACCTGGAGATCGCCCAGGCCGTTACCGAGTTCGGCAACGTGGCGGTGCAGGGTGGGCTGCAAATCAAGAGCGGCCAGCACCAGGCCCAGGCCGCCGTGCATCTGGCCGATGTGCGGGTACGCATGGCCATCAGTGAGGAAATCAGCGCCTACCTGACCCAGGTGGTCGAGAACTATGGACAGGCGATGCAGGAGCGAACCCGGCAAATAGAGCATGTGTTTGCCGATATGCAACGCAGCCATTCCGTCAGCCTGCAAATGGTTCGGCATGTTTGAAATCACGGACAACAGGTATCCACGATGACCACTATTCACGTTCCAACCACAATCGCATCCCCTGTCATTGACCATGACCGGATCAATGACGCCGGGCTGGGCGAGTTGATTGCCCAAGAGCAATTTTCAAAGCGCAAGTCTCTTGAGGGGGCGTCGATCCTCGACCAGATCGCTGCAAAGCAGATACTCCAGAACGGCCCCTTCGCGGCCCCTTCTGCTGCGGAGCTGGAAAGCCGGATCAATGCCTATCAGCCCACCGAAGCGGATCGGGAGGACTTCTCTGAAGCCAAGTCCATGGTCGGCGATGATGTGCGCAACGATCTGGTTTTCGACCCGGGCGCCTGGGAGAAACACGCCAACGTACTGGTGGCCGCGATCATCGCCCTGAACATCGCACGAGTCGCCAATGCGCAACTGCGCGGCCACTTCAGCGTCATGGCCGCCGACGCGGCGAAGTCCCAAGGCGCGGCCATTATCGAGTCCGGCAAGGCGGCGCTGAACAGCGCCATTACCGCCGCGGTGGTGTCCGGCGCCATCGCCGGGTTCGCCATGGTCAAGACCTTCCAGGGCCAGGCGATGAAGCATGCGGACATCGACCTGCATCGCCGCAACGCCATGGACGCGGGCAATCTCGAACGCGACCTCAAGCTGGAGCGCAATCGCAATGAGTGGAGCCCGGACACCACTTACAAGATCAAGACCCTCGATGATTTTGCCCGGCCGACCACCGTCGACTTCAAACCCAAGGGCTCGACACTGACGAACCAGGAGCAGGCCTGGTTCGACGGGGAAATCCTCAAGGCCCAGAAGGTCGGTCAAACCTCCGATTGGCTGAGCCAGATGGGCAGCAAGGGTATCGAAAAGAAACTGGAAATCGGCCGCGCGCTCAATGCCATGTCGATGAGCATGAGCCAGGTGGTGGCGAACATCGTGCGCATGAACGAGCACGCCGCCCGTGAAAAAGAAGTGTTGATGCAAAGCGCGCAGAACAGCCAGAAGAGCCTGAGCGATGAGGTCGGCCAGAAAGACGCGGCCGAGGCGGCGTTGTTGCAGAAACTGATGGACATGGTGATGCAGCTTTTTCAATCGCGTAGCGAAGTTATCGGTGCCCTGAGGGGATAAGAGGAACAGATCTATGGAAATCACCCAAACCCTTCATTCGCCAGTCCCATTGTTGCCGAACCTGAAGGCCGTCACGGATACCGCGCCGCCTGCGGAGGTACCTGTCGAGATCCAAACGGTCAGTCCTCCGGTGCATTTGCTCGAAAGGTCCATGAACGCAATGAATCGCAGCCTGGGCCATTTGCTCAAGTGCCCGTCAATCATCGCCAAGCCTCTGGAAGGCACGGCCGCCGAGACCACAGCACAACACCTCGTCGCGGAGTTCGTCGAACAGATCCACTCCAAGCGTGACCGAGCGCAAATGTGGGCAGTGCAGGTGCGCCAGTGCGGTGCCGTGATGACCCACAGCCAGAAAACAGGGCTCTTGGATGAAAGCCAGCGCCAGCAGCTCAATGACGAACAAAGCAAGATCCTTCGCGCCCTCCAGGAACATCTGGAAGAGAACAAGCCCCGTGAGATCACGGAGGCTTTGGATGCGACGATCAACTCATCGAATGACTTCTTTGAAAAACTGCTCGAACTGATCGACCTGATCAAGAACGGTTACCTCGCCGGCTACGAGCACATCATTGCGGCTTATTCGGACTTCTTTTCCGACTTCAACAGCGAAATCACCGCGATGATGAAGGACTGGATCGAAGGGGCGAACGACGGCAAGGAGGTCACGTTGAATGTGGGCGCGTTGCGCAATGCATTGGATAGACTGATCGCAAAATATTCCCTACCCAACTCCGCTGCCATCCTCTTTCCCAAACCACCTGAAACAGGCGCCACTAAGGAAGAGGCAGAAAACTGGCTCAAGGCACTCGGCCTACCTGCAAGTTGCCTCAAGCAGAATCCCGCCCCGAACGGTCCTTGGTGTGTCGTCATCGACACCGGGCCACTGACAACGATGAAAAGTAGTCTACCGTCGGGCGGCGGCACGGTGACCTGGGATACCGCCAAATTCAACGCCTGGCAAACCGGCTTCAACGCCCAGGAGGAACGCATGAAAAACATGCTGCAGTCGTTTGTGCAGAAGTATTCGAATGCCAACGCTTATCATGACAATTTTAATAAAACGTTGTCGGCGCATTTGAATCAGTTTGCGGATATGTTGAGGGCGATGTTGAATTTTTGAATGATGTCAGAAAGTCGGCTAATTGCTCACGATGTTTTGTATGGGTTCATATTTGCCAATATTGATTATTTTTTCTTGGGGGGGTGGATGCTGGGTGATGCAAGTGTGTTTGATATTGAAAAGCAGATTATAAAAATGTTGTCGGTTGCTTTTTCGAGTGATTGTAAGAAGATTGAGCTTGGTTTGCGGTTGGTTGAGGATTTATATGTTGACTCATTAGGGTTTGTTGAGGTTGTCATGGCGTTGAATGAGATGCTTGGTATTGAACTGTCTGGGGAAATGGTGGGCGAGTGGAAGACGGTTCAGGATATTGTAGTTGGATGCTCAGTCTGTAGCGGGAAAACGCTGAGAATGTAGGAGCATGTGTTTCTGATGAGGGAGGCTGGTTTTGCAAAAAAAAGAGGCCAATTTAGCTATGCGAAATCACTTTTTCGGAGCAAGACGAAGGGGAGCGCTCAGCAGACAACATCATTCGTACTATCTAACCTATGGATGGTTCGAAAAATATTGAGTGCGGGACAGGTGCGTTTGTAATTGGGGCTCTTTTGAATCGTGGAAATTACAGGTAAATCGTCAGTCAAGAGTATAAAGATTTAGTTTGCGATGAGTAAATACTTTTAAAGCTCAAAAGCGAAGTGAAAGAAAAAATAGTTAGATTTTCTAAATTTTTGCCTACTATTGATGAAAAGAGAGTAGTTAATGCCAGAAATAAACGTTAGTGGCATAGCTCAAGTTTCCATGCGCCAAGCAGAATGGCACGATGAACTAGCTCTGCCTGTTGTTATGGTAAAAAATACCCCGAGTGTGATGCGTTTCAAGGAAACAGCACAATTCATACTGCAGCTAATGCCAAGAAAGAATTATGGGGAAACGGGTGTTGATCCCAAATATTGGCTCGAAATTAAAGATCCAAAGCATCGGGACCGTATTTCGCTGAATGGTCTCGATGGGCAGTCCGGCGCATTAAGTGCATGGAAAGAAGACACTAGTAGCAAGGCCGGCCTATTTCAATGGATTGATCAACATCCTGATGTTAAAGTTAATCAACTCAAGGAGGGGCCTAAACACCCGCTGTCTCAGAATGTTAGCGGTATAAATTATGTATCCGTTGAGAAGGCCGTTGATTATCAGGTAACCATCTCGCAAGGCGAATGGAAAATAGGAGGTGAATTGTTAGACACGACGCATCTAACAGGCAAGCCGGGGATGGAGGGACACGCGGCTATCGTAGTCCATCGCGGCGGAAATATATTTGTCCATCCTTATGAAAAAGGGAAATGGCAACATACTTCCACAACGGCAGGGCAACCAGTTTTAGCAGCCGGTATGATTCGTATAGAACAGGGAAGAATGAAATCATTTCATCTGGATTCCGGCCACTATGCACCGTTACTACCGCAGCTCAGAAATATTTTAATTCGATTGTCGGCAGAAGGTGTCAATATTAACGATATTGATGTTTATGCCAAGCATATGTCGCAGGATGATGTGAAGGTGCTAGTTAGTCAGTGTTCTTGCTGATGTTGTTGTTTTCCAAAAAATATCCAGTACAAAAAAACAGTTATAAATTAAATTACAAGGATATACCTCGTGACGCTGATCCACGCATTGGATAGTTCTACCCGTATTGCGCCGACTGAGCAGTTTCATCAGACTCTAGGTGTGCAGGCAGTACGAAACACTACAAATCCGCTGATACGCAGGGTGCTGGACGCCTATGGCATAGATGATAATCGAAAAACTTTGAGTCAGCTCAATCCTGAGCATGTTTTGGTTAAAAAAGATCGCTCAGGCATCCCTGATTTAACCCAAGGTGCCTATGTGTCTCGACAGGGTGAGAGCTACGGTGATTTTAGCTGGATAAATCCAAAAGGTTTAATGAAATATCAAACTAAAGATGTGGCTGTTATCTGCTTTACAAACAAAAATCAATTGGTACAGCTTGATCATATTTATTCGGAGACCCCCTTGCCCGATTTTCTCATCAAAATAATCAATGAAGAAGACTGTCTGGATTCCCATCTTTATCGTCGAAATAGCAGTTTGGCTGCGTTTGTCTCGCCGGCCGACAGCAAACAGCATGGTTATCTCATTATGCCCAACTCGCCATACTGCGATGAGCAAGTTTTAAATGCCTATGTCAATACCCCTGAAACACTTAAGAATAGCAAGGCCGGTATTATCTTGTGCACCTACGCGATTCACCCGGGTATACAATCTTCGTTTCTGGAGGCGCGGCATCATCAGTCCGGGTCCATGAGAGTTGAGGTAAGCGAGAAAATACCACAAAAGACAATCAATGAAAAAATGCAGCTTGACTCATTGACCAGTATTTTAAGTTTGAAGATAGAACATGTTCAGCAACTCGAAAAATTGCGGCAAGGAATATTGCGGCATCTTCGGGATGTCTATTCCGTAGGTGACTCTGATAATATCAGAATGTTCTTTCATTTTCCTGTTGCAGAAAAAACTGCCACGCTTCACCTACACACGTGGGTTAACAAAGGCGATCATCCGCTGAACGAGCCTAGGTCTTTCGATCTCGACACGATTATTATGCACCTCAAGTCTGGAAAAGAGATTGGTGATCTTGTTCTTGATCGAAATGAGGGGGTCTACCCTTTACCTGTCTCGGATTCTATTAAGGATATTAGTGGTATTCCATTTAAAGGTATACATCCCAATATTCTGAATTTTTCATTGTGATTGAAGTGTTTCGTCGTCTTGCTAGTTGTAGCTACGATAAATATTAGCTATTGAGTTCGCTGTTGTGTCGAGGCGGCGATATGGAGTTAATTAGTGACCTTGATAAGCCTGTTGCAGAGCTCTGCTGCTACTATATCCACGGATCCGAACCTCTCATCTCAAACCCTGCACGTAAAGACAGTGCGTAATTCTCCGAACAAGTTGGGTATATGCAAAAACGATGTGGTTTGCAGAGCCTTGAATATTTATGGTGTAGATGTTGATCGGAGTATTTTTAGTCGGCTAAACCAAGGTGGATATAACGTGTTGATCAAGCGAGACGAATCAGGAAAGGCCGATTTTATTCCTGGCGCTTATGTATCCAAAGTGCATGAAGATACTTATGGTTGTTTTAGGTGGGTAAGTCCGAGAACTTTGCAGAAATATCAAACTAATGATCTGGTTAAAGTGACACTTGCAGCAGAAAATTTGACGCAGCTCCAAGGCGTATACAAAAATGAAAATGCTCCTCGATTTCTGGTCGAGCTGTTACGCGGTAGCAGTCGGGAGCCAAGCGATGAAGTATATAACGACGTATATAAAAAAAATCCAGATATCTTCTATTACTCTACTCCACTGGGGGCGGGCAATGGATTCCTAGTTTATCCGAATATCCCCTACATGTCACAAATTTACACTGTTGGGGAAATTACCGATTTGGTCTGCGGGCGAGAAGGCATCCAGCTAACGGCCTGGGCTATTCACCCTGCGATGCCGCATGGTTTGATTCAAGAGATTAATGGCGATCTTCCAACAGGAAAAGCATCGGCTAATCAAGAGGAGGAGGTAAATCAAAAATGCGCTGAATTTGCGTCGGGCGTGAAATCGTTAACCTCTATATTAGATTTAGAACAGAGCGATGTCAGGATGCTGGAGAAACTAAAGATGGACAGCCTTCAGCATTTAGTTGATGCCTACGGAGTGGATGCTGAAAAAGACAAAATTAATTTATTTTTCCATTTTCCGGTCGCCCCTTCAACCGCTACCTTGCACCTTCATATTTGGGTGAATAAAGGAGATCATCCCTTGAATGAGTCACGCGCATTTAGCATTGACGAGGTCATTCAGCATTTAAAACAGGGTGGAGATATCGAAGGGTTGATATTGTCCCGAAATGGTGGAAATTTCATATTGCCGACAAAAGATGAATTGCACAAGATTAAGGGCATGCCTGAAAGTAAAGCGCCAATGCCTGCTGACTATAGCGAGCTCAGGCTCCCTATCTGACGTGACGCAGGGAAAAAACCACAGATTCTTCCTATCTCTGAAACTCGGCGCTTCCGGAAGTTCTGACTGCCTACGGTCAATGTCGTGATTTCCTACATCAATAAGACCTAGCGCCCTACGGAATCCCCCCACACATCTTCCTATAGTCACGCAGCTCGCCATCCCGAGCCTGTGCCCGCCACAGGCTCAATCGCGCTTCAGTAACTTTCTATAGAGAAGTCTCAACGTATGGACAGTGCAACTGATCAAACCCCAGCCAAGTCATTCGTTTTTGACCACTGGCTATTGCAAAGCGATGGAACGCTGATGCGAGATGGACAAGGAGTTCATGTTCCACCCAAAGAATTGCACGTGCTGCGCCTGTTGTTGAAATCGGCGGGCACGGTCGTGAGTAAGGATTATCTGCTGGACCAAGTCTGGCCCCGGATGGATGCGGCGGAGGAGTCGTTGACCCGTTGTATCTATGCCTTGCGCAAGTTGTTCAAGGAGCACAAGGGTTACATTGCGACGGTTTACGGCCAGGGTTATCGGTTCACCGGTTCCGTGGTCGAGCTCGATGTGCCGAGCCAGGCGAGGGCGGTGGCGCCGTCGTTGGCGGTGTTGCCTTTGCGCAATCTGGACGAGATCGCGGCGCTGGATCTGCAGGACCTGATGATTCGCCAACTGACCACGGCGTTCGGTGAGGCGTTGCATGTCATTCCCTCGGGGCTGATCGCGGCCAGCGGTGTATCGGACGATGTGCGGGCGTTGGCCGGGCGGTTGCCGGCGGATTATTGCTTGAACGGTCGTTTTATCGGTGCGGGTGGGTTGCAACACTGGTCGGTCGAGTTGATTCGTGGCTGCGATCAGTCTCTGCTGCATGGGCAGACGCTGGATGCCTGTGATCTTGGGGAGGCGCTTGGCGTGTTGACCAGCCTGGTGGCCCAGTGTGTACCCGGGTTGCGTCCGGTCGGTGATCGCTGCGGGTCCTATTCGGCGGCGGTGGCGTATCTCAACGGGTTGTGCAGCGTGCAGCAGCACACGGTGCAAAGCCTCGGCGATGCCCTCGTGCTGTTCAGGCAGTGCGTGAAGCTCGACGCCGGGTACGCACCGCCCTGGTGTGGCTTGGCGGATGTGTGGCTGGGGCGGGTGATGATGGGCCTGGGTGACACGGAGCGCGCCATCGAAGAGGCGCATGCGGCGGTGTCCAGTGCGTTGATGCTGGACCCCGGCAGCATTCCGGCGTTGACGCGCCTGGCGTTGCTCACCAGTTTGCGCGGTTGCGAACAGGCGGCCCAGGTGTTGTTCCGGCGCTGCCTGTTGTCGGCCGATCAGGCGGACGTGCTGTACTTTCACGCCTGGCATCACTGGTTCTGGCGGCGCAACGAGCAAGCGGCGCAGATGGTCGACCAGTGCCTGGCGCATGATCCGGACTGTGTCCGGGCGCAGATCCTGCGGGTGCGCATTCACGAACAGCTGACGTGGATCGGCGAGAGGCGCCTGGCATGAAGCGGCGCCGGAAAACCTGGTTATGCGTGCCGGTGTGTCTTGGCCTGGGGTTTGGCACGCCCCAGGCACAGGCCTGGTGTTGGAGCAAGGCGGGACAGATGCACGCCATCGAACCCGAATTGCTGCAAGCGATTGCCGATGTCGAATCAGGCCTGCGCTCTGACGCCATCAATCACAACCGCAACGGCACTCGCGATATCGGGCTGATGCAGATCAACAGCATTCATCTATCGCGCTTGAGTGCCCAGGGCATCACCGAGCAACGCCTGCTGGATGAGCCTTGCCTGTCGGTAGTGGTCGGTGCCTCGGTGCTGGCCGGGTTTATCGCCCGTTACGGTTACAACTGGACGGCGGTCGGCGCCTACAACGCGGGCAATGCCCCGGATCGCCAAGCGGCGCGGCTGCGTTATGCGCGCAAAGTCTGGCAACGTTACCAAGTGATCACCCAGGCCGGGGACTGACGGCGTCACGAACGGGCCCCGCGCAGGATTCTGATCCTTTGCAGCACGCAATCGGCAGAATCGGATCAGGAATCCTGCGAACGCCTTTCCTAACCTACCTGCTCATTCGACCTTCCTGGAGTTTGGACGGTGACAGTCCCTACGGCCCCCACGCTACAGCCCTGCATCCTGCGGATCCTCAACGGTCCGTTGCAGGGCTGTGAATTCCCGCTTGGCGAGGGCACGACCCTGTTCGTCGTCGGGGCCGTGGAGGTGTTGGGGGATGGCGCTCGTGCTGCCAGTGTTCCGGCGGATGCGATCTTCGTTCCCCTGGAGGAGGGTGGCTGCAATTTCGAGGTACTGGCCGACCAGGCCACGTCGGACGGTGTGCCGGTGCGCTTGCTCGGTGATTCGATCGAAGTACGTCGCTGCGTCTTCCAGGCCCGTATGCAACTCGGCGGGTTGCAAGTGGCCTTGCGTCCAGCAGATCAGTCCTGGGCGCCCGAGTGTCTTGGTCCGGCAGATAGCCCGTGCAATGCCGCCGTGTTCAGCGGATGGCGTGCCCATTGGCCCCGCGGGATTGCCGGTGCTCTGGTGTTGGTTGCGTTGGTCACCGTGGTCAGCCTCTGGTCGATGCCGGGGCCGTCGCCTGAAACCGATATTCGTGCGTTGATCGCCGGCGCCAGTGCGCCGGTCCAGGTGCTGCGCGGTCGTGATGAGGCGGTTTATGTCTTCGTGTCTTCCGAGCGCGATGCCGGTTGGAGCCGGCAGGTGCTGACGCGCCACGCCCGCCTGAACAGCGAGGTACTGATGCTGGACCAGGAGCGTCGCCGGCTGGAGCAACTGCTGGTCGACCATGATCCGCAACTGGCGTGGCACTTCCTGGACCTCAAGGATCCGTCGGTGCCGCGGCTGTTGCTCAGCGCACAACGCAACCTGCTCACGCCCGACAAGGAGGCCAAGCTGCTCGATACCGTGCTCGCGGCGGCGCCGTATGCCCGCGATGTCGTGCTGCAGATGCAGGATGACGCGCTGCTCGCGGACCTTGCGCAGGGCGGTTTGCAACGCCTGGCATTGACCTTCAGCCGGGTCGAACACGCAGATGGGCTCTCGTTCGCCATCGAGGGCAACCTGCAGGATGCCGACCTGGCCGCCGCGCGCCAGTACGTCGACGATTTCTACCGGCAGTGGGGGGATCGCTACGTGCATTTCACTGTCGAGCTCAAGGACGACGCGCTCAAGGGCACGTCGTTTCAAACCGGCCCCCAGGGCTACGTCAAGACGAGCCCTTCGTCCTGGCATTTTCCAAACAACCAGAATAGGTGACCCATGCCTGGTATTCCGATCATGTTCCCCGTGTTTCCTGATGACTTTCTTGGCGAGCAAGCCGCAGCGTTCGAGCGTGGCGCCCAAGGCCTTAAAGATGCACTGGATCAAGCGCTGGAGGACCTCAAGCTCGATGCCTCGGACCCTGGAAAGCTAGCGGCCTACCAGACCGCATTTTCCTCCTACACGGTGTTCCGCAACGCCCAGACCAACACGATCAAGGGCTTCAAGGATATCGACATGGCGATCATCCAGGCGGCCCGCTGACGCTTTCCCTTTCGACTGGCCATTGCTCGTGACGATGGCCATTTCATGAGTGCATCGTATGTCTATCCAGAATCTTGCCCCGTCGCTTATCGCCCGGTCCGCCTTCGTTGAGTTGCGTGGCCCGCAGGAAGGCCCGGTCGTTTCCCTGGAGTCGCGCTTGATCGAAGCGTTTGCCGGTTCCGCCGTCGACAGCGCGCAAGACGTTTCGTCGATCAATCAGTTGTTGCAGCGCCCGGATATCACCGACCCTGAAGTATTGGCCCAGTTGCAGGAGCTGACAGGGCAGTACAACGTGGATATCAACTTGCTCAACGTGCTGGTGCGCAAAGCCGTGGGCACGGCAGAAACCCTGTTGCGTGCATCATGAAACCGGGCGTGCTTCTGCTGTTGTTGTGCCTCGCGCTAGTGGGGTGCCGCCAGCCGAACCTGCTGGAAGGGCTGGATCAGCAGCAGGCCAATGAAGTGCTGTCGGTGCTGCAACGCAACAATATCGCGGCGGTGAAGGTCGACACCGGTAAAACCGGGTATGCGGTGAAAATCGACGCCCTCGACTTTTCCGCTGCCGTCGATCTGCTCAATCTCTATTCGCTGCCTTCCCGGCCACGCCTGCAAGTGGCCGAGATGTTTCCGTCCGATTCCCTGGTGGCCTCGCCCCGTGCGGAAAAGGCCCGCTTGTATTCAGCGCTGGAACAGCGCATCGAACAGTCGCTGAGTGTGCTCGAAGGCGTGGTGTCGGCGCGAGTCCATGTCAGTTACGACCTGGATGCCGGCGAGGGCGGGCGCAAGTCGCCGCCTATTCATCTCGCGGCGGTGGTGCTGCATGAGCGCGATGTCGAACCGCAATTGTTGATCACCGACATCAAGCGTTTTCTCAAGAACAGTTTTGCGGCGGTGGAGTACGAGAACGTCTCGGTGGTGCTGTCCAAACGCTCGGCGACCCAGCATGTGGCGCCGTCGGTGGCTGTGACGCGGGGGCATTCGCCGTGGCCGTGGTGGTTGGCGGCGATCAGTGCGGTGCTGTTGGCCGGTGGCGGCACTTGGGCCTATCGCCAGTCCAGCGCAGGGCGGCGTGATGTCGGAGCTTGAGTGCCTGGAACAGATCCTCGCCGAGCCTTTGGCGTATCTGCACCCCCAGCGTCTGGTTGTACCGTCGGGATTCGAAGGCGTCGAGGCACGCACGTTGCTCAACCGGATCGTGCTCGAAGGGTTGGGACTGCAAGGACCGTGGCCTTCGACGCCGCTGACGGGTGTGGCGAAGCAATGGGTTCGCCATTGGCGACAATTGCCCTATATCGCCTTGCTGATGGGTGCCTATCGCTTGATGCCCGACCTGACGCGCGGCGCCGCACTGCTGCGCCTGCCGGGGGCGGTTCGCCGGTTCGCCAGCTTCAATCTGGGCCCGAGAGGCGGCCTGCCGATCGAGTGCGCGCCGGTTTCGACGGCGCAGGTCGAAGCGGCCGGCCTCAATGCGTTGTGGAGTTGGCGAGAGCACGTGCCTCGTCTTTTGCTCGAACGCCTGGACCTGCAGTTCCCCGAGCCGGTCGTTCGCCTGCATCGGCAATGGCCAGTCGCGAAACCTGATCCCATTCTTTTCTTCTTAGCGGTGCAGCATGCTCGACTCCATCCGACCCCTGACTGACCTGCCCGCGTGCGAAGACGTGCGCCTGGCCTGCGAAGACATCGCCTCCGCGCGCCGTCGCCAGCGCTTACAGCTGGAGGCCCAACGCCGCGCGCGGGAGTGTCTCGAGCAAGCGCACCGTGATGTCGAGGCGGTGCATGCACAGGCGTTCCAGCAGGGCTATGCCGAAGGCGTCCTGCGTGCGAGCGAGCATCTGGCTGAAGGCCTGCTGAAATCGCAAAGCCTGGGGCTGCAATTGCGTAGCGATCTGGCCCGGGCCGCTGGTGATCTGCTCGGGCAAGCCTTGAGTCGCCCCGAGTGGCTGGATGAAATGCTGGAACGTTGGCTGGCCGGGCAGGCGGGCGACTCGGGCGCGGTCCTGCACCTGTTGTTGCCAATGCATTGCCGTCCACGTGGCCAAGCGCTGTGTGAGAGCGTGGGCAGGCGATGGAACGGCGAGCTGATCCTGGAATATCACCCGCAAGACCGCTATGTGCTGCGCCTGGCGGATCAACTGCTGGAGTTCGATGTCGAGGCGACCCGGGAACGGCTGGTGCCCCGGTTACTGGCGAGCCTCGCCAACCTGCCGGAGACGGTGCGCTTGTTGGATCAGGCCTCAAGACAGGCGCTGGCGGACGTGTGCGCAAGCTTCACCGGTTTCGCGCCAACCGACACTGCCGAGGTTCGCCATGAAGATTGAATCCATGACGGTTTCCAGTCTGCTCGATCACGACGCGAATGAGTCGGTCCAGACCCTGGAATCGCGGCTCCTGGCGGCCCGCGAGCAAGCACCTGACAGCAAACGCCCGGACCCTGAGTTCGAGCACTTGTACCAATTGCTGCTGGCCATGGAAGGTCAGGGGGAGAAGGCGATTCATGAGTTTCTCCGCACACTGCGGGGACCGGATGGTGAAACGGCTGCGTACCCCACCGCCCGGGCGTTGATGGCGATCACGCTGCAGGTTTTGGTGCGATTGAAGAACGAGGGGTTGGAAAAGTCGCAGCTTTATAAAGAGGTCAGCGGTGCCAATGGGTTGGCATTTGCGATGGATGTTTTCGTCAAGGGTTTTATGCGGGAGGTGTTCCAGCCGATGGGGGATGAGGCTTGGGAGAAGAGTGAGTGGTGAGAGACGCTTAAGAATAACGCTTATAAAAATAACAAGGAGAAACACATATGCGAGTTGATACTTCATTTACCCCTTCAATAGCTTCCACGGCGTCCGGCAGCGTTTCATCCTTAGAATCTACGATCAGTCCACTTGATGCTTCGAAGTTGGAGATTGGGGATTTTAGCGTGAAGTCGCTAGGAACAAATCGAGAAATTACAGCCGGTTTCGAGCTTATGGACCGCGCGACAAATCCATACGTTGGGGAATTAAAGACTGGCTTGGGGGAGTCGGACATGGATGCGGTGGTGCAAATTGAGCGATACGTCTACAACGGTGACATACCCGAAGGAGATGAAAAAAACGGGATTTTTGCCACCTTAAATGTAGGAGCCACAGGCACCGAAACCCGAGAGGGTCGACTGAAGGCTGTGCTTGAGGCAGGGTTGGGATTACTCGAAGCCGCCAAGGGGCCAGGGCTCAATGCGCTGAATATCGCCATGCACACAGGGACAATCATTGTGCTGGCTACCCTTTTGCGCGAGTACATTGCCTCTCTGGTTGTGGATGCTATTGGCGAAGGTGATACACCTGAGGCCTCTCAGGCGTGGGCGGCTGTTGCGCTGGCGATGACGGGCCCTGCGCTAATGTTGGCGGGAAAAATCGGCGAGTGGTACGCAACTGGGGAGCGACCGACCGCGCTTTCGATAGTGTCGTGTCTCTGCATGGCAAGCGCGGTGATGGGAAGTACGATCGCGGCAGGTGTGACGGGCACGGCCTCGAAGCTTCTCCCCTCAGTCGGCGGCCTTGCCTATAACGGGGCCAGGGCTGCGGCTGAACTCGTCAGTCATTTGAAAGTTGACAACGCAGGACTTCCGAATTTGAAGTCAAACGTGGCTACAGCTGCGTTTCATGGAGTGGTCTTCGGTGCGTTGAGGGAAGTGGTTAGCCTTATGCCGTTGAGCGGTCCTGCCAGGGCGGCCGCGCAGGTGAGTTACGATTTCGGGGCGGATGCTATTCAGGCTGGGCTGAACGGTTTCGCAATGATAGGCGATAAGGCCTTCTCGATTTTCTCCAGAAGTTTGCTATCCCCCTCGCGAGGACTGGACTCGGTATTTTCTGATCCAGAGTCTTTGCAACAAATCAAATTGAAGGTGCGCGCTGGCCTCCGGCTGCCCACTGGAACCCATTTGGCGGATGCGGCGACCCTTGGGGGGCTACGTCTCTCGTTTGGTCACGCTGTCAACCTGGTCGGAGGCGCAGTAGCGTTATGGCTAAGTGGAACCGAGATCAGCGACGATAACCAAGGCCATATTGTCAACTGTTGTCTTGCTGCGACGATGATGCTTCTTTACGTCTTTCTCAGCTATGGCACCTCAAAAGACACTCGCAACACTTATGCCCTGGATACGCCCCTTCCTTGACTGAAACCGAGGAGCCGACAACCATCGGTTGCTCGCTCCCATCCCTCCACCCCGCTATAATCCGCGCCTCATTTCTTCGAACGAGTCAAACCCACCCATGTACACCCTGGCCCGTGAGCTGCTGTTCAAACTTTCCCCGGAAACCTCCCACGACTTGTCCCTGGACCTGATCGGTGCGGGCGGACGTTTGGGCCTCAATGGGTTGCTGTGCAAGGCCCCGGCGAAATTGCCGGTGACGGTCATGGGCCTGGAGTTCCCCAACCCGGTCGGGTTGGCGGCGGGCCTGGACAAGAATGGCGCGGCCATCGACGGGTTCGCCCAGTTGGGTTTCGGTTTCGTGGAAATCGGCACCGTCACCCCCCGACCGCAGCCGGGCAACCCCAAGCCACGGCTTTTCCGCCTGCCGCAAGCCGAGGCGATCATCAATCGCATGGGGTTCAACAACCTGGGCGTCGATCATCTGCTGGCCCGTGTGGCCGCGGCCAAATACAAGGGCGTGCTGGGCATCAACATCGGCAAGAATTTCGATACGCCGGTGGAACGCGCCGTTGACGACTACCTGATCTGCCTGGACAAGGTCTACGCCCACGCCAGCTATGTGACCGTCAACGTCAGCTCCCCCAACACCCCGGGGCTGCGTAGCCTGCAATTCGGTGATTCGCTCAAGCAACTGCTGGCCGACCTGGCCCGGCGTCGTGCGGAACTGGCGTTGATTCACGGCCGGCACGTGCCGCTGGCAATCAAGATCGCCCCGGACATGACCGACGAAGAGACCACCCAGGTGGCCCAGGCCCTGATCGAGACGGGCATGGACGCGGTAATCGCCACCAACACGACCCTGGGGCGCGAAGGTGTCGAAGGGCTGGAACACGGTGACGAGGCGGGCGGTTTGTCTGGCGCGCCCGTGCGTGACAAGAGCACCCACACCGTGAAGGTGCTGGCCGCTGAATTGGCGGGGCGCTTGCCGATCATCGCCGCGGGCGGGATTACCGAAGGCCACCACGCCGCCGAGAAGATCACCGCAGGGGCGAGCTTGGTGCAGATTTATTCGGGCTTTATCTACAAGGGGCCGGCGTTGATTCGTGAATCGGTGGATGCGATTGCGGCGTTGGGTTGATTCAGGAACGGTCGGCATCTATTGATGCGAGCAAGTTGTGGGAGCAAAGCTTGCTCGCGATGCAGGCGCCTCGGTTCCAGGTAGACCGCGTCGTCTTCATCGCGGGCAAGCCTTGCTCCCACAGGGTGTCGCCACAACAGTGTTTGCAGCCCAAGTTCATGAAACCCAGGCATTAAAAAGGGCTCCTCGAAGGAGCCCCCTGGGCCGTAGCCCGCCGTCCGGATGGGACGTGCGTGGTTAAATCGATATGGATGTCAGATTGTCGAGTTCTTGAGTATTAAGCCCTGTGTCAGCCGACGGCGTGAAGTTCGTTGAGTCTGTGGATACCCGCAGTGCCGGTCATACCGTCCCAGTTGTCGCCGCGTCCTTCTCGCCAGCCATTGATCCAGGCTTGACGTACCGACGGTAGAGTAAAGGGGCAAAGCTCACGGGATTTACCACCAACGCCATATTGGTAACCACGTAAAAATGCTCTTTCCAACGGATCACGCTTAAGTCTTCTCATAGGGTGTTGCCCTCACTTGTTGACTGTTACTTAGCGTCGACCTCTATCGAGGCCGGGGCAGAATCATTCTGCCGTTGGTGGCTCGTTGCCGGCGTGACGAGCCGAGGTGTTGACGCCGTTGCGACGTCAACCTGTGTTGAGTTCTAACCAAAGCGTCACATGGATGGAATGATCGTTTTGTCATAAGCACGTAACAATAAAGATGTTAGGGCGATAAGTAACTTGATGTTCGTTGACCGCTTTTGAGCAAGACCCCTGTATGATCGGCCCTGCGCCGAAAGGGGTAGGCCTGGCTCGGATGAGAATGTCCTCCCGTTGCACTCGGGTACTATTCGACGAAAGGGTCGAGTTTTCACAATTTGTTGCACAGAATTTTTTTTCTGCCTTCGCATCTAAGCTCTTTTAACCTGAGCGGCGAGGGCGGCACGGCACACTTTCGTGCCACGCGGGTGCTCTTGAGAAAAGCACCTGATTGAACCCGGCCCGGCAATGCGTTGCCCGGTCCACTTAGCCAAAGGCTCTGGAAATCCCATGTCCGATCGTTTCGAACTCTTCCTCACTTGCCCCAAGGGCCTCGAAGGCCTGCTCATCGAGGAAGCCGTCGGGCTTGGCCTTGAAGAGGCGCGCGAGCACACCTCGGCCGTGCGCGGCATGGCCGACATGGAAACGGCGTATCGCCTGTGCCTGTGGTCGCGCCTGGCCAACCGCGTGTTGCTGGTGCTCAAGCGCTTCCCGATGAAGGACGCCGAAGACCTCTACCACGGCGTGCTGGATGTTGACTGGCAAGACCACATGCTGGCCGATGGCACCCTGGCGGTAGAGTTCAGTGGCCACGGCTCGGGCATCGACAACACCCATTTCGGCGCCTTGAAGGTCAAGGACGCCATCGTCGACAAGCTGCGCACGCCGTCGGGCGAGCGACCGTCCATCGACAAGCTCAACCCGGACCTGCGCATCCACCTGCGCCTGGACCGCGGCGAAGCGATCCTCTCCCTCGACCTCTCCGGCCACAGCCTGCACCAGCGCGGTTATCGCCTGCAGCAAGGTGCCGCGCCGCTGAAGGAAAACCTCGCCGCCGCGATCCTGATCCGCGCCGGTTGGCCGCGCATCGCCGCTGAAGGCGGGGCACTGGCCGACCCGATGTGCGGTGTCGGCACGTTCCTGGTTGAAGCCGGCATGATTGCCGCCGACATGGCGCCGAACCTGCGTCGCCAGCAGTGGGGCTTCACCGCCTGGCTTGGCCACGTGCCGGCGTTGTGGAAGAAACTCCACGAAGAAGCCACCGAGCGCGCCGCTGCCGGCCTGGCCAAGCCACCGTTGTGGATTCGCGGCTACGAAGCCGACCCACGGCTGATCCAACCAGGCCGTAACAACGTCGAACGTGCCGGCCTGAGCGAGTGGATCAAGATCTATCAGGGCGAAGTCGCCACCTTCGAGCCGCGTCCAGACCAGAACCAGAAGGGCCTGGTGATCTGCAACCCGCCGTACGGCGAGCGTCTGGGCGATGAAGCCAGCCTGCTTTACCTCTACCAGAACCTCGGCGAGCGTCTGCGCCAGGCTTGCCTGAACTGGGAGGCGGCGGTATTTACCGGCGCGCCGGACCTGGGCAAGCGCATGGGCATTCGCAGCCACAAGCAGTATTCGTTCTGGAACGGCGCCTTGCCGTGCAAGTTGCTGCTGATCAAGGTGTTGCCGGACCAGTTCGTCACTGGCGAACGTCGCACCCCGGAACAGCGTCAGGCCGAGCGTGAGCAGGCCGCCTACGATCAGGCCCCGGAAGTACCGCAAGAGCGCCAGTACAACAAGAACGGCAACCCGATCAAGCCAGCACCGGCGCCGGCCCCTGTGGTCGAGCAGGCGCGGTTGAGCGAAGGCGGGCAGATGTTCGCCAATCGCCTGCAAAAGAACCTCAAGTTGCTGAGTAAGTGGGCCAAGCGTGAAGGCGTGGACTGCTACCGGGTCTACGATGCCGACATGCCGGAATACTCCATGGCCATCGACCTGTACCACGACTGGGTACACGTCCAGGAATACGTCGCGCCGAAGTCCATCGACCCGGAAAAAGCCTCGGCCCGGCTGTTCGACGCCCTGGCGGCGATTCCCCAGGCGCTGAACGTGGACAAGAGCCGCGTGGTGATCAAGCGCCGCGAGCGCCAGAGTGGCACCAAGCAGTACGAGCGCCAGAGCGCCCAGGGCAAGTTCACCGAGGTCAACGAAGGTGGCGTGAAGCTGCTGGTCAACCTCACCGACTACCTGGACACCGGGCTGTTTCTCGACCATCGGCCGATGCGCCTGCGGATCCAGAAAGAGGCGGCCGGCAAGCGTTTCCTCAACCTGTTCTGCTACACCGCGACCGCCAGCGTCCACGCTGCCAAGGGTGGGGCGCGCAGCACCACCAGCGTCGACTTGTCCAAGACCTACCTGGACTGGGCGCGGCGCAACCTGTCGCTCAATGGTTTTTCCGACAAGAACCGCCTGGAGCAGGGCGACGTAATGGCCTGGCTGGAAGCCAGCCGTGACGAGTACGACCTGATCTTCATCGACCCGCCGACCTTCTCCAACTCCAAGCGCATGGAAGGCGTGTTCGATGTGCAGCGTGACCACGTCCAGTTGCTGGACCTGGCCATGGCGCGCCTGGCGCCGGGCGGTGTGCTGTATTTCTCCAACAACTTCCGCAAGTTCCAGCTCGAGGACAACCTCGGCGAGCGTTATGCGGTGGAAGAAATCACCGCCAAGACGATCGATCCGGATTTTGCCCGCAACGGCAAGATCCACCGCGCCTGGAAGATCATGGCGCGTTGAGTCGGGGCTGATTGGATCCACGAAGCCTTGTAGTTCAAGGCTTCTAGCCTCGTTTGGGGACTGGTCAAAGTGGTGGCGAATAGCTATAACTTAGGCTGTGTCCAGGGCAGCGCCTATGCCTGGTTCCTCTCTGAGTTGTGTTTATGGCATTGCATCAGGTGCGCCCCAGGATCCTGGGCTTTATCAGCGAAGATGTATCGGCCTGGCTGGTGGCTTCGCTGGTGCTGCTGGCCGGTGCCTTCCTGACTGGCGTGCTGACCTGGGCGATGATGAACCTGGTCAATCAACAACTGCGCCAGCGTTTCGAGATGCATGTCGAGGAGCGTTTCAGCCGCATTGAGGAACAGTTCCAGGACGAGGAGCAAATCCTCGGCAGTCTCGGACGCTTTTTTGCCAACTCCGAAAGGGTCTCCAACAGCGAATTTCGTGGCTACGCCGTCGCGCTGTTGCGCCGTACCCGGGCCTTCGCTTGGGTGCCCAGGGTGCTGCGCGACGAACGGCAAGCGTTCGAACAGCGGGCGCAGGCAGAAGGGGCCACTCAATTTACGATCCGCGAGGCGGACGGCCACGGAGGCCTGCGACCGGCCGCCGAACGAGACGAATACGCACCGCTGCTCTACATCCAGAGCCAGGCGTCCTACGGGACACCGCTGGGCCTGGACCTGCTTTCCGAGCCCGTGCGCCGCGCCACCCTCGAGCGGGCCCGCCAGCACGGCGGGTTGGTGGCCTCGCAACCCGTGGACTTGATGGGCGCCGACCCGGCATTTTCCCGCGGGCTACTGCTGGTCGCGCCGGTGATCAGGGCGTCGGCCAGCGAACCGCTCGGATATGTGGTGGCGGTCATCAGCATGCGGCAACTGGCGGGCGAGGGGCTGCCGGCGTCCGGTCACGACAATCTGTCGATGCGGGTCATGGACCCGTCTACCAAAAACGGCGAGGAGGCATTGTTCGAGTCCCGCAACCCGCCTGGCCAGAGCGATTTGGCGGCGACCCGCCTGTTGCGCCTGGCCGATCGCGACTACCGGGTGGAGTTACGGCCCAGTCAGGTGTTTCTGTCGACCAATCATTCTTCGGTCACGACCATGGAGATACTCGGCGGTTTGCTCAGCCTGCTGCTCAGCGCCTTGCTCTACGTGCTGGTCAGCCAGCGGCAGCGGGCCTTGAAACTGGTAGAGCAACGCACCCGTGAACTGCGCGCCCGGGAGCAGGAGCTGCGCGGAACCCACGGTCAGTTGCGCGGTGTGCTGGATGCCGCGACCCAGGTCGCGATCATCGCCACCGACCTGCGCGGCGTCATCACCACCTTCAACGCCGGTGCCGAACAGATGCTCGGCTACCCGAGCTACGAGGTCCTGCAGAGCATGACCCTGGAAAGCCTGCATGTACCGCGCGAACTCCAGGCCCGCGCCGCCCAGCTCGGCGCGCGCTTTGGCAAGCCGATTCCGACGTGCCACGCGATGCTGCTCGAGGGCGGCGAGCAGGGCGGGCAACAGGCGCGGGAGTGGACCCTGGTGCGCCGCGATGGCAGCCACCTGACCGTGAACATGCTCGCCACACCGATGCTCGATGACCAGGGGCTGTGGGTCGGGCACCTGGCGATCTGCATCGACATCACCGAACGCAAGCGCGTCCACGAAGCATTGGCCGCCCGTGACCTGTTGCTGAAAAAGCTCAGTGCCCATGTGCCCGGGGGCATCTACCAGTTCAAAATGGATTTCAGTGGGCGCTTCAGCGTGATCTATGCCAGTGACGGCATTCGCGACATCTATGAGCTGGAACCCGATGTGCTGGTGCAGAACGCCGAGGCGATTTTCTCGCGTATTCATCCGCTGGACAGTCCGCGTGTCCGCGCTTCGGTTCGTACTTCGGCCCGCACCTTGAGCCCGTGGCGGGAAGAGTATCGGGTGCAATTGCCCGTGCGCGGCCTGCGCTGGGTGCGCGGCGAGGCCACGCCCGAGGAACTGCCCGGCGGCGGGGTGTTGTGGCACGGCTATATCTCGGATATTTCCGACCTCAAGCGCGTGGAAGAAGAGCTGCGGGCGTTGTCCGTGACCGATGCCTTGACCGGCATTCGCAACCGTCGCTATTTCCAGGATCGCCTGACCTCGGAGATGGCCCGGGTCGAGCGTGGTTCCGGGGGGCTGGCGGTCATCATGCTCGACATCGACCACTTCAAGCGCATCAACGACCAGCATGGCCACGCAGTGGGCGACCGGGTGTTGCAGGCGGTTTGTCAGCGCGTCGCCCAGCGGTTGCGGCGCACCGATGTATTTTGCCGGCTGGGTGGGGAAGAGTTCGTCGTGCTGTGCCCGGACACTGACAGCGAAAATGCCTACACTTTGGCATTGGAGCTGTGGGAAGGCTTGCGGGCGGCGCCCATCGAGGGTGTGGGGTTTGTCACCGCCAGCTTCGGTATCGCCACCTGGCGCGCCGGGGAGGGCGCCGATGCGCTGCTGCTAAGGGCTGACTCGGGCGTGTATGCGGCCAAGCAGGCCGGGCGGGATCGGGTTGAGGTGCAGTTGGGTTAGCCACATATCATCGCGATATCGGTGGTTCAGTTGATGAATAGACTGAATGACATATCGCTATCGCGAGCAAGCTCGCTCCCACATTGGGTCGGCTTCGCACACGAGTTTTGTGCCCGCGGCAGGTCAAGTGTGGGAGCGAGCTTGCTCGCGATAGCGATATGTCATTCAGCATCGATGTCTGCTGACCTACCGAATCGCGAGCAGGCTCGCTCCCACATTGGGTTTGTGCTGTGTCAGAGCACCGAAGCCGTCTGCGGCAGTTTCGGCTGGCGGTACAGGTCCAGCAGCACCTGATCCAGCACCGACGAAGCGCCCCAAGGCTTCGGATCGTTGAGAATCGCCACCACCACCCAGGTGTTGCCATTGATGTCACGGCTGAAGCCGGCGATGGCGCGGACGGTGTTCAGGGTGCCGGTCTTGACGTGGGCTTCGCCGGCCATGGCGGTGGTCTTCAGGCGTTTGCGCATGGTGCCGTCGGTGCCGGCAATCGGCATCGAGCTGATGAACTCGGCCGAGTACGGGCTGCGCCAGGCGGCTTGCAGCATGGCCGCCATTTCCCGGGCGCTGACCCGTTCGGCGCGGGACAGGCCGGAGCCGTTCTCCATCACAAGGTGCGGTGCGGTGATGCCTTTCTTGGCCAACCACTGGCGCACCACCCGTTGCGCGGCCTTGGCGTCATCACCGTCGGCTTCGTTGCGGAACTGCGCGCCGAGGCTCAGGAACAGTTGCTGGGCCATGGTGTTGTTACTGTATTTGTTGATGTCGCGGATGATCTCCGCCAGGTCCGGGGAGAATGCCCGGGCCAGCACCTTGGCGTTGCTCGGGGTCGCGGCCAGGCGGTCCGTGCCCTGGATGCTGCCGCCCAGCTCTTTCCAGATCGCCCGCACCGCTCCTGCGGTGTAGGTGGCATGGTCCAGCAGCGACAGGTAGGTCTGGGAGCTGCAACCGTCACCGAGCTGGCCGCCGACGGTCACCGTCACGCTGCCGTCCGTCTGGGCCACCGGGTTGTAGCGCACGCCACCGGCGCACTGCTTGGAGTTGACGGCCTTGACCTGGTTGTCGATGCGAATACTCGCAATCGGTGGCTCCACCGACACCAGCACCCGGCCGCCGTCATTGCGGGCGACGAAGCGCAGGGCCTTGAGGTTGACCAGCAACGAGTCGGGCTTGACCAGGAACGGTTTGTTTTCGTCGTTGCCGTCGTCGTTGAATTCGGGCAGTTGCGGCTGGATGAAGAAGCCGCGGTCCAGCACCAGGTCGCCGGTGACCTGCTGCACGCCGTTGGCCCGCAGGTCGCGCATCAGCAGCCAGAGTTTTTCCATGTTCAGCTTGGGATCACCGCCGCCCTTGAGGTACAGGTTGCCGTTGAGGATCCCGCCGCTGAGGGTGCCGTCGGTGTAGAACTCGGTTTTCCACTGGTGATTGGGGCCGAGCATCTCCAGGGCCGCGTAGGTGGTCACCAGTTTCATGGTGGAAGCGGGGTTAACCGAAACGTCGGCGTTGTACAGGGTCGGGGTGCCGGGACCGTTGAGCGGCACCATCACCAGGGACAGCGCGTCGTCCTGCAGCTTGCTGGCCTTGAGGGCCTTTTGCACGTTGGGCGACAGGGCTGTGTTGATGGTGGCGGCGTGGCTGGTGACGGGGAGGGCCAGGGGAAGAAGAAGGCTGGCCAGAAGCAGTGGACGCAAAGATTTGATCATTTGAAATAAAACCCTACGGGCGAGGGGGAAAATAACGAGGACATGAAAATGAACGCCCTCAACGGTCATGAAAGTGTCGGCATTATGCCCCAAGCCGCAGCCGCTTGGGCCGTGCCTGAGCCCTTCGGCCGCTATTTTTTACCGACGGTAGGTCGATACGCCCGATCAGTCGGGCAATCGGCGCACCAAACTGGTAAAGTGCCGCCCGTTATTACTTATGAGGATTGTTCCAATGGCGACTAACCGTTCCCAGCGTCTGCGCAAAAAACTGTGCGTGGATGAATTTCAAGAGCTGGGTTTCGAACTGAACCTGGATTTCAAAGAAGATCTGGCCGATGAGGCTATTGACGCTTTCCTCGACGCTTTCCTGAAAGAAGCCATGGAAGCCAACGGCCTGGGCTACGTCGGCGGCGACGACTACGGTCTGGTTTGCCTGCAGAAGCGTGGCTCGGTTTCCGAAGAGCAGCGCGCTGCCGTTGAAGCCTGGCTCAAGGCACGTCCTGAGCTGACCAGCGTTGAAGTCAGCCCGCTGATGGACGTCTGGTACCCGGAAAAGCCGATCAATCCGGTCGCTTGATGGTCAGAAACCGGCAGCCCTTCCGGGCGCCGGTTTTTTTGTGCCTGTCTGTTGGGTAGCTGTTGCCCTTCAGGCCGCTATCGCGAGCAAGCTCGCTCCCACAGTGGTGATGTGAACGACACAAATCCCCCTGTGGGAGCGAGCCTGCTCGCGATGCTTTTAAGCGCTACGCCAGTTCAGGATCAGCAAGGTCAACACCCCCGCCACAATCCCCCAGAACGCCGAACCGATGGAGAACAGCGTCAGCCCCGACGCCGTGACCATGAAGGTGATCAACGCCGCTTCCCGCTCCTTCACTTCGCTCATGGCGATGCTCAAGCCGTTGATGATCGACCCGAACAGCGCCAAGGCCGCGATGGACAGCACCAGCTCCTTGGGCAGTGCCGCGAACAACGCCGCTAGCGTCGCGCCGAACACCCCGGCAATCCCGTAGAAGATCCCGCACCAGACCGCCGCCGTGTAGCGCTTGTTGCGATCTTCGTGGGCGTGGGGGCCGGTGCAGATCGCCGCGCTGATGGCCGCCAGGTTGATGCCATGGGAGCCGAACGGCGCCAGCAGTAGCGAAGCGATGCCGGTGCTGGTGATCAACGGCGAGGCCGGCACGTTATAACCGTCGGCCCGCAGCACGGCGATGCCGGGCATGTTCTGCGAGGTCATCGCCACCACGAACAACGGAATGCCGATGCTGATGGTGGCCGCCAGGGAAAAGTGCGGCGTGGTCCACACCGGTGTCGCGACTTCCAGGGCAAAGCCGCTGAAGTCCAACAGCCCCAGCAGGCCTGACAGCGCCGTGCCGATCAACAGCGCTGCCAGTACCGCGTAGCGGGGCGACAGGCGCTTGACGATCAGATAGGTGAAAAACATCCCCAGCACCAGGCCGGTGCGATGCTGGGTGGCGACGAAGATCTCGCTGCCGATCTTGAACAGGATCCCCGCCAGCAGCGCCGCCGCCAGCGAGGCTGGAATACGCTTGACCAGGCGCTCGAAACTGCCGGTCAGGCCACAGATCGTCACCAATACTGCACAGGTGATATAGGCGCCGATGGCCTCGCCATAACTCACGCCGCCCAGGCTGGTGATCAGCAGCGCTGCGCCGGGTGTCGACCAGGCGATGGTGATCGGTGTGCGATAGCGCAGCGATAGCCCGATGGAGCACACCGCCATGCCGATGGAGATCGCCCAGATCCACGAGGAAATCTGCCCGCTGGTCAGCCCGGCTGCCTGCCCGGCCTGGAACATCAGCACCAGGGAACTGGTGTAGCCGGTCATCATCGCAATGAACCCGGCGACGATGGCTGAAGGCGAGGTATCGGCCAATGGACGAAGTGGTGTGGTCGTGACTTCGGTCATGGTGGGCGGTGGTCCTTGTTGTAGATTGGCTGGGCTTGATCGCGCCGCAGGTTTTGGGTTTGCAGCCTAAACTCAACGCAGTAGCCGATTGCAATACAGCCATGCCCGCAAACAGCCGTACAGTCGTGTTGCCATCAGAGGTTGTGTACAATCGGGCTGTTTTTTACGCGATACTTGCCAGCGACCCGCTGTGCCGTATTACAGTCACGGTCAATTCGCCGCAGTTCTCCCGACTCGAGTGCCCATGAACGAACAGTTGCAACCCCTCAAGAAACAACCGCGAGCCGGTAAAGCCGGCCGCAGCGGAACCCAGGACGATATTGTCTATGCGCATATCTTCGAGGCCATCCTCGAACAACGCCTGGCGCCCGGTACCAAGTTGAGCGAAGAGGCACTGGGGGAGATTTTCGGGGTCAGCCGCACGATCATTCGTCGGGCGCTGTCACGCCTGGCCCACGAAGGCGTGGTGTTGCTGCGGCCCAACCGCGGTGCCGTGGTGGCGAGCCCGAGTGTCGAAGAGGCTCGCCAGGTGTTCATGGCCCGGCGCCTGGTGGAAAGGGCGATCACCGAATTGGCGGTGCAGCATGCCACGGCCGAACAATTGGCTGAGCTGCGGCAGATGGTCAGCGACGAGCGCGACAGTTTCTCCCGCGGTGACCGCGGCGCCGGCATCCGTTTGTCGGGCGAGTTCCACCTCAAGCTGGCCGAAGCGGCGAAGAACGCCCCGCTGATCAGTTTCCAGCGCAGCCTGGTGTCCCAGACGTCGCTGATCATCGCCCAGTACGAAAGCGGCAACCGTTCCCACTGTTCCTATGACGAACACACCCAGTTGATCGACGCCATCGAGGCGCGCGACGCGACGCTGGCAGTGGACCTGATGATGCATCACATGGACCACATCGACAGCAAGCTCAACCTCGACGAGGAAAGCGCGTCGGATGACTTGCATGCGGTGTTCTCGCACCTGCTGCAGAGCAAGAAGCCTGGGCGGTCGACCGCTAAGCTCTGAGGGTTGAATCAGTCATACCGCCAATCGCGAGCAAGCTCGCTCCCACAGTGGATTTGTGTCGTTCACATAACCTTTGTGGGAGCGAGCTTGCTCGCGATGGCGATTCAACAGGCAATAAAAATCTACCGCTGATGCACCAACTTACCGGCCGCATACGTCTGCGCCACCGTCCGGTCATCCCCCAGCGTCATCAACACGAACAACCGCTCGGCAATGTCCTTGGCCTGCTTGAGGCGATAGCCCAGCAGCGGCGTGGCGTTGTAGTCCAGCACCAGGAAGTCCGCATCGGAACCCGGTTGCAACGTCCCGATTTTGTCCTCCAAACGCAGGGCCCGGGCGCCGCCGAGGGTGGCCAGGTACAGCGACTTGAACGGGCTCAGCCGCGCGCCCTGCAACTGCATGACCTTGTAGGCTTCGTTCAGGGTTTGCAGCAGCGAAAAACTGGTGCCGCCACCCACGTCGGTACCCAATCCCACGTGCACTTTATGCCTCTCAGCCATCGGCAGGTTGAACAGGCCGCTGCCGAGAAAAAAGTTCGAGGTCGGGCAGAAGGCGATGGCCGAGCCGGTCTCTGCCAGGCGTGCACATTCGTCGTCGCACAAATGCACGCCATGGGCGAACACTGAGCGCTCGCCGAGCAACTGGTAGTGATCGTAGACGTCCAGGTAACCCTTGCGCTCCGGGAACAGCTCTTTGACCCACTGCACTTCCTGCAGGTTTTCACTGATGTGGGTCTGCATGTACAAGTCTGGGTATTCCCCCAGCAACTGGCCGGCCAGGGCCAGTTGTTCCGGGGTGCTGGTGGGGGCGAAGCGTGGGGTCACGGCGTAGTGCAGGCGGCCCTTGCCGTGCCAGCGCTCGATCAGCGCCTTGCTCTCGGTGTAGCTGGATTCGGCAGTGTCGATCAGGTAGTCCGGGGCGTTGCGGTCCATCATCACTTTGCCGGCGATCATCCGCAGATCGAGCTTCTGGGCCACTTCAAAAAACGAATTCACCGATTGCGGGTGCACGCTGCCGAACACCAGCGCGGTGGTGGTGCCGTTGCGCAGCAATTCCTTGACGAAAATATCAGCCACGGCATCGGCGTGGGCCTTGTCGGCGAACTGGCTTTCGCAGGGGAAGGTGTAGGTGTTGAGCCAGTCCAGCAATTGCTCGCCATAGGCGCCGACCATGCCGGTCTGCGGCAGGTGGATGTGGGTGTCGATCAAACCAGGGGTGATCAGCGCGTCCGGGTAATGAGTGACTTCGATGTCCGCTGCCAGGGTCGGCAGCAGGTCGCGGGCGTGGCCGATGGCGCTGATCTGGCCGTTTTCCACCACCAGCAAGCCGTCCTCGAAATATTCATAGGACGCCTCGATACCGACTTCAGCTGGGTCGGCGAGGCTGTGGAGCAGGGCGGCGCGGTAGGCTTTGCGTGTCAGGGGCATGGGCATTCTCAACGAGTGTTCAACGGTTCGCCTGGCTGCGGCGCGAGGCCGGCAGCAGCTTGGCAATCGGTTCGGCGCGGGCGGTCTGCTGGCCGAAATCGGCGTTATAGGTGGCGATGATTTCGCCGGCGATGGAGATGGCGATTTCCACAGGCAACTTGCCTTTGACTTCGCCGATACCCATCGGGCAACGCATGCGCTGCAAGGTGCTGCTGTCAAAACCACGATCACGCAGGCGATGCTCGAACTTGACCCGTTTGGTCTTCGAGCCGATCAGGCCGAAGTAGGCAAAGTCGTTGCGCTTGAGGATCGCGGCGCTCAGTTCCAGGTCGAGCTGATGGTTGTGGGTCATGACGATGCAGTAGCTGCCGACGGGCAATTCGTCGACTTCATCCAGTGGTTCTTCGGTGACGATCTTGCGCACGCCATGGGGCAGCTGTTCGGGGAATTCCGCCTCCCGCGAGTCGATCCAGCGCACCTTGCAGGGCAGGCTCGCCAGCAGCGGCACCAGGGCGCGGCCGACGTGGCCGGCGCCGAACACGGCGATCTGCGCCTGGACCTGGCCCATGGGTTCGAACAGCAGCACGGTGACGCCGCCGCAGCACTGGCCCAGGCTCGCACCGAGGCTGAAGCGCTCCAGATGGGTGTTCTGCTGGCCGCTGGCGAGCATGTGCCGGGCGATTTCCATGGCCTTGTATTCCAGGTGCCCGCCACCAATGGTGTCGAACGTCTGGCTGGCGCTGATGACCATCTTCGAACCGGCGTTACGCGGGGTGGAGCCGAGCTCTTCGATGATCGTCACCAGCACGCAGGGTTCGCCGCGGGTTTGCAGGTCGGCGAGGGCGCTGATCCAGTTGTACATATTCACCTCGACATCTCTTTGTCTGTTCCGGCCTCATCGCGAGCAAGCTCGCTCCCACATGGGATCTCCAGGGTTAACAAAATCCCTGTGGGAGCCGAGCTTGCTCGCGATAGCCGCGCCGCGGTCCTAGAGCGAAGCCACTTCGGCTTCAGCTTCCTCAACCTTGACTGCCTTCAACCCACGCATCTGCTCACACCCCCACAATACCCGCTCCGGCGTTGCCGGGGCGTCGATGTTCGGTTGGTGCTGGTAATCCCCCAGGCTCGCCACGGCGTCCTTGATGGCGCACCACGCGGCGATGCCGAGCATGAACGGCGGCTCCCCCACGGCCTTGGAGTGGAACACCGTGTCTTCGGGGTTCTTGCGGTTTTCCACCAGCTTGACCCGCAGGTCCAGCGGCATGTCGGCCACGGCGGGGATCTTGTAGCTGGCCGGGCCGCAGGTCTCTAGCTTGCCCTTGTCGTTCCACACCAGTTCTTCCATGGTCAGCCAACCCATGCCCTGGATGAAACCACCCTCGACCTGGCCGATGTCGATGGCCGGGTTCAGCGAGGCGCCGACGTCGTGGAGGATGTCAGTGCGCAGCATCTTGTACTCGCCGGTGAGGGTGTCGACGATTACCTCGGCACAGGCCGCGCCATAGGCGTAGTAGTAGAACGGTCGGCCTCGGGCCTGGCTGCGGTCGTAGTAGATTTTCGGGGTCTTGTAGAAGCCGGTGCTCGACAGCGAGACCTGGGCGAAATAGGCCTGCTGCACCAGCGCCTCGAAGCTCAGGATGTGATCGCGCACCCGCACATGGCCGTTGTGGAATTCCACATCTTCTTCGCTGACCTTGTACTGTCGCGCGGCGAATTCCACCAGGCGCCGCTTGATGGTTTCGGCGGCGTTCTGCGCGGCCTTGCCGTTCAGGTCGGCACCGCTGGAGGCGGCGGTGGGCGAAGTGTTCGGCACCTTGTCGGTGTTGGTCGCAGTGATTTGCACGCGGTCCATTTCCACCTGGAACACCTCGGCCACCACTTGCGCGACCTTGGTGTTCAAGCCTTGGCCCATTTCGGTGCCGCCATGGTTCAGGTGGATGCTGCCGTCGGTGTAGACGTGGATCAAGGCGCCGGCCTGGTTGAGGAAACTGGCGGTAAAGGAAATGCCGAATTTCACCGGGGTCAGCGCCAGGCCCTTTTTCAGGATCGGGCTATTGGCGTTGTAGCGACGGATCGCTTCTCGGCGCTCGGCGTACTGGCTGCTGTCTTCAAGTTCGGCGGTCATTTCCTCGAGCATGTTGTGCTCGACGGTCTGGTAGTAGTGGGTGACGTTGCGTTCGGTCTTGCCGTAATAGTTGGCCTTGCGCACCGCCAGCGGATCGAGCCCCAGGTGCCGGGCGATGGCATCCATCACCTCTTCGATGGCGACCATGCCTTGTGGTCCACCGAAACCACGGTAGGCGGTGTTCGACGCGGTGTTGGTCTTGCAGCGGTGGCCGTTGATGGTCGCATCGCCCAGGTAGTAGGCGTTGTCGGCATGGAACATCGCCCGGTCGACGATCGAGGCCGACAGGTCCGGCGAGCAACCGCAGTTGCCGGCCAGTTCCAGGGCGATGCCGTGCAGGCGCCCGCAGCTGTCGAAGCCGACGTCGTATTCGATGTAGAAGGGATGGCGCTTGCCGGTCATCAGCATGTCTTCGACACGGGGCAGGCGCATTTTGGTCGGCTGCCCGGTGAGGTGTGCGATGACGGCGCACAGGCACGCCGGGCTGGCGGCCTGGGTTTCCTTGCCGCCAAAGCCACCGCCCATGCGGCGCATGTCCACCACGACTTTGTTCATCGACACGCCCAGCACTTCGGCGACCAGTTTTTGCACTTCGGTGGGGTTCTGGGTCGAGCAGTAGACGAGCATGCCGCCGTCTTCGGTGGGCATCACCGAGGAAATCTGGGTTTCCAGGTAAAAGTGCTCCTGGCCGCCGATGTGCAGCGAGCCCTGGATGCGATGCTCGGCGCTCGCCAGTGCCGTGGCCGAATCGCCGCGCTGGTGGGTGTGGCTGTCGAGCACGAAGTGCCGCTTGCGCAGGGCCTCGACCACGTCCAGCACCGGTTCCAGGTCTTCGTATTCAATGATTGCGGCCATCGCTGCCTTGCGCGCGGTGTCCAGGTCCTTGGCGGCGACGGCCAGCACCGGTTGGCCGACGAACTGCACGTCATCGATGGCCAGCAACGGATCGCCGGGCAACAGCGGGCCGATGTCCTTCAGGCCGGGGATGTCTTGGTGGGTAATGGCGATGCGCACGCCTTCGAAGGCGTAGCAGGGCGTGGTATCGATGCGAATGATCCGGGCGTGGGCGCGGTCCGACAGCCGGGCATAGACGTGCAACTGGTTCGGAAATTCCAGGCGGTCATCGATGTACTGGGCCTCGCCGGACACATGCTTGGCGGCGCTATCGTGCTTGACGCTGCGGCCCACGCCGGTGGTCAGGTCGCGGGCGAACAGTTCGGCGAGTTCGGCTTGGGTCTTCTCTACGGTGTGATGGTTAGACATAAGCGGTCACCCGAGTCTCGATGTGCGGCGTTTGCAGTTCGATGAAGTATTTGCGCAACAGGTTGCGGGCACTGAGCAGGCGGTATTCCTTGCTGGCGCGGAAGTCCGACAGCGGCGTGAAATCCTCGGCCAGGGCGGCGCAGGCGCGTTCGAGGGTGCTGTCGGTCCACGGCGCACCGATCAATACCGCTTCGCAATGCTTGGCGCGTTTTGGGGTCGCGGCCATGCCGCCGAAAGCCACGCGGGCGTCGCGGACCATGCCGTTGTCGATGCGCAGGTTGAAGGCCGCGCATACGGCGGAAATGTCGTCGTCCAGGCGCTTGGAGACCTTGTAGGCGCGGAACGCCTGTTCGGCGCTGGCCCGCGGCACGATGATCTTTTCGATGAATTCGCTTTCCTGGCGGGCGGTGACCCGGTAGTCGATGAAATAGTCTTCCAAGGCCAGGGTGCGGCGGGTCTGGCCCTTGCACAGCACGATCTGCGCGCCGAGGGCGATCAGCAGGGGCGGCGAGTCGCCAATCGGTGAGGCGTTGCCGATGTTGCCGCCGAGGGTGCCCTGGTTGCGGATCTGCAGCGAGGCGAAGCGCTGCAGCAGTTCGCCAAAGTCCGGGTACTCGGCTTTCAGGGCTTCGTAGCAATCGGAGAGGGCGGCGGCGGCGCCGATCTCCAGGCGATCGTCGAAGCGTTCGATACGCTTGAGTTCGGCGACGTTGCCCACGTAGATCATCACCGGCAGGGTGCGGTGAAACTGCGTGACTTCCAGGGCCAGGTCCGTGCCGCCGGCCAGCAGACGTGCCTGGGGATAGGCGTCGTAAAGATCGGCCAGGTCGGCGACGGTCAGTGGCACCAGGCAGCGTTTGTCGCCACTGTTGAGCTCACCGGTCTCGGTCGGCGCAATGGCTTTGAGGCGGGCGATAGTCTCGGCCTCACGGGCATCGAACTGGTCGGGTTGTTTGCCACAGCAGGCCTGCTCGGCGGCGGCCAGGATCGGCCGGTAGCCGGTGCAACGGCAGAGATTGCCGGCCAGGGCTTCGTGGGCTTTATGGGCGTCGGGTTGTTCGCTGTTCTTTTGCAGGGCGAACAGCGACATGACGAAGCCTGGTGTGCAAAAGCCGCATTGCGAGCCGTGGCAATCGACCATCGCCTGCTGGACGCTGTGCAGTTGGCCCTGGTGCTTGAGGTCTTCGACGCTGATCAGTTGCTTGCCGTGCAGGGACGAGACGAAGGTCAGGCATGCATTGAGGCTGCGATAGCGAATGCGTTCACGGCCATCGGCGTCCGTTTCCAATTCGCCTACCACCACAGTGCACGCGCCACAGTCGCCACTGGCGCAGCCTTCTTTGGTGCCTGGTTTACCAACGTGTTCGCGCAAATAGTTGAGCACGGTCAGGTTCGGGTCCAGGGCGTGCTCGCTACGGAGTTCCTGGTTGAGTAAAAACTGGATCACGGAAGGCCTCGCAGACTCATTATTGTTGTATCGACGTGGGCCTGAATTTATCAGGTCTGACTTTTCGGTCAACGATTTTCTGACTTAAAGGTCAAGAAAAGCCATTTGGTCGATGAACAACGATCGATGGACACTGTAGAACCCTGTGGGAGCCGAGCTTGCTCGCGATGACGGCGGTACATCCAGTATGGATGCAAGCTGATATACCGCTATCGCGAGCAAGCTCGCTCCCACAGGTTCTTCCACAGGTTCTGTTTCAGCAGGAACGCTCAAACTTTTTTTGCTTGAATCGTGCCAAAAACCCGGTACAGGCCCTGCGCCATGACGTATCGAGTGCGCTACACTGCGCCGCTTGTGCAAATCGAAGAGTTTGAAGGACAACCATGACGTTCAAGGCCCCGGACAGCCTCGCCGAGCAAATCGCCCATCACCTCGCCGAACGCATCATTCGCGGCGAAATGAAACCGGGAGAGCGCATCCAGGAGCAGAAGGTCACGCTGGCGCTCAACGTCAGCCGCGGCTCGGTCCGCGAGGCCTTGCTGATCCTGGAGCGACGCCACTTGATCGCGATCCTGCCGCGCCGCGGCGCCCACGTCACCGAACTTACCGAGCACAAGGTGCGCAGCCTCTGCACGTTGATGAGCGAGCTGTACATCCTGCTGGGCAACGCCGTGGCCCATGGCTGGAAAGAGCAAGTCGACATGGCACCGTTCGTGGCGATCCAGCAGCGTCTCAACGAGGCCTACGCGCGCCAGGACATCCGCACCTTCGTCGATGAAAGCTTCAGTGTGATGCGCGCCGCCTATCCCTTTGCCAATAACCCGTACTTGCAGGAAACCGTCGAGAACCTGCAACCGGCCATGAGCCGTGCCTATTTCCTGGCCCTGGACCAGCGCAAGGCGGAAATGAGCGAGTTCCTCGACCTGTTCCAGCGCCTGCTCGCCGCCGTGCTGGCCCGTGATTTGCCGCAGATCCGCATCGTGCTCACGGCCTACGCCCAGCGCAGTTGCGACCTGGTGGTCTCTGCCCTGACGAAGGCCTGAACGTGCGGCTCAAGTGCATCAAGTTGGCGGGGTTCAAATCATTCGTCGACCCGACCACGGTGAACTTCCCCAGTAACATGGCGGCGGTGGTCGGGCCCAATGGTTGCGGCAAGTCGAACATCATCGACGCCGTACGCTGGGTGATGGGCGAAAGTTCGGCCAAGAACCTGCGCGGCGAGTCGATGACCGACGTCATCTTCAACGGCTCCACCAGCCGCAAGCCGGTGAGCCAGGCCAGCATCGAGCTGGTGTTCGATAATTCCGACGGCACCCTGGTGGGTGAGTACGCGGCCTATGCGGAAATCTCCATTCGTCGCAAAGTGACCCGCGACAGCCAGAACAGCTATTTCCTCAACGGCACCAAGTGCCGGCGTCGCGACATCACCGATATCTTCCTCGGCACCGGCCTGGGCCCGCGCAGCTACTCGATCATCGAACAGGGCATGATCTCCAAGCTGATCGAGGCCAAGCCCGAAGACCTGCGCAACTTCATTGAAGAAGCCGCCGGTATTTCCAAATACAAGGAGCGGCGGCGCGAGACCGAAAATCGCATTCGTCGCACCCACGAGAACCTCGCGCGGTTGACCGACCTGCGCGAAGAACTCGAACGCCAACTCGAGCGTTTGCACCGTCAGGCCGAGGCCGCGAAGAAGTACCAGGAATACAAGGGCGAGGAGCGCCAGCTCAAGGCCCAGCTTTCGGCCCTGCGCTGGCAGGCGCTGAACGAGCAGGTCGGCCAGCGTGAGGCGATCATCGGCAACCAGGAAGTCAGCTTCGAAGCCCTGGTAGCCGAACAACGCAACGCCGACGCCGCCATCGAACGCCTGCGCGACGGTCACCATGACCTGTCCGAGCGCTTCAATCTGGTGCAGGGGCGCTTCTATTCCGTGGGGGGCGACATCGCCCGGGTCGAGCAGAGCATCCAGCATGGTCAGCAACGGCTGCGGCAGTTGCAGGATGACTTGAAGGAAGCCGAGCGGGCGCGCCTGGAAACCGAGTCGCACCTGGGCCACGACCGTACGCTGCTGCTGACCCTTGGCGAAGAACTGGACCGGCTCACGCCAGAGCAGGAAATCACCAGCGCCGCCGCCGAAGAGGCCGCCGCGGCCCTGGAAGAAGCCGAGCTGACCATGCACGGCTGGCAAGAGCAGTGGGACAGTTTTAACCTGACCTCGGCCGAGCCGCGGCGCCAGGCTGAAGTCCAGCAGTCGCGCATCCAGCAGTTGGAAACCAGCATGGAGCGCCTGGCCGAACGTCAGCGCCGTCTGTCCGAAGAGCGCACCTTGCTCGCGGCGGATCCGGAAGACGCGGCGATTCTGGACCTGAGCGAGCAACTGGCGGCCAGCGAAGCCACCCTCGAAGACTTGCAGGCCAGCGAAGACGCCCAGGTCGAACGGCTTGAGCAACTGCGCCAGGCCTTGCAACTGGCCTTGCAGAACCAGCAGCAGGGCCAGGGCGAATTGCAGCGGCTCAATGGGCGTTTGGCTTCGCTGGAAGCCTTGCAGCAAGCCGCGCTGGACCCAGGCACCGGCACCGCCGAATGGCTGCGCGACCAGCATCTGGCCGAGCGTCCGCGACTGGCCGAGGGCCTGAAGGTCGATGCCGGTTGGGAGCTGGCGGTGGAAACCGTGCTGGGTGCCGACCTGCAAGCAGTACTGGTGGATGACTTCGGCGGCTTCGACCTGTCGGGTTTCACCCAGGGCGATCTGCGCCTGCTCAGCCCGGCTGGCGACGGCGTACGAATCCCCGGCAGCATGCTGGACAAGGTCGAGGCCCAGGTCGACCTGTCGCCCTGGCTCGGGCAGGTCAAGCCGGTGGACAGCCTTGAACAGGCCTTGGCTCAGCGTGGGCAGTTGGCGGCCGGCGAAAGCCTGATCAGTCGTGACGGCTATTGGGTTGGCCGGCATTTCCTGCGGGTGCGCCGGGCCAGCGAAGCCGAGAGCGGCATGCTCGCCCGTGGCCAGGAAATCCAGCGCCTGGGCGCCGAGCGCGAGGAGCGCGAGGCCAGCGTCGAAGCCCTGGAAACCGAATTGCAGAACCTGCGGGCGCAACAGCGTCAGCAGGAGAACGGCCGCGAACACCTGCGGCGGCTGTTGCAGGATGAAGCGCGCCAGCAAGGCGAGCTCAAGGCGCAGTTGTCGGCCGGCAAGGCCAAGGTCGAGCAGCTGGCGTTGCGCCGCACCCGCCTTGAAGAAGAAATCGCCGAACTGGGCGAGCAGCGGGCGTTGGAGCACGAACAGATCGGCGAGGCGCGTTTGCAGCTGCAAGACGCCCTCGATGCCATGGCGCTGGACACCGAGCAGCGTGAACTGCTGCTGGCCCAGCGTGACAGTCTGCGCGAGCGCCTGGACCGGGTGCGCCAGGAAGCACGCCAGCACAAGGACCATGCCCATCAGTTGGCGGTGCGCCTGGGCTCGCTCAAGGCCCAGCACGATTCCACGCGCCAGGCGTTGGAGCGGCTGGAAATGCAGTCCGAACGCCTGACCGAAAAACGCGAGCAGTTGAGCCTCAATCTGGAGGAGGGCGAAGCGCCGCTGGAAGAGCTGCGTCTCAAGCTCGAAGAATTACTCGACAAGCGCATGAGCGTCGACGAGGAGCTCAAGACGGCGCAGATCGCCCTGGAGGACGCCGACCGCGAACTGCGCGACGCCGAAAAGCGCCGTAGCCAGGCCGAGCAGCAATCGCAACTGATTCGCGGCCAGATGGAACAGCAGCGCATGGAGTGGCAAGCCCTGACGGTGCGGCGCAAAGCCTTGCAGGACCAATTGCTCGAAGATGGCTACGACCTCGACGGCGTGCTCGCCACCTTGGTGGCCGGGGCGAACGAGAAGGACGCCGAGGAGGAGCTGGAACGCATTGCCCAGCGTATCCAGCGCCTGGGGGCAATCAACCTGGCGGCCATTGACGAGTACCAGCAGCAGTCCGAGCGCAAGCGCTACCTGGACGCCCAGAACGACGATCTGGTGGAAGCGCTGGAGACCCTGGAAAACGTCATTCGCAAGATCGACAAGGAAACCCGCAACCGCTTCAAGGATACCTTTGATCAGATCAACGGCGGTTTGCAGGCACTTTTTCCAAAAGTTTTCGGTGGCGGCAGCGCTTACTTGGAACTGACGGGCGAAGATCTACTCGATACAGGGGTGACAATCATGGCGCGTCCTCCTGGCAAGAAGAACAGCACCATCCATTTGCTCTCCGGGGGCGAAAAGGCGCTGACCGCGCTGGCCCTGGTCTTTGCCATCTTCAAATTGAACCCGGCGCCGTTCTGCATGCTCGACGAAGTCGACGCACCACTGGACGACGCCAACGTAGGCCGTTACGCACGGCTGGTGAAGGAGATGTCTGAAACGGTGCAATTCATCTACATCACCCACAACAAGATCGCCATGGAAATGGCCGATCAGTTGATGGGTGTGACCATGCATGAGCCGGGCTGTTCGCGGCTGGTGGCGGTGGATGTGGAGGAGGCCATGGCCATGGTGGATGCCTGAAGAACGGGTTGCAGGGCTTCTACTTGGAGCGCTATAGGTATTTTTTACCCTTGGGCCTGTTGTTCAAATCACAGTTTGGGCACAAGCCTGTGCGACAGACGGTGTAAAGTTATCTTTGGTCGTGCTAGTTTAATGTCAATTTTTCGTATGCGTGGGCAAAAGGCCATTCAGAACATAGAGTTGGCGCCACGTTTTAAAGCGGTTTGCAAATAGCTAAGCCCCTTATTTTTCAGCATTTTTATAGAGGCACGGGATTACATGGAAATCGGTCTGCGCGAGTGGCTGATCGTCATCGGCATCATTGTCATTGCCGGTATTCTTTTCGACGGCTGGCGCCGCATGCGCGGCGGCAAGGGGAAGCTGAAGTTTCGCCTGGACCGCAGCCTGTCGAACCTGCCCGATGAGGACGACAGCGCCGAGCTGCTGGGCCCGCCCCGGGTGCTGGACACCCACAAGGAGCCGCAGCTGGACGAACACGACTTGCCGTCGATGAGCGCGCCTGCCCGTGAGCCACGGGAATCGGGTTCCAAGCGCGGCAAGCGCAACAGCGAGCCATCCCAGGGTGATTTGAACCTGAACCTCGACCTGGATGGTGGTCCGAGCTTCAGCAGTCGCGACAGCGACTTCCCGGACGAGAACAAAGCCTCGAGCGCCGACAAGGATCAGGCCCAGGCTGAAGAAGTGCTGGTGATCAGCGTGATCTGCCGCGACCCGGCCGGCTTCAAGGGCCCGGCGTTGCTGCAGAACATCCTGGAAAGCGGCCTGCGTTTCGGCGAAATGGACATTTTCCATCGTCACGAGAGCATGGCCGGCAACGGCGAGGTGCTGTTCTCCATGGCCAACGCCGTCAAGCCTGGCGTGTTCGACCTGGACGACATCGATCATTTCAGCACGCCGGCGGTGAGTTTCTTCCTCGGCCTGCCGGGCCCACGTCATCCCAAGCAAGCCTTCGACGTGATGGTGGCCGCGGCGCGCAAGCTGTCCCAGGAGCTCAATGGTGAACTCAAGGATGACCAGCGCAGCGTGCTGACTGCCCAGACCATCGAGCACTACCGCCAGCGCATCGTCGAATTCGAGCGCCGGGCGCTGACCCAGAAGCGCTGAGGCCAAAGATCGCTGGCTTGTAGGAGCTGACGAGTGCAACGAGGCTGCGATCTTTCCACTGACGATTGGGTCGTGAGCGAAAGATCAAAAGATCGCAGCCTCGTTGCACTCGTCAGCTCCTACAGCGCCTGCATGCGATCGAAGTATTGAGAATGAGCAGCTTAGGCTGCTCTTTTGCTTTATGAGAGAACACCCATGAACGCCGTTGAAACCCGCATCCAAAAGCTGCGTACCGAGCTGGATCAGCACAACTACCGCTACCACGTCCTCGACGAGCCGAGCATCCCGGACGCCGAGTACGACCGCTTGTTCCACGAGCTCAAGGCCCTGGAAGAGCAACACCCGGAATTGGTGACCAGTGATTCCCCGACCCAGCGCGTCGGCAGCGTGGCGCTGTCGGCGTTCAGCCAGGTGCGTCACGAGATCCCGATGCTCAGCCTGGGCAACGCCTTCGACGAAACCACCATGCGCGAATTCGACCGGCGGGTGACTGAAGGCCTCGATCTGCCCATGGGCGATTTGCTGGGCGGTGGCGCGGCGGTGGAATACAGCTGCGAGCCGAAGCTCGATGGCCTGGCGGTCAGCCTGTTGTATCAGGACGGCATGCTGGTGCGCGGAGCCACGCGCGGTGATGGCACCACGGGCGAGGACATCAGCGTCAACGTGCGTACCGTGCGCAATATCCCTCTCAAGCTGCAGGGCAGCGGCTGGCCGCCAGTGTTGGAAGTGCGCGGTGAGGTGTACATGTCCAAGGCTGGCTTCGAGCGCCTCAACGCTACGCAACTGGAAGCGGGTGGCAAGACCTTCGCCAACCCGCGCAACGCGGCGGCGGGGAGCCTGCGCCAGCTGGACTCCAAGATCACCGCCAACCGCCCGCTGGAATTCTGCTGCTACGGTATCGGCCAGGTGACCGCGGACATTGCCGATACCCATATTGGCAATCTCAAGCAGCTCAAGGCCTGGGGCCTGCCCATCAGCCGTGAATTGAAGCTGGCCCAAGGTATTGACGAATGCCTGGATTACTACCGCGACATCGGCGAGCGGCGCAACGCGTTGCCTTATGAGATCGACGGGGTGGTGTTCAAGGTCAACAGCATCGCCTCTCAGCGCGAGCTCGGTTTCCGCGCCCGGGAGCCACGCTGGGCCATCGCTCATAAATTCCCGGCCTCTGAAGAACTCACCGAGTTGCTGGACGTCGAGTTCCAGGTCGGCCGCACCGGTGCTGTCACGCCCGTGGCGCGCCTCAAGCCGGTCAAGGTCGCTGGCGTGACCGTGGCCAACGCCACCTTGCACAACATGGACGAAGTGGCGCGTCTGGGCCTGATGATCGGCGACACCGTGATCATCCGTCGTGCCGGTGACGTGATCCCGCAAGTGGTGCAAGTGATCACCGAGCGCCGCCCGGACGATGCCCGCCCCGTGGAGATCCCCCAGCAGTGCCCGGTATGTGGTTCCCATGTCGAGCGCACGCAACTGATCAAGCGCAGCAAGGGCCGTGAAACCATCAGCGAAGGCGCGGTGTACCGCTGCGTCGGTCGCCTGGCCTGTGGCGCGCAGCTCAAGCAGGCGATCATTCACTTCGTCTCGCGTCGGGCCATGGACATCGAGGGCCTGGGCGAGAAGAGCGTCGAGCAACTGGTGGACGAGGGCCTGGTGGGTTCGCCTGCCGATCTGTATGCCCTGACCTTCGAGCAGGTGGTCGACCTGGAGGGTTTCGCCGAACTGTCGAGCAAGAACCTGCTGGCAGCCATTGTCGACAGCAAGAAGCCGAGCCTGGCGCGTTTCATCTACGCCCTCGGTATCCCGGACGTGGGTGAGGAAACCGCCAAGGTCTTGGCTCGCTCTCTTGGTTCGCTGGAGCGTGTGCAGGCGGCTTTGCCCCAGGTGCTCACCTACTTGCCCGACGTCGGCCTGGAAGTGGCCCACGAGATCCACAGCTTCTTCGAGGACCCACACAACCGCCAGGTGATCAAGGACCTGCTGCGCCACGGTCTCGAGATCCAGGACCAAGGCGAGTTGGGCGCCGAGTTCTCCGCCAGCACGACCCTGGGCGGCTTTCTCGACAAGCTGAACATCCCCTCGGTCGGGCCGGGCGGGGCGCAGAAACTGGCAGGCAAGTTCGGTTCGCTCGAAGCGGTGATGAATGCCGACTGGCTGGACATGCGCCAGGCGTTGCCGGAAAAGCAGGCCAACGCCGTGCGCGAGTTCTTCGCCATTGCCACCAACCGTCAGCAGGCCGAGGCAGCGGAACAACAGTTGCGCGACTTTGGCATGCATTGGCAAAGCGAGAAGAAGGTCGTCGAAGGCTTGCCCGAGGCGGGGCATACCTGGGTGCTGACCGGTTCGCTGGAGTTGATGAGTCGCGACGTCGCCAAGGACAAGCTGGAGAGCCTGGGGGCGAAGGTCGCCGGTTCCGTGTCGGCGAAAACCCACTGCGTGGTGGCGGGGCCGGGGGCGGGCTCGAAATTGACCAAGGCCAACGAGCTGGGGCTCAAGGTGCTGGATGAACAAGCCTTTGTCGATTTCCTGACAGGACATGGCATTGCGTTCTGAGTTTTGTGGCGAGGGAGCTTGCTCCCGCTGGGCTCTGTAGGAGCTGGCGAAGCCTGCGATCTTTTGATCTTGATCTTTCGCTCACGACTCAATGGGCAGTGGAAAGATCGCAGCCTCGTTGCACTCGACAGCTCCTACAGTGCAGCCCAGCGGGAGCAAGCTCCCTCCCCACGGTCTATGACGCAACGCGTTGGAACGATCATGAACGTAAGGTGATCTAGTCTTGCAGGCTCCAGGGAGAGATCGCCATGTACCGCTTCTTCGAACAACTGAGCTCACGCATCGCCGCGCCGTTCCTGGGCGATCGGTCACGTAACAGCAAGGTCTGGCCGTGCCGCTGTGGCCAGTCGTTGTTTTTTCGCAATAGCCAATGCCTGGCCTGCCTGGCGGCGCTGGGTTATCAACCTGAGCAGAGTCGCCTGACGTCCTTGCAACCTGGCGGGCAAGCCGGGACCTGGACGCTGGACGCTGATCCCCAGGCCGGGCTGTTCCGCCGTTGCGCCAACCTCGACACCGCGGCGGCCTGTAATTGGCTGCTGCCGGACAACGGGCACGACACCCTGTGCGTCGCCTGTAGCCTGAACCGCACCATTCCCGACCTGTCGATCCCGGAAAACCCAGAACGCTGGCGCAAGGTCGAGACCGCCAAGCGTCGACTGGTCGCGCAACTGATTACTTTCGGCTTGCCTGTCATCCCGAAAACCGTCGACGAAAACATCGGCTTGGCGTTTGATTTCATCGGTGTCGACCCCGACGGCACGCCACCCACCACCGGTCACGCCAGCGGGCTGATCACCCTTGACATCAAAGAAGCTGACGATGCCCATCGCGAATACGTGCGCCAGCAGATGCGTGAGCCGTATCGCACCTTGCTCGGGCATTTCCGGCATGAGGTGGGGCACTATTACTGGGACCGGCTGATCGCCAACAGCCACTGGCTCGAAGCCTTTCGCGAGCTGTTCGGCGATGAGCGCGCCAGCTACACCGAAGCCCTGGAGCGGCACTACCAGCAAGGCGCGCCGCTGGACTGGCAAACCCGCTACGTCAGCGCCTATGCCACCATGCACCCGTGGGAGGACTGGGCGGAAACCTGGGCCCATTACCTGCACATGATGGACGCGGTGGACACCGCCCTGGGGTTCGGTATGAGCGCCCGGGAAATGGATTTCGACTACCAGCCGTTCCCGCCCGAAACCCTATACGATTCCGAGCACGCTGGCGGTACGGCCTTCCTCTCGTTCGTCAACGCCTGGATCGAGTTGGCCGGCATGCTCAACGAACTGTCCCGCAGCATGGGCCAGCCGGATTTCTACCCGTTTGTCGTACCGGCCGCCGTTATTACCAAGCTGCATTTCATCCATCTGGTGATCCAGGAGGAGGGTGGTCGGGCGGATGAGGTGCTGTTGTAGTTTTCTGTGGAAGCAGCTTGCAACCCTGTTGAATGTACCGACGCCTTCGCGAGCAAGCTCGCTCCCACAGGGGTTGTCGGCTGTTCACCGCAGCGGCTTCCAAGCGCAGAGCTTTTGTGGGAGCGAGCTTGCTCGCGAAAACGGTGGGTCAGCTTGCATCCATGCCTGATGTGCCGATGTCATCGCGAGCAAGCTTTGCTCCCACAAGGGGGGCGACTGTTCACAGCGGCGGCTTCCAAGCGCAGAGCTTTTGTGGGAGCGAGCTTGCTCGCGAAAACGGTGGGTCAGCTTGCATCCATGCCTGATGTGCCGATGTCATCGCGAGCAAGCTTTGCTCCCACAGCAAGTGCTTGAACATCTTCAGTTTTTTAATCCGGCACGAACGGTTGTAACTTCTTGCCAGATAGGTACAATGGCGCGGCTCGCCGTCAGGCGGGCGTCGTTATGGTGACCCCATCGGTCCCCCCGCAGCGATTACCCGTGAACCTGGTCAGATCCGGAAGGAAGCAGCCACAGCGGGAACATTGTGTGCCGGGGTGTGGCTGGTGGGGTTGCCTCCATAACGCCCGAGCCTTCATTCGCAAGGTTTTCCAAATCAAAATTTCTTTTTTGCTGATTGATATCGATCGGTGCTTTCTGCTGTTCAGGCTTTGGTCGGGCAGGGCTAACGAACGCCAAAGAGAACCCCGGCCTGTCTCCCGCTGGCAGCCTCGGCTTCTCTTTCACATCTGCATCAAGGCTTGGACAAGGCCTGGTCGACCGCCGTGATCAGTTTTTCCAGGTCCTTGGAGGTGGCTTTGTGTATGACACCGAACAGATACGCCCGCTGTTCGTCCTCATCGCCCATGTCGGCAAAAAAGGCTTTGAGTTGTACATCCAGCACATTGGCAAGCAGGAGCAAGGCTTCGACGCTGGGGGTGTAGGTGCCGGTTTCGAAGCGGCTGATGGTTTTGGGGTCAAAACCGGTTTTTTCGCCAAGTTCAGCCTGAGTAAGCCCTGCTACTTTGCGGTAGCGTCTGATGGCTGGACCCAAACTTGAAATTCGCATCGCTTAATTCCCATTTAGAATCAAGAACTTAACGATAGATTTTCGCATTAGGCAACCGCGTGATCCATCACCTTGCTTTGCAAAATGTGATGTGTTTCGTAGAATCGGCCTTTGGCACGGGTATTTGGTGACCTGCTTCAGAAGCCGGGGTGTGTGCAGAGACCAGGCCTTGCGTTTCTTGCCGCGATACCAGGCAAGGGCTGAAGCCCTCCCTTGGCACCACCAGGGCCCGCGCTCCAGCTGTTCTCAAAGTGTTTGAGCCTAGTTGATTTTCGCCTGTCTTGGAGGCGGTGCAACCGCGCGCGACAAATGAGCCTGACTCATGGATGACTGCTTCGATGGATAAGAAGTACCGCAGAGCCGTTGACGCCGCCGCGATTTTTTCCGAAACCGATCTGAGCGGGCGCATCACCTACGTCAACGATCAATTTTGCAGCCTTTTTGGTTACCGGCGCGATGAGTTGCTGGGCGTGAATCATCGCCTGCTCAATTCCGGCCAGCACCCTGAAGAGTTCTTCAGCGACATGTGGCGCACCATTGCCGTGGGCCAGGTCTGGAAAGGGGAAATCTGCAACCGGGCCAAGGACGGTACGCTGCACTGGGTCGATACCACCCTGGTGCCGGTGATCGATGACGAAACAGGGCACATCGAACGCTACCTGGCGATTCGCTTCGACGTCAGCGAAAAGCGTCGCCTGCTGCATTCGCTGCAATGGCGAGTCGGTCACGATGTGCTGACCGGGCTGCCCAACCGCACTTATCTGTCCGATCTGCTGGACCAGGCCCTGGAGTTTTCCCGTGCGGAAAACTTGCCCCTGGCAGTGTGCATGCTCGACCTCGATGGCTTCAAGGCGGTCAATGACGGCTATGGTCACGCCAGTGGCGATCGGCTGCTGGTGGAGGTCGCCAGGCGCCTGCGCAGTATTGTGCGTGGCGAGGATGTGGTGGCCCGGCTGGGTGGGGATGAGTTCGTGCTGGTGCTGCGCCATGTGCGTGGGATGGATGAGTTGCATGCCGCGTTGAACCGGGTGTTGATCGCTGTTTCCATGCCGTATGGCATTGACGGGAAGGACATCAAGGTCTTCGCTAGCATTGGCGTCACATTGTTTCCGTGGGACAACGAAGACGCCGAGACCTTGTTGCGCCACGCCGACCAGGCGATGTACGTGGCCAAGCAAAGCGGTCGCAATCGTTTCCATTTGTTCGATGTGTCCCGGGACAAGGAAGTGCGAGCCACTTACCAGACCGTCGAGCGGGTCCGCCAGGCGCTTGCCGGCAATGAGTTGCGGCTGCATTTCCAGCCCAAGGTCAACATGCGTCATGGCGCCGTGGTCGGCCTGGAGGCGCTGCTGCGCTGGAAGCATCCGCAACGTGGCCTGGTGCCGCCTCGGGAGTTCCTGCCGCTGGTGGAAGAGACCGACCTGATCGTCGAGATCGGCGAGTGGGTCATGGAGCAGGTATTGACCCAGTTGCAGCAATGGCAGCAAGCGGGGCAGGGCTGGCCGGTGAGCATCAATATCTCGGCGCGGCATTTCCAGCGAGCGGATTTTGTCGAGCGGCTGCGACAGGTGTTGGAGCGGCATCCGGCGGTACCGCCACGCCTGTTGGATCTGCAGATTGTCGAATCGGTCGCGGTGGAGAACCTTGCCCACGTCAGCGCTTGCCTCCAGGCCTGCCATGCCTTGGGTGTGGGGTTTTCGCTGGGTGGTTTCGGCACGGGCTACTGCTCGCTCAATGATCTCAAGCACCTGCGCACCCAAACCATCAAGATCGACAAGACCTTTGTCCGCGACATTCTCCATGACCGTGACGACCTGGCACTGACCAAAGCGGTGATCGGCCTGGCCCGGGCGTTTGGCCGTGAGGTAGTCGCCGAAGGGTTGGACAGCCTTGAGCATGGCCAACTGCTGCTGAACCTGGGCTGTGAGGTGGCACAAGGTTATTTCATCGCACGGCCCATGCCGCCCGAACAGATACCCGGCTGGGTGCAGGGCTTCATCCCGCCGTTGCAATGGCAGCAGCGGCCGGGCGATCAGGGGGAGGGCGCCTCGCTCCTGGACTGGGATGCGTCACTGCGGCCAGTGTAAAGCTGGATGATCGCGTCGATTTCCCCGGAGGTTTTCATGTCCAGCAAGGTCCTCAGAATGCGTTGTGCTGGAATGTTCGGATCGTTGCGCACGTAGCAGTTCAACTGCTGTTCCTGAAGCACAGCCACTGCATGGAGTTGTCGATCCGCAGTGTGGCGTTGATTGAACCAGTCCAGTGCCCATTGGTTGCTGACCGCATAGCTATAGCGGCCGGCCAGCAGTTTCGCCAGCACTTGTTCCTGGCTGCGAGCATCGTCTCGGTGCAGTTGGCCGCTGTTGAACAAGGGTTGCAAGGTCGGGTAGGTATAGCCGAGCACCGTGCCTATGGCCTGGTGCGCCAGCGTTGCCGGTGCTACCGCCGCAGGTGTGCTTGCCGTGGCAATGAGCAGGTCGCGCTGGAAAAACAACGGGATGCTCCACAGGTAATCGCCGCTATCACTCACCCAGTCAGGGCTGACGTAGCAACGTACGTCGATCTCGCCGTGTTTCATGGCGCCGTCCAGTCGGGCGCGGGACAGGACGTGGAATTGCGCTGGCAGTCCCATCTGGGTCGCCAGGCTGGTCATTACATCGGGAAGGATGCCCTGGGTCGGGCGGCCTCGTTCGATCTGCACCATGGGCATCGCCCAGCCGTCGGTAACGGCGAAACGCAAGGGTGCCTCCTCGGCAAAGCAACTGGTTCCCAACAACAGCAAAGCCCCCATGGCTGAGCGCATAAACTCTCCTGACTGTGCAAATCCGTGTCGACAACCGAGTCCCTGATTCAATCTTAGTCAGATTAGACGAGCACACCGGATGCAATTTCGCCCCTGCTCCGCTAGCATTAGCCGCTTATGTTCCTTCGTTGCGACGGTTTTCGATGAGTTATCAGGTTCTTGCACGTAAATGGCGTCCGCGCTCGTTCCGCGAAATGGTCGGCCAGACCCATGTGCTCAAGGCTCTGATCAATGCCTTGGACAGCCAGCGGCTGCACCATGCCTACCTGTTCACTGGTACCCGTGGCGTGGGCAAGACCACCATCGCGCGGATCATCGCCAAGTGCCTGAACTGTGAAACCGGCATCACCTCCACGCCTTGCGGCGAGTGCTCGGTCTGCCGGGAAATCGACGAGGGCCGTTTCGTCGACCTGATCGAGATCGACGCCGCCAGCCGCACCAAGGTCGAAGACACCCGCGAGCTGCTCGACAACGTGCAGTACGCGCCGAGCCGTGGGCGCTTCAAGGTCTACCTGATCGACGAAGTGCACATGCTCTCCAGCCATTCCTTCAATGCGCTGCTCAAGACCCTTGAGGAGCCGCCGCCCTACGTCAAGTTCATCCTGGCGACCACCGACCCGCAGAAGCTTCCTGCAACGATTTTGTCGCGGTGCCTGCAGTTCTCCCTCAAGAACATGACGCCGGAACGGGTTGTAGAGCACCTGACTCACGTACTGGGCGTCGAGAACGTGCCCTTCGAGGACGATGCGCTGTGGCTGCTGGGCCGCGCCGCCGATGGTTCGATGCGCGACGCCATGAGCCTGACCGACCAGGCCATCGCTTTCGGTGAAGGCAAGGTCATGGCCGCGGATGTCCGGGCCATGCTCGGTACCCTCGATCACGGCCAGGTCTATGACGTTTTGCATGCGCTGATCGAAGGCGACGCGAAGGCGCTGCTCGAAGCGGTGCGTCACCTGGCCGAGCAGGGCCCTGACTGGAATGGCGTGCTCTCGGAAATTCTCAACGTATTGCACCGGGTCGCCATCGCCCAGGCCTTGCCTGATGGTGTCGACAACGGTCACGGCGATCGTGATCGCGTACTGGCCCTGGCTCAGGCGTTGCCGGCCGAAGACGTGCAGTTCTATTACCAGATGGGCCTGATCGGCCGTCGCGACCTGCCCCTGGCCCCCGATCCGCGCGGCGGCTTCGAAATGGTCCTGCTGCGAATGCTGGCGTTCCGGCCAGCCGACACGGCGGACGCCCCGAGGCAAGCGCTAAAGCCAGTGGGGATCAGCCAAGCCACAGCTGATTCCGCCAAGCCAGTGGCTGCCGCGCCCGTCGTTGCGCCGGCAGTGGCTTCGGCTCCGGTAGCGCCGGCACCTGTGGCACCACCGACCCCGACGCCTGTTGTCGCGGTCCCTGAGCCAGAACCTGAACCGGTCGTCGAGGCGCTGCCCGAGCCGGTCGCCGAAGCCGTTGTCGATCTGCCCTGGAACGATCCGATCGAGCCCGAGGTTGCCCAGCAACCTGCCGTGGAGCCGGTCCTGGAGACCATCGCCGAGCAGCCCGAGTTGCCGCCGATGCCTTTGCCGACGCCCGACAGCGTGGTGCCCGATGCGCCTGAGTGGGTCGCCGCGCCGGTGCCCGAACCGACAGTGGCCGACGTCGATGTCGCCACGCCAGGCCTCGACCAGGACGACGAACCGCCGCTGGACGAGGATTACATCGAGCCAGACATGGATTCGGCCTACAGCTACCTGGACGACTTGGCCAGCGAGCACGCCGCTGAGCCGGCCCCGGAGCCCGAGCCGGAACCCGCGGCGATGCCAGCCACCGGCCTGGCCCTGCAATGGCTGGAACTGTTTCCTAAACTGCCGATCAGCGGCATGACCGGCAGCATCGCCGCCAACTGCACGCTGATGGCCGTAGAAGGCGACCACTGGCTGCTGCACCTGGACCCGGCCCACAGCGCACTGTTCAACGCGACCCAGCAACGTCGTCTCAACGATGCGCTGAACCAGTATCACCAGCGCACCCTGACGCTGACCATCGAGCTGATCAAGCCCGAGCAGGAGACCCCGGCCCAGGCCGCGTCCCGGCGCCGTGCCGACCGTCAGCGCGAAGCCGAGGAGTCGATCCACGGTGATCCATTCATCCAGCAGATGATGCAACAGTTCGGCGCCGTGGTCCGTCACGATACTATCGAACCTGTCGAGGCCCCGGTCACCCAGGGCTCATAACTGAAGGCGCCGGGTCGAACGGGCCGGGCGCGTTGTTTATCCAAGTACTTTCGAGGTGATTCCCATGATGAAAGGTGGCATGGCCGGCCTGATGAAGCAGGCGCAGCAGATGCAGGAAAAAATGGCCAAGATGCAGGAAGAACTGGCCAACGCCGAAGTCACCGGCAAGTCCGGCGGCGACATGGTGACCGTGGTCATGACCGGTCGCCACGACATCAAGCGCGTCAGCATCGACCCAAGCGTGGTCGAAGGCCTGAGCGAAGACGACAAGGAAATGCTCGAAGCCCTGTTCGCCGCCGCCGTCAATGACGCGGTGCGCAAGATCGAAGCCAACAGCCAGGACAAGATGTCTGGCGTGACGGCCGGCATGCAACTGCCGCCGGGCATGAAACTGCCGTTCTGATTCGCCATCCCGGTCGGGATGGGCTACACACAATGCCAGGCATCGCGCCTGGCATTGTTGTTTCTGTCGTAGGGGCGAGCGGTGACAGAAACCTTAGCTGTGGGAGCAAGGCTCTGTGGGAGCAAGGCTTGCCCGCGATGCAGACGCCTCGGTGTGTCGGAACGGCGCGCCATCGTTCATCGCGGGCAAGCCTTGCTCCCACAAGTACCCGTTGAACAAACATCGAACGCCGCCCCTTCGGCAATGGTCTGCTTCCTATACGTGTCCGCTCAACGAACAAGGAGACGCATCCATGTCATCGCTTTCCAGTCAGCGCATCGTCCTGGCCTCCCGCCCCCAAGGGGCGCCCACGCCGGAAAATTTTCGTCTTGAGCACGTGACACTGCCGGATCTGGCGGAGGGACAAATTCTGCTCAAGACGCAGTTCCTGTCCCTGGACCCTTACATGCGCGGGCGAATGAGTGACGCGCCTTCCTACGCTGCTCCGGTAAAAATCGACGAGGTGATGACCGGCGGCGCCGTCAGCCGCGTAGAACGCTCGATGCACCCGAAATTCCAGGAGGGTGATCTGGTGGTGGGGGCCACCGGTTGGCAGAGCCACAGCATCAGCGATGGGCGCAACGTGATGCCCATCCCTTCGGGGCTGCCGAGCCCGTCGATGGCCTTGGGGGTGCTGGGCATGCCGGGCATGACCGCTTACATGGGGCTGATGGACATTGGCCAACCCAGGGCCGGGGAGACCCTGGTGGTGGCGGCGGCCTCGGGTGCGGTGGGCTCGGTGGTCGGCCAGGTGGCGAAGATCAAGGGCCTGCGTGTCGTCGGCGTCGCGGGTGGCAGCGAGAAATGCAAGTACGTGGTCGACGAGCTGGGGTTTGACGCCTGTGTCGATCACAAGAGCGCACGTTTTGCCGAGGAGCTGGCGCAGGCTTGCGACAAGGGCATCGATATCTATTACGAAAACGTCGGTGGCAAGGTTTTCGATGCCGTCGTGCCGCTGCTCAACGCCAAGGCGCGGATCCCGCTCTGTGGCCTGATCGCTTCCTACAACGATCATCAAGCGCCGAGCGGCCCGGATCGCTTGCCGCAGTTGCAGCGCACGTTGCTGAACAAGCGTGTGCGGATCCAGGGGTTTATCGTGTTTGATGACTACGGTGACCGTCAGCCGGAGTTCATCAGCGCCATGGCCTCTTGGGTGCGTGATGGCAAGGTCAAGTTCCGTGAGGACGTGGTCGATGGCCTTGAGAATGCGCCACAGGCGTTTATCGGGTTGTTGGAAGGGCGCAACTTCGGCAAGTTGGTGGTGCGGGTCGCGCAGGATTGAGTATTTGACGCTAATCGGAGGCGCGGGTATAAACCGCGTCTCGTTGTTATGTCGGACATTTCCTCCATGAGCTTCAGCCCTTTGATTCGCCAACTGATCGATGCCCTGCGAACGTTGCCGGGTGTAGGTCAGAAAACTGCCCAGCGCATGGCGTTGCAATTGCTCGAGCGTGATCGCAGCGGCGGTTCACGCCTGGCCCAGGCCCTGAGCCAGGCCATGGAAGGCGTAGGGCATTGCCGTTTGTGCCGCACCCTCACTGAAGACGATCTCTGCCCACAATGTGCCGACCCGCGTCGGGACGACAGCCTGCTTTGCGTGGTGGAGGGGCCGATGGATGTGTACGCGGTGGAGCAGACCGGTTTTCGTGGCCGTTATTTCGTGCTCAAGGGCCACTTGTCACCGCTTGATGGCTTGGGGCCTGAAGCCATCGGCATTCCACAGTTGATCGCGCGGATCGAAGAAGCGGGTACTTTCACGGAAGTCATCCTTGCTACGAACCCGACGGTCGAAGGCGAAGCCACCGCCCATTACATCGCCCAACTGCTCAACAACAAAGGCCTGATCGCCTCACGCATCGCCCACGGCGTGCCGCTGGGTGGGGAGCTTGAGTTGGTGGATGGCGGGACACTGGCGCATTCGTTTGCGGGGCGCAAGCCGATCGCCTTGTAACAGCAACACAAATCCCTGTGGGAGCGAGCTTGCTCGCGATAGCGGTAGACCAGCCAATATCTATGTTGGCTGACACACCGCTATCGCGAGCAAGCTCGCTCCCACAGGGTGACTCACTCGACCATTATTTTTCGCTGAGCGAGAACTGCGTCAGGCAGAACGTGGGAATCCCCATGTCTTCCAGGCGCTGGGAGCCGAGCAGTTCCGGCAGGTCGATGATCGCCGCGGCTTCGTGGACCTTGGCGCCCATGCGGCGGATCAGGTTGGCAGCGGCGATCAGCGTGCCGCCAGTGGCGATCAGGTCATCGAACATCACCACCGAATCACCCTCGCACAAGCTATCGGCGTGCACTTCAAGGAAGGCTTCGCCGTATTCGGTCTGGTAACCCTCGGCCAGCACATCGGCCGGCAGCTTGCCTTGCTTGCGGAACAAGATCAGCGGTTTGTTCAACTGATAGGCCAGGATCGAGCCAATCAGGAAACCCCGCGCATCCATCGCGCCGATATGAGTGAACTCGGCCTCGACGTACCGGTGGGCGAAACTGTCCATGACCAGTCGCAGGGCGGTTGGGGATTGGAACAGAGGGGTAATGTCGCGAAAGATCACGCCGGGCTTGGGGAAATCGATCACCGGGCGGATCAGGGATTTGATATCGAAGGAGTCAAAGACCATCGTGGAGGTGTCCTGGCTGAGCTGCAAACACGGCAGTATAGCGCGGCTGGGAACATCCCTCAGCCGCGCGCGGCCATCAGCCTTCGATCGAGCCGCCGGCCAGGGCGCAGAGCTGGATCGGGTCGAGAATGTGAATTTCCTTGCCTTCGGCGGCAATCAACTCGTTCTGCTGGAAGCGGGTGAATACCCTGGACACGGTTTCCACCGCCAGGCCCAGGTAGTTGCCGATTTCGTTGCGCGACATGCTCAAGCGGAACTGGTTGGCCGAGAACCCGCGGGCGCGGAAGCGTGCCGAGAGGTTGACCAGGAACGTGGCGATACGCTCGTCGGCGGTTTTTTTCGAAAGCAGCAGCATCATTTGCTGATCGTCACGAATTTCCCGGCTCATGACCCGCATCAACTGGCGGCGCAGTTGCGGCAGCTGTATGGACAACTCGTCCAGGCGATCGAAGGGAATTTCGCACACCGAGGTGGTTTCCAGCGCCTGGGCCGAGACTGGGTGGGACTCGGTGTCCATGCCGGACAGGCCCACCAGTTCGCTGGGCAGGTGGAAGCCGGTGAGCTGTTCTTCGCCGCCGTCGCTCAGGTTGAAGGTCTTCAAGGCGCCCGAGCGCACCGCATAGACCGAATCGAAGGTATCGCCCTGGCGAAACAGGAATTCACCTTTTTTCAACGGGCGGCCCCGTTTAACGATGTCGTCCAGCGCGTCCATGTCCTCCAAATTCAGCGAAAGTGGCAGGCAGAGGGGGGCCAGGCTGCAATCCTTGCAATGGGCCTGGTTGTGGGCGCGCAGTTTGACTGGCTCGGACATTTCTTAAATCCTTGTGGGAAATCACGCATAAGGCGTAAGGGTACCCCAGAGCAGACAGTCCGGCCAGCGTGGTTTCGTCGTCAAATTGTCGCGCTCAGATGACTCGGGAGAAGCGTTGGCGATTGTGCAGGTCCAGATAGGCATCGAACACCATGCACACCGATCGCACCAGCAGGCGCCCGGCGGGCAACACCCGGATGTGGGTGTTATCCAGCTCGATCAGTCCATCCGCAGCCATGGCCTGCAATTGCGGCCACTGCGGCGCGAAGTAACCGCGAAAGTCGATGTTGAAGGTTTGCTCGATCTCGGCAAAAGGCAGGTGGAAATGACAGATCAACTGCTGGATCACCGCGCGCCGCAGCCGGTCGTCAGCGTTGCAGATCAGCCCGCGACTGGTCGCCAGTTGCCCGTCGGCGAGAGTGTTCTGGTAATGGTTCAGGTCACTGCTGTTCTGGCAGTACAAATCGCCGATCTGGCTGATGGCTGACACGCCAAGGCCGACCAGGTCGCAATGGCCATGGGTGGTGTAGCCCTGGAAGTTGCGCTGCAACGTAGCCTCTTCCTGGGCGATTGCCAGTTCGTCGTCAGGCAGGGCGAAGTGGTCCATGCCGACATAGCGGTAACCGGCGGCGGTCAGTTGTTCGATGGTGCCTTGCAGCATCGCCAGTTTCTGCTCCGGGTTCGGCAAGTCCTGGCTGTTGATGCGCCGCTGGGGCATGAAGCGTTCCGGCAGGTGGGCGTAGTTGAACACCGAGAGCCGGTCCGGTTGCAGATGGATGACTTCCTGGACGGTGCGGGCGAAGTTTTCCGGGGTCTGCTTGGGCAGGCCGTAGATCAGATCGATGTTGATCGAACGGAACTGCAAGGTCCGGGCGGCTTCGACCACGGCACGGGTTTCTTCCAGGCTTTGCAGGCGATTGACGGCTCGCTGCACCGCTGGATCAAGGTCTTGCAGGCCGATACTGACCCGGTTGAAACCCAGTTCACGCAACAGGCCCATGGTCGACCAGTCGGCCTCCCTAGGGTCGATTTCGATGCCGTAGTCGCCGGAATCGTCGTCCAGCAGGTTCAGATGCTTGCGCAGCTTGGCCATCAGTTGGCGCAGTTCGTCGTGGCTGAGGAACGTCGGGGTACCGCCGCCAAAGTGCAACTGTTCTACGCGCTGCGTGGGGTCCAGGTGGCAGCCGATCAGTTGTATTTCCTGTTCCAGGCGTTGCAGATAAGTGTGGGCACGACCGCGGTCCTTGGTGATGACTTTGTTGCAGGCGCAGTAGTAGCAGATGTTCGCGCAGAACGGTATGTGCACATACAGCGACAACGGCCGCAGGGCCTTGCGGCTGTCGCGCAGGGCGTGGAGCAGGTCGAAGGTGCCCACTTGGCTGGCGAACTGTGCCGCAGTGGGGTACGAGGTGTAGCGTGGTCCCGCCAGGTCGTAACGGCGGATGAGATCTGAGTCCCAACAAATGGTGTCGAGCATGCGGGCATTCCCCGGATAGACTGGCATGGGGCGAGTCTAGGGGCGCGTGGGCGTGGCCGTTTTGATTTGCGTCAACGGGCTCGCTGCGAAGGAGGGTGTGCATGGTTTTTGAGGGCGACGCATGACCTGTGGGAGCCGAGCCTGCTCGCGATGACGGCGGCACATCCAGCAGGGATGTCAGCTGAACCACCGCTATCGCGAGCAAGCTCGCTCCCACATTTGATCTGGGGCGCTCACACGTCTCCTGTGGGAGCGAGCCTGCTCGCGATTGGGGGCGACTTGGTCAATGCCCCATGAGCCAATGTTGATGCGGCCCCGGCAGTGTCCATACCCCGAAAATAATCACCAACAAACCACCGGCCATGCGCACGCTGCGTTTGCGCAGTAGGGCGGTGACGCGTTCGGCCGCCAGGCCGGTGGCGAGCAGTACCGGCCAGGTGCCCAGGCCGAAGGCGAGCATCAGCAACGCGCTGTCCAGTGCATTGCCCTGGCTGGCGGACCACAACAGGGTGCTGTAGACCAGGCCGCACGGCAGCCAGCCCCATAGCGCGCCGAGCAGCAAGGCCCGGGGCAGGCTCGACACCGGCAGCAAACGGTTGGCGACGGGTTGGATGTGCCGCCACAAACCACGCCCCACGCTTTCGATGCGCGTCAGGCCGCTCCACCAGCCCGCCAGGTACAAGCCCATGGCAATCAACAGCAAGCCGGCCAGCACCCGCATGATCATCGCTGCCGGACTGTTGGACACGGCCCAGCCGGCCAGGCCGATCAGCAACCCGGCGGTGGCGTAGCTCAGGATCCGCCCCAGGTTGTACGCCAGTAGCAACCGAAAGCGCCGGCTGCGTTGTTCCTTGGGAATCGCCAGGGTCAGGGCGCCCATCAGGCCGCCGCACATGCCCAGGCAGTGGCCGCCGCCGAGCAGGCCAAGGATAACCGCCGAAACCAACAGGGGCGCCAGATCAAGCATGGGGCGGAGCCTTGTCGTCCGGCTTGCGGGCCTCGCCACTGGCTTCGTCCACCGCCGCCTTGTGGTTCGGGTCCTGGTCGTCGAACAGAATGCTGTGGGCCGGGCCGTCGAGGTCATCGTACTGGCCGCTGTCCACGGCCCAGAAGAAAATGTACACGGCGATGGCCACGATCAGCAGCGCGGCCGGGATCATCACGTAGAGAGCTGGCATGTCGGAACTCCATGCCCGCGCGGCTCAGGCCGGCAGCGGGCGGGTATCGGGCGTGGCGTCGAAAACCTGCGTCTTGGGCTGACGCGTCAGCCTCAGCGCATTCAACACCACGGTCAACGAACTGATGGACATGCCGACCGCCGCCCACACCGGCGTAATCCAGCCGAGGGCGGCGAACGGCAACATGAGGCCATTGTACAGCCCTGCCCACACCAGGTTCTCAATGATCACCCGGCGGGTGCGTCGGGCCAGGCTGAAGGCGTGGATCAGGGCGTCGAGGCGGTTGGACAGCAGCACCGCGTCGGCGCTGGTCTTGGCCAGGTCGGTGGCCGAGCCCATGGCGACACTGATGTCCGCCGCCGCCAGCACGGGCACGTCGTTCACCCCATCGCCGAGCATCAGCACCTTGCGGCCCTGTTGATGCAACTGCTGCAACACGGCCAGTTTGTCGTCCGGGCGCAGCCCGCCGCGAGCCTCATCGATGCCCAGCTCGCCGGCGACGCTGGCAACCATGGGCGAACTGTCACCCGACAACAGCAGCGTCCGCCAGCCCCGTGCCTTGCAGGCCGCCAGCAGGGCTGGGGCATCGACGCGCAAGCGGTCATCGAGGACGAACCAGGCCAGGGGCCCGATCTCATCGCCCAGCAACAGCCACTGCCCGGGTTCATCCGGCATCACCGGCACCGTCGCGCCACTGAGTTCGCAGACAAAACCGGGTTGGCCGATGCGCAGTCGCTGTTCTGCCACGAGGCCTTCCAGCCCCAGCCCCGGGGTGCTGTGTACCTGCTCGGCGGCCAGTGGCGCGCGGCCGAAGGCGCGGGCGATAGGGTGTTCCGAGCGGTTTTCCAGGGCCGCGGCCAAGCCCAGGCATTGATCGCTGTCGAGGGCCGCCAATGGCCGAATGGCGCGCAACGCCAGGCGGCCTTCGGTGAGGGTACCGGTCTTGTCGAAAATCACCGTGTCGATCTGGTTCAGGCCTTCCAGCACATGACCGCGCGTCAGCAGCAGGCCGAGCTTGTGCAAGGTGCCGGTAGCGGCGGTGAGGGCGGTCGGCGTGGCGAGGGACAACGCGCAAGGGCAGGTGGCGACCAGCATCGCCAGGACGATCCAGAACGCGCGCGAAGCGTCCAGTTGCCACCACACCAGCCCGATGACGGCAGCGGCGACCAAGGAGAACAGCAAGAACCATTGGGCGGCGCGGTCGGCGATTTCCGCCAGCCGTGGCTTCTCGGCCTGGGCCCGCTCCAGCAGCCGCACGATGGCCGACAGTCGGGTGTCTTGCCCGAGGGCCAGCACCTCGACCGTCAAGGCCCCTTCGACGTTCAGCGTGCCGGCGGTGACCGCGTCGCCCACCTGGCGAGGCTGTGGCAGGTATTCACCGGTCAGCAGCGATTCGTCGATGCTGGACTGCCCCTCCAGGATCCTGCCATCGGCCGGCAGGACTGCCCCGGGATGCACCAGCACCCGGTCACCGGTGCGCAATTCGCTGAGCAGGATGCGTTCATTCTGGCCGTTATCCTCCAGGCGCAGGCACGAAGCCGGCAACAGATTGACCAGTTGGGCGGTGGCGGCAGCTGTGCGCTCCCGGGCCCGGCGTTCCAGGTAACGGCCGGCCAACAGGAACAGGGCAAACATGCCCACGGCGTCGAAGTACAACTCGCCGACGCCGGTAATCGACGTCCAGATCCCGGCAACGTAGGCGCTGCCGATGGCCAGGGACACGGAAACGTCCATGGTCAGGTGGCGGGTACGCAGGTCGCGCATGGCGCCTTTGAAGAACGGCGCGCAGCTATAGAAGACGATGGGCGTGGTGAGGAACAGGGCAACCCAGCGCAGGATGGTGTGCATCTCCGGGCTCAGGTCGATGTTGAATTCCGGCCAGGTGGCCATGGTCGCCATCATCGCCTGGAACCACAACAGACCGGCCACACCCAATTGGCGAAGGGCCAGGCGGTTTTGTGCGGCGAGTTGTTCACAGGCCTGGTCGGCCTGGTACGGGTGGGCGACATAGCCGATCTGGCGCAATTCGGCGAGCAGCGTGCTCAGCGGCAGTTGAGCGTCGGCCCAGCGTACATGCAGGCGATGATTGGACAGGTTCAGTCGCGCTTCGGCCACGGCCGGCAGGCTGCGTAATTGTTTTTCAATCAACCAGCCGCAGGCGGCGCAACTGATGCCTTCCATCAACAGGGTGGTTTCGGCCAGTTCGCCTTCATGGCGCACGAATGATTGCTGCACGTCTGGGCGATCGTACAGGGCCAGTTCATCGGTCAACTGGACGGGCAGGGATTCGGGGTTGGCCGACGCTTCGCTGCGATGCTGGTAATAACTTTCCAGGCCACCGGCGACAATGGCCTCGGCCACCGCCTGGCAGCCCGGGCAGCACAGCTCGCGGGTTTCACCGAGGACAACGGCGGTGAAGCGACTGCCGGGGGGGACGGGCAGGGCGCAGTGGTAGCAGGGCTGTGGAGTGGTCATGGGTATCGCATGAAGGCCTGGCATAGTGGGCTTGCAAGGAGGTACACAAACTGTAGGAGCTGCCGAAGGCTGCGATCTTTTGATCTTCTGATCTTTCGCTTGGGACTCAAGCAGCAAGGGAAAGATCGCAGCCTCGCTTCGCTCGGCAGCTCCTACAGGGGCTGTCGTCTGGTTTATTTTTTCAGGTCTTCAGCGCCTTGCAGCGGTTCATCGCCGAGCAAGAGGTCCTGGCCGTGATTGATCTGTTCTTCTTCGAACAGGCGCCAGGTCTTGTCGTTCTCCACCCCCAGCAATTCGACAAAGCGCCGGCCTTCGATCTTGTCCGCCAACTGACCGACGTAGCGCCCCGGTTCGCTGTCGTTGCGGGTCAGGACGATCTTGCGGTCCTTCTCCGGTTGGGTCGGCGAGATCAGGCTCAGTTCCAGGGTCTGGGGACGGCTGTTGCCGTTCAGACGCAGGTTCACTTCACCGGTGAGTTCGTCCATTTGCACGTTGGCACGCAGTTGCAGGGTCTGGGCCAGCAATTCGCGCTCCAGCGAGCGGTTGATGCCCTTGCCGGCTTCGTAATAGTTGTCGTTGACCAGGTTGTCCGGGTTCTTCACCGCAATGGTCACCATCGTCAGGCTCAGTGTCACCGAACAGGTCAGGATCGCGATGATGATCCACGGCCAGAGGTGCTTGTACCAAGGGCTGGTGGCGGTTGCTGCAGGCATGTTCAGTTCTCTCAACGAGTTTGTGGGCCGATGAACCGGCTCTTGGCTTCGACATGTACGCTTTCGTCATCGGCGTCCTTGAGGATGAAGGTCACCTCGTTGGTGCTCGATGGCAGTTGTTCCGGTGCGCTGGACAGCTCGACCGGCTGGCTGTAGATCTCGCCGGCCGCGACCTTGATTTCCCGCCGGCCTTGCAGCTTGAGGTCGGGCAGGCCGGCGGCTTCCAGGACGTAGGTATGGTCGCGTTGGTCTTTGTTCATGATCTTCAGGCTGTAGACGTTCTCGATTCGGCCTTCGGCGTTTTCGCGGAAGAGCACGCGGTCCTTGCTGACGTCGAAACCCACCAGCGAGCGCATGAAGAACGCCGCCGCCAACAGGCTCATCATGGTCAGCAGCACCAAGGCATAACCGATCAGGCGCGGGCGCAGTTTATGGGTTTTCTGCCCCGAAAGGTTGTGTTCGGTGGTGTAGCTGATCAGGCCGCGTGGATAATCCATCTTGTCCATGATGTTGTCGCAGGCATCGATGCAGGCTGCGCAGCCGATGCACTCGATCTGCAGGCCGTCGCGGATGTCGATACCGGTAGGGCAGACCTGGACGCACATGGTGCAGTCGATGCAATCCCCCAGGCCCAGGGCTTTGTAGTCAACGCCCTTCTTGCGCGGGCCACGGCTTTCGCCACGACGCGGGTCGTAGGAAACGATCAAGGTGTCCTTGTCGAACATCACGCTCTGGAAGCGTGCGTAAGGGCACATGTAGATACACACTTGCTCACGCAGCCAGCCAGCGTTGCCGTAGGTGGCGAGGGTGAAGAAACCCACCCAGAAATACGACCAGCCATCGGCCTGGCCGGTAAAGAACTCGAACACCAGTTCGCGGATTGGCGTGAAGTAACCGACAAAGGTCATGCCGGTGACGAAACCGATCAGCAGCCACAGGCTGTGCTTGGTGAGCTTGCGCAGGAATTTGTTGGCGCCCATGGGGGCCTTGTCGAGCTTGATGCGCTGGTTGCGGTCGCCTTCGGTGACTTTTTCGCACCACATGAAGATCCAGGTCCACACGCTCTGTGGGCAGGTGTAGCCACACCACACTCGTCCGGCATAGACCGTGATGAAAAACAGGCCAAAGGCGGCAATGATCAACATCCCGGACAGCAGGATGAAATCCTGGGGCCAGAAGGTGGCGCCGAAAATAAAGAATTTGCGCTCCGGCAGGTTCCACCAGACGGCCTGATGGCCACCCCAGTTCAGCCAGACCGTACCGAAATACAGCAGGAACAAGAGCGCGCCGCCAGCCATTCGCAGGTTGCGGAACAGGCCGGTGAAGGCGCGGGTGTAGATTTTTTCCCGAGAGGCATACAGGTCGACGCTTTTGTTCGCGTCCTTGGCAGGCGGGGTGACGTCATGTACCGGAATCTGGTTACTCATCAAATGCATCCCACGGCAGTGGAAAAGTGCCGTGGCCAGTACGTGCCGACCACGGTCAGAAAGGGTGTTGCGGTGGCGCAATGATACGCCTGTCGCTCTAGCCCAAGGGTGCGACCTTTGGTCGCGTTGGGGGTCTGCATAGAATGGTGTAGTGGATGTAACAAGTCATGACTCAGATCAATTGACTATAGCTATTTCATAACGTCGGCGAAACGAAGAGCGCGCTCTGCAGGCTGTTCTGTTTCGTGGCGAGGGAGCTTGCTCCCGCTCGGCTGCGCGTAGGAGCTGCCGAAGGCTGCGATCTTTTGATCTTGATCTTTCGCTCTCGACTCAATTGTCAGTGGAAAGATCGCAGCCTCGTTGCACTCGACAGCTCCTACACCGCCCCCCAGCGGGAGCAAGCTCCCTCGCCACAAAAGGCCACCTTGTAATCAGCCAACCCACGGGTTGAGCACCGCCACGCCGCTGCTTTGAAAATCACTCACGTTGCGGGTCACCACGGTCAACCCATGAACCAGGGCGGTGGCGGCGATCAACGCATCGCATTCATTGCTGCGGTCAGGCACATGCAGGCGAGCGCAACGCAATGTGACGGCACGGTCCACGGCCAGGATCCGGCCGGCAAAGGCAGGCATCACATGATTATCCAGCCAGGCCCGCAGGCGACTGCCCTGCGTCGGGTCCTTGCGTTCGAAGCGCAGCACGCCGGTTTCCAGTTCCAGTACGGTGATCGCCGAGACATACAGGCTGGGAGCAGGGACGCTGCGCGCCCAGGCTTGGACGTTTTTGTCTGCCTGGGGTTTGCGCAGCTCCGAGATGACATTGGTATCGAGTAGAAACATTCAGGACAGGTCCACCGAGCGGGGGGCGATGACGGCACGCTCGGTATCGAAGTCGATGTCCGGCGCATCGGGCATGACCAGCAACTCGACAATGCTGGTGCCGATGCCGGTCAGTTTCTGGTACTCCTCAATGCTTAGCAGTACATGGGCCGGCTTGCCACGGTCGGTGATGATCACCGGCCCTTCACGGGTGGCTTTTTTGGCACCACTTGTGTCGTGGTTGAATTCGCGGCTGGAGATGGTGGTGATGGACATGGAGGTGTCCTCGTTTGAACTTGAATGTAGGCACGTTACTACCGGGGTGGTTGGCCGGCAAGCGAAACAGATTTACCCAGGTTTTTCGGCCGGTAACAAAAAGGCCCCGCCAATCAGATTGGCGGGGCCTTTGGTGTATCAGCTACTTGTCTTACTGGGCGTCAGCGGCCGGAGCCTTTTCGCCATGAGACAGGCTATAGACATAGGCGGCCAGCAAGTGGACCTTGTCGTTGCCTTGCAGGTCAGCCTGGGCAGGCATCTGGCCCTGGCGGCCGTAACGGATGGTCTGCTGCAGTTGAGCGAAGCTCGAACCGTAGATGAACGCCGCAGGGTGCGTCAGGTCAGGTGCGCCCATGGCGGGCGTGCCTTTGCCGGCTGGGCCGTGGCAGGCCACGCAGTTGGCCGCGAACAGTTTCTGGCCGTTGGCCGGATCGGCCTTGGCGCCTTCCGGCAGTTTACGGCCGTGCAGGCTGGTCACCAGGTAGGAAGCCACGTCAGCGACGCCTTGCTCGCCGACCACGGCAGCCCAGCCCGGCATCACGGCGTGACGACCGCCCATGATGGTGGTCTTGATGGTTTCCGGCTCACCGCCCCAGCGCCAGTCGGCGTCGGTCAGGTTGGGGAAGCCATAGGCACCCTTGGCGTCGGAACCGTGGCAAACCGAGCAGTTGGAGGCGAACAGGCGGCCACCCATCTTCAGGGCTTGCGGGTCCTTGGCGACTTCTTCGATCGGCATGGAGGCGAACTTGGCGAAGATCGGACCGAACTTGGCGTCCGAGCGAGCCATTTCCTTTTCCCACTCGTGAACGCCCGTCCAGCCGGTCTGGCCGTTGGCGAAGGCGGTCTGCTTTTCGGTGTCCAGGTAGTTGTAGCCTGGCAGCAGGCCTTTCCAGTTGCCCAGGCCAGGATAGAGCACCAGGTAACCGAGGGCGAACACGATGGTGCCCACGAATAGCATGAACCACCATTTCGGCAGTGGGTTGTCGTACTCCTCGATCCCGTCGAACGAGTGGCCGACGGTCTCGTCCGTCTGCTCGGCGCGCTGGCCCTTGCGGGTCGACAGCAGCAGCCAGGTCAGGGAGAAGATCGTTCCCAGGCTGAGGACTGTGACGTACAGACTCCAGAATGTAGTCATTCTTTGTTACTCCTAGAAGCTTGCTCGACGTGCTTGATGGCTTCGGGATCATCCGCGAACGGCAGCAAGGTCGCGTCGTCAAACTCCGACTTGCGCTTGGGGCTGAACACCCACAGGGCCAGACCGATGAAGGCCACCATCACGACGACGGTGCCCAGGCCGCGAATCATCCCGATATCCATAAAGAATCACCGTTTGCTTTTGATGATGGTGCCCAGGCCTTGCAGATAGGCCACCAGCGCGTCCATTTCAGTCTTGCCCTTGACGGCATCCTTGGCACCGGCGATGTCTTCGTCGGTGTAAGGCACGCCCAGGGTGCGCAGGACTTCCATTTTCTTGGCGGTGTCTTTGCCGTCGAGCTTGTTTTCTACGAGGAACGGGTAGGCCGGCATTTTCGACTCAGGTACCACGTTGCGCGGGTTGTACAAGTGCGCACGGTGCCAGTCGTCGGAGTAGCGGCCGCCAACGCGGGCCAGGTCCGGACCGGTACGCTTGGAACCCCACAGGAATGGGTGGTCCCAGACGCTTTCACCGGCGACCGAATAGTGGCCATAGCGTTCGGTTTCGGCGCGGAACGGACGGATCATCTGCGAGTGGCAGCCGACACAACCGTTGGCGATGTAGATGTCACGGCCTTCCAGTTCAAGGGCGGTACGTGGCTTCATGCCTTCGACCGGCTTGTTGGTCACGTCCTGGAAGAACAGCGGAACGATCTGGGTCAGGCCGCCGATGCTCACGGCGATGACCATGAAGAAGGCCAGCAGGCCGATATTCTTCTCTACTGCTTCGTGCTTCATCAGTGAGCTCCAACTACGGCGATCTTGGCGGCGGCTTCAGCTTCAGCCGGGTCAGAGGCACGAACGGTGCGGTACACGTTGTAGGCCATGAACAGCATGCCGCTGGCGAAGAACGCGCCGCCCAGGGCTCGGACGATATAGCCCGGGTGGCTGGCTTGCAGGGCTTCGACGAACGAGTAGGTCAGGGTGCCGTCGTCGTTGATTGCACGCCACATCAGGCCTTGGGTGATGCCGTTGACCCACATCGAGGCGATGTAGAGCACGGTGCCGATGGTCGCGAGCCAGAAGTGCGCGTTGATCAGGCCGGTGCTGTGCATCTGCGCACGACCGAACAGTTTCGGGATCATGTGGTAGATGGCGCCGATGGAAATCATCGCCACCCAGCCGAGCGCACCAGCGTGTACGTGGCCGATGGTCCAGTCGGTGTAGTGGCTCAGGGAGTTGACGGTCTTGATGGCCATCATCGGGCCTTCGAAGGTCGACATGCCGTAGAACGCCAACGAGACCACCAGGAACCGCAGGATCGGGTCGGTGCGCAGCTTATGCCAGGCGCCCGACAGGGTCATCATGCCGTTGATCATGCCGCCCCAGCTTGGCGCCAGCAGGATGATCGACATCGCCATGCCCAGGGACTGCGCCCAGTCTGGCAGTGCGGTGTAGTGCAGGTGGTGCGGACCGGCCCAGATGTACAGGGTGATCAGCGCCCAGAAGTGCACGATGGACAGGCGATAGGAGTAGATCGGACGCTCGGCCTGTTTCGGCACGAAGTAGTACATCATCCCCAGGAAACCGGTGGTCAGGAAGAAGCCTACGGCGTTGTGGCCGTACCACCACTGGATCATCGCATCGGTCGCGCCCGAGTAGGCCGAGTACGACTTGAAGAAGCTGACCGGCAGGGAAGCGTGGTTGACGATGTGCAGCATGGCTGTCACGACGATGAACGCACCGTAGAACCAGTTACCGACGTAGATGTGCTTGGTCTTGCGCTTGACGATGGTGCCGAAGAACACCAGACCGTAGGTCACCCAGACAATGGCCAGCAGGATAGCCAGGGGCCATTCCAGCTCAGCGTATTCCTTGGTGGTGGTGTAACCCAGTGGCAAGGTCACGATCGCACCGACGATGACCGCTTGCCAGCCCCAGAAGGTGAAGGCGGCGAGGCTGTCGGAGATCAGTCGCGTTTGGCAGGTTCGCTGCACGACGTAGTAAGAAGTGGCAAACAATGCACAACCACCGAAGGCGAAGATCACCAGGTTGGTGTGCAGCGGGCGCAGGCGTCCAAATGTCGTCCATGGCAGATCGAAGTTCAACTCCGGCCAGACCAGTTGCGAGGCGATGAAGACACCGAGCCCCATGCCAAGGATCCCCCAGACCACCGTCATGATGGCGAACTGGCGGACTACCTTATAGTTATAAGCAGTCGGACTGATTGCTGTGCTCATTCTAAGGTTCCACGGTTTGGGTGTTTTATTAGGATAAAAATCGGTCGCAAGTATGGAGAAAGCGGGGGGTCATTGCAACGCGCCATGACCTGGGTCAATGCTTTCCAAAGCTGATTCTGCGGCCTTTCCATGTTTCTTGTAGGGACAAAAATGGCCCACGGCAAAATGTCGCAACGAAGGAATGAGGCGAGGGGGTCAGGTCGGTTGTAACGGGGTGTGTTCAAACACGGCGTTCGGGTGATGCCAGGCAACTGTCGCAACAGCCGGTATTCACCTGCCTTTGCGGCCTTTTTGACGAACGATTGTCGAACGCATCGGGTCGGGTCGACCTGAAACCGGCAGTCGCCAGCGCACGCAAAGGCAAGCTTAGACCCGATTCCGGGGAACCGAAAGAAAGACTATGGGAGGGTGCGACAATGCGTCGCGCAGGGACACGGAGCAGCCGCATCCAGACGGATGCGGCTGTTCACGCGGTCAAGATTTATTCGCTTTTGTGTTCGGCTTGCAGGCGCTCGGCACCGGCGGCGTGGGACAGGCTGTAGACGTAGGCGGCCAGCAGTTGCACCTTGTCATTGCCCAGCAACTCATTCTGCGCTGGCATGTGGCCCTGGCGACCATGGCGAATGGTCTGCTGCAACTGTGCCAGGCTGGTGCCGTAGATGAAGCCGGCCGGTTGCGTCAGGTTCGGCGCGCCCATGGCTTCGGTTCCCTGGCCGTTGGCGCCGTGGCAGGCGACACAGGTGGTGCTGAAGGCTTGCTGGCCGGCTTGCAGGTCGGCACCGCTGTCCGCCGGCAGAGGCAGGCCGGCCAAGTCGTGGCGTACGTACGCGGCCACATTCTTGACCCCGGCCTCTCCCAGCACTTCGCCCCAGGCCGGCATCGCCGCCATGCGGCCGCCCATGATGGTGGTCTTGATGGTGTCGGCAGCGCCGCCCCAGCGCCAGTTGCTGTCGGCCAGGTTCGGGAAGCCGAAGGCACCCTTGGCGTCCGAACCATGGCAGACCGAGCAGTTGGAGGCGAACAGGCGGCCACCCATCTTCAAGGCCTGTGGGTCCTTGGCTACTTCCTCCACGGGCATGGCGGCGAATTTGGCGAAGATCGGTCCGAACTTGGCATCGGCCTTGGCCATTTCCTTTTCCCATTCATGGGCGCCGGTCCAGCCGTTCTCGTAGCCTGGCAGGATGCCTTTCCAGTTGCCCAGGCCCGGATAGAGGACCAGGTAGCCGACGGAAAACACCAGGGTGCCGGCGAACAACAGGAACCACCACTGCGGCAGCGGGTTGTCGTACTCCTCGATGCCGTCGAAGCTGTGGCCCATGGTCTGGTCGACGCTGCCCTTGGTCTCGCCCTTGCGAGTGCCGATCAGCAACCACGTCAGGCCGATGAGGCTGCCGATGGTCAGTACGCAGATCCACGTACTCCAGAAGGTGGTCATGGCCGGGTGCTCCTTGTTGCAGGGTCTTGGGGGGTGGCGATGTCGGCAGCTGGCTCGTCGGCGAACGGCAGCAGGCGCGCTTCGGCGAACTCTGGACGACGTTTGCTGCTGAATACCCACAGGGTCAGGCCGATGAAGGCGATGAACACCACGACCGTGCCCAGGCCGCGGATCATTCCAGTACTCATTTCAAGAACCATGGCTCACCTCTTGCTCTTGATGGCAGTGCCGAGCACTTGCAGGTAGGCCACCAGCGCGTCCATTTCGGTCTTGCCCTTGAGCGAGGCCACGCTGCCCGTGATGTCGTCGTCGGTGTACGGCACGCCCAGGGTGCGCATGGCGCGCAGCTTGCCTTCGGTGTGGCTGCTGTCTACCGCCTGGGTCACCAGCCACGGGTAGGCCGGCATTTTCGACTCGGGCACGACGTTGCGCGGGTTGTACAGGTGGGCGCGGTGCCAATCATCGGAGTAGCGCGCGCCGACCCGTGCCAGGTCCGGCCCGGTGCGCTTGGAGCCCCACAGGAATGGGTGGTCCCAGACGCTTTCGCCGGCGACGGAGTAGTGGCCGTAGCGCTCGGTCTCGGCGCGGAATGGACGGATCATCTGCGAGTGGCAGCCGACGCAGCCTTCACGAATGTAGATATCACGGCCTTCCAGTTGCAGGGCGGTGTAGGGCTTCATGCCGTCCACCGGTTTATTGGTCACGTCCTGGAAGAACAGCGGCACGATCTGGGTCAGACCACCAATGCTCACGGCCAGGACCATCAGCAGCATCAACAGGCCGACGTTTTTTTCGATTGTTTCGTGTTTCATGGTGGACTCCTCAGGCCATCTGCGCGGCAGCGGCGGCTTCGGCAGGCTGGTAGGCCCGCACGGTGCGCCAGGTGTTGTAGGCCATCAGCAGCATGCCGAGGAGGAAGATCGACCCGCCCGCCAGCCGCACGACGAAGCCTGGGTGGCTGGCCACCAGGGTTTCGACGAAGGAGTAGGTGAGCGTGCCGTCTTCGTTCACCGCACGCCACATCAGGCCCTGGGCGATGCCGTTGACCCACATCGAGGCGATGTAGAGCACGGTGCCGATGGTCGCGAGCCAGAAGTGCGCGTTGATCAGGCCGATGCTGTGCATCTGTGGCCGGCCGAAGACTTTCGGGATCATGTGGTACAGCGCACCGATGGAAATCATCGCCACCCAGCCGAGCGCGCCGGCATGGACGTGGCCGATGGTCCAGTCGGTGTAGTGGGAGAGGGCGTTGACGGTCTTGATCGCCATCATCGGACCTTCGAAGGTCGACATGCCGTAGAACGCCAGGGACACCACCAGGAACCGCAGGATCGGGTCGCTGCGCAGCTTATGCCAGGCCCCCGACAGGGTCATCATGCCGTTGATCATGCCGCCCCAGCTTGGCGCCAGCAGGATCAGCGACATCACCATGCCCAGGGACTGTGCCCAGTCCGGCAGCGCGGTGTAGTGCAAGTGGTGAGGGCCGGCCCAGATGTACAGGGTGATCAGTGCCCAGAAGTGCACGATGGACAAGCGATAGGAATACACCGGGCGCTCGGCCTGCTTCGGCACGAAGTAGTACATCATCCCCAGGAAGCCTGCGGTGAGGAAGAAGCCTACGGCGTTGTGGCCGTACCACCATTGCACCATCGCGTCCGTGGCCCCGGCGTACACCGAGTAGGATTTGGTGAAGCTCACCGGCAGCTCCAGGTTGTTGACGATGTGCAGGATCGCCACGGTCAGGATGAACCCGCCGAAGAACCAGTTACCGACGTAGATGTGCTTGGTGTTGCGTTTGGCCACGGTGCCGAAGAACACAATCGCGTAGGCCACCCAGACGATGGTGATCAGGATGTCGATCGGCCATTCCAACTCGGCGTATTCCTTGGAACTGGTGTAGCCCAGTGGCAGGCTGATGGCCGCCAGCAGGATCACCAGTTGCCAGCCCCAGAAGCAGAACGCGGCGATTTTCGGCGCGAACAGCTGCGTCTGGCAGGTGCGTTGCACGGAATAAAACGAACTCGCAAACAACGCGCACCCGCCGAAGGCAAAGATCACTGCGTTGGTGTGCAGTGGGCGCAGGCGGCCGAAGCTGGTCCATGGCAAATCGAAGTTGAGTTGTGGCCAGACCAATTGGGCGGCGAGAAAAACCCCGAGCCCCATGCCGACGATGCCCCACACCACCGTCATAATGGCGAATTGGCGGACCACCTTGTAGTTGTAGGCGGTACTGATAGAAGTGTTCATGGTTCCCCATCCACGGTTCAGCCGAAGTAGCGCCTGCGCAAGGCAGTGCGGCGTTCTTCGCCTGGAGTTATAGGCAGACTAAAAGCGAGGTCAGCATGGACAAACAGCACAAGGCCAGTATTGACGGGGATCAATGGGCGCGATGTGTGGCCGAACACGGCTGGTTATGGACTGCCGGGCAATCGGTCGCCAGCGCCAGGGCGCCAACCCTGATCCTGGCCCATGGTGCCGGTGCGCCAATGGACAGTGGCTTTATGGCGCAAATGGCCGCGCGCCTTGCCGCGCAGGGCGTCAACGTATTGCGCTTCGAGTTTCCCTACATGGCCCAGCGGCGCCAGGATGGGGGCAAGCGTCCACCCAACCCGGCGCCTAAGTTGCTGGAATGCTGGCGTGAGGTGTACGCCACGGTGCGGCCTTATGTCGCTGGACGGCTGGCGGTGGGGGGCAAATCCATGGGCGGGCGTATGGCGAGCCTGCTGGCCGATGAACTGGGCGCCGATGCGCTGGTGTGCCTGGGGTATCCCTTCTACGCGGTGGGCAAGCCGGAGAAACCGCGGGTCGAGCATCTGGCGGCGTTGAAGACCCGGACCTTGATCGTCCAGGGCGAGCGCGATGCGTTAGGCAATCGGGAGGCGGTGCAGGGGTATGCCTTGTCACCGGATATTGAAGTGATGTGGCTGGCGGCGGGGGATCATGATTTGAAGCCGTTGAAGGCTTCGGGGTTTAGTCATGAGCAGCATCTGGAGGCTGCTGCGGGAAAGGTGGCGGCGTTTCTTCAGGATTGATGGCGTCTGTCCTGGCCTCTTCGCGAGCAAGCTCGCTCCCACAGTGGAGTGCATTTGAATGAGCGACCCCAACCCCTGTGGGAGCGAGCTTGCTCGCGATAGCGATCTATCAGGCAACAAAAAACCCGGAAGCTTTCGCTATCCGGGTTTTCTGTATCAAGCAACGATCAGCGGTTAAACCGCTCTACCAACGAATACTGCGTATTGGCCGTGCGGGTCAGCTCTTCACTCAGCAGTGCCGAGCTGTGAGCCTGGCCAGAGGTCTGGTCGGCCAGCTCCGAGATATTGCTGATGTTGCGGCTGATCTCCTCGGCCACTGAGCTTTGCTCCTCGGTGGCGGCGGCGATCTGGGTGGTCATGTCGGTGATGTGGGCTACTGCTTCGCTGATCCCCACCAGTGCCTCGTCCGCTTCCATGACCCGCGCCACGCCTTCTTCGGCCTGGCGATGGCCGGCGTCCATGGTCTGCACGGCGTTGGTGGCGGTCTGCTGGAGCTTGGCGATCAGGGCGTGGATCTGCCCAGTGGATTCGCTGGTGCGTTGTGCCAGTTGCCGCACTTCGTCAGCCACCACGGCAAAGCCACGGCCCATCTCTCCGGCACGGGCCGCTTCGATGGCGGCGTTGAGGGCCAGCAGGTTGGTCTGGTCGGCGATGCCTTTGATCACGTCTACCACGCCACCGATCTCGTCGCTGTCCTTGGCCAACTGGGTCACGGTCTGCCCGGTCTCGCCGACCACCACCGACAGGCGCTCGATGGCTTCGCGGGTTTCGCCGGCGATGTCGCGGCCGCGGCTGGTCAGGCGGTTGGCTTCCTGGGTGGCATCGGCGGTGCGCTGCACGTGGCTGGCGACTTCCTGGGTTGTTGCCGCCATCTGGTTGACGGCCGTAGCGACCTGTTCGGTCTCCACCCGCTGGCGCTCCAGGCCGCTGGAACTGTTATGAGCCAGGGTGTTGGACTGGCGAGCCTGGTCGTTAAGGTGCTCGGCGGTGTCCTGCAGGCGGGTCAGGCAGGTTTTCAGGCGTGCTTCCTGGCTGAGGATCGACATCTCCAGGCGTGCCTGGACGCCACGGCTGTCGGTGTACATCCGGGCGATCAGCGGGTCGGACGTGGTTTGCTCGGCCAGGCGCAGCAGGCGCTTGATCCCGCGTTGCTGCCATTGCAGGCCCATCAGCCCCAAGGGCACCGACAGCACGGCCGCCAGGGCAAAGCCCCAGGAGGAATCCAGGAACGCGCCGACGACGAAACTCAACTGGCTGACCAGGATAAACGGTAGCCAGTCCTGCAGCATGGGCACCCATTTGTCGCTGCCCGGAACCGCGGACTTGCCTTGGTTGATGCGTTGATAAAGCGCTTCGGCCCGAGCGATCTGTTCGGCGGAGGGCTTGACCCGCACCGATTCGTAGCCGACCACCTGATTGCCCTCGAACACGGGCGTGACATAGGCATTGACCCAGTAATGGTCGCCGTTCTTGCTGCGGTTCTTGACGATGCCCATCCATGGCAAGCCTTGTTTCAGCGTACCCCACATGTGTGCGAACACCGCGGATGGGACGTCGGGATGGCGCACGAGATTGTGCGGCGAACGAATCAGTTCTTCCTTCGAATACCCGCTGATGTCAACGAACGCGTCGTTGCAGTAGGTGATCACGCCCTTGGCGTCGGTGGTCGAAATCAATCGTTGCTGGGCCGGGAAGGTCCTTTCGCGTTGTGTGACGGGTTGGTTGTTACGCATGTGTGTTGATCCGCAAGACTTTGAAAGGCTATGAAAGGTTGTCGGCGGTGTCAGGTTTTAATTGAAGTTATTTTTGCCTGTCGCTATCACGCCAGCATCGGATAGGTAAATAGGGCGAAATGAAGCAGATTGAGGAGAAAATGTGTGGCAATCGCCGCGCCCAGGCCGCCAAAACGATACGCCAGGCCGTAGCCGACCCCCGCCAGGCCCGACAACAGCACCCATTGCCAACCTGCGCCAGCGTGTACCACGCCGAACAGCAGCGAGGTCAGGAGCAGCGCCAGGTTGTCGCCGTAACCCAAGTGTTTGAAGCGCCGGCTCAAGCCTCCCTGAATGTAGCCACGAAACAGCGCTTCCTCCACGAGCGTCACCAATAAAAGATTATTGAGCACCCACAACCAGGCGTGATCCGGCCATTTTGGTGCCCAATGGATCATGCCCAGCAGCATCGCCCCGCCGAGGGCCAGCACCGCGCTCAGCGCCAGCCCCAGGGCCGTGGCATAGACCGACAGGCGAAATGAGCGCCGGCCGACGATCCAGGGGCAGGCCAGCAGCAGCCAGAATCCGATCAGGGGCTTGTCCTGGTTGAAGTACATGGCAAATGGCGCGGCGTCGTCGGTCAAGCGTTGCGCGGGGATCGCCCGGCCATTGAAGAAGCCGGGCATCCAATGCAAGGCCAGCGCCAGGGCCATTACCACAAATAGAATGTGACCGAGAAACCGGCCGATTGGCATGGGTTGCTGGCGAACGGCATACCCGGCGAACAGCAATAGCGCGACTGAGATGAGGGCGGTCCAGGCCAACTGGCCGTAGGCCAGGGCCAGGCCATAGCCGATGGCGAGCATGGCCAGATAGGGCCAAGGTAAAGCGGGCATATAACATCCTTTTAGACGGTAGAGCTTTGGGCGAAAGTGGCCGCCGCGTCTATGACGCTGCCAGGTCGCGCAAAGAACACGTTTTGTATCCATGCAGGTTCATGCGTAGGAGGGGCAAGCCGTTGGCTGACTCGGTTCCGTGAGTGCCGACGGGATTATAGGCAGGCTCGTGCAAAGACGCCGCCTGTTAAAACGCTAATAACGGTCAGTAAGCCGCAGAACCTGTGGGAGCGAGCTTGCTCGCGATAGGGGCTTGTCAGTCAACATCGATGTTGGCTGTTCTACCGCTATCGCGAGCGAGCTCGCTCCCACAGGGGGCTGATCTTTAGCCGGCAATCAATTGCCGCAACACATAGTGAAGGATCCCGCCGGCCTTGAAATATTCCACTTCATTCAAGGTATCGATCCGGCACAGCACTTCGATTCGCTCCTGGCTGCCGTCCTCGCGGGTAATGACCAGGGACAGGTTCATGCGCGGCGTCAGTTCGACGTCATTGAGCCCGAGGATGTCCAGGGTTTCCTTGCCCGCAAGGTTCAGGCTCTTGCGGTTCTGGTCGAGCTTGAACTGCAACGGCAGCACACCCATGCCCACCAGGTTGGAGCGATGGATGCGCTCGAAGCTTTCGGCGATCACCGCCTTGACCCCCAGCAGGTTCGTGCCCTTCGCTGCCCAGTCCCGGCTCGATCCGGTGCCATATTCCTGGCCGGCGATCACCACCAGCGGCGTGCCTGCGGCCTGGTACAGCATGGCGGCGTCGTAGATCGGCATTCGTTCGCCACTGGGGATGTAGATCGTGTTGCCACCTTCTTCGCCGTCGAGCATTTCGTTGCGAATGCGGATATTGGCGAAGGTGCCGCGCATCATCACCTGGTGGTTGCCGCGCCTGGAACCATAGGAGTTGAAGTCCCGTGGCTCCACGCCTTGTTCGCGCAGGTAGCGACCGGCCGGGCTGTCCGCCTTGATGTTGCCGGCCGGGGAGATGTGGTCGGTGGTCACCGAGTCTCCCAACAGGGCCAGGACACGTGCACCCACGACGTTCTTGACGGCCGGTGGCGGCCCGTCGATGTCGTCGAAGAACGGCGGGTGCTGGATGTAGGTCGAGTCGTCCTGCCAGACGTAAGTCGCCGCCTGCGGCACTTCGATGGCTTGCCATTGCTCGTCACCGGCAAACACGGCGGCGTATTCCTTGTGGAACATGCTGGTGTTGACCTGGGCTACGGCGGCGGCCACTTCCTGGCTGCTGGGCCAGATGTCCCGCAGGTACACCGGTTTGCCGTCCCGGTCGTTGCCCAGCGGCTCGCTGCTGATGTCGATGCGCACGGTGCCGGCCAGGGCATAGGCGACCACCAGCGGCGGCGAAGCCAGCCAGTTGGTCTTCACCAGTGGGTGCACCCGGCCTTCGAAGTTGCGGTTGCCCGACAATACCGAAGCCACCGTCAGGTCGGCTTTCTGGATGGCTTTTTCGATGGGCTCCGGCAACGGCCCGGAGTTGCCGATACAGGTGGTGCAACCATAGCCCACCAAGTCGAAACCGAGTTTATCCAGGTACTCGGTCAGGCCGGCCGCCTTGTAGTAGTCGGTGACCACCTTGGAGCCCGGGGCCAGGGAACTCTTGACCCACGGCTTGCGGGTCAGGCCCTTTTTCACGGCTTTTTTCGCCAGCAGCCCGGCGGCCATCATCACGCTGGGGTTGGAGGTGTTGGTGCACGAAGTAATGGCGGCAATCACCACCGCGCCGTTTTTCAGGCGATGGGTGTGGCCTTCGTATTGGTATTCGGCTTCGCCCACCTGATCGGCATTGCCCACCGCGACGCCACCGCCACCTTCACTTTCCAGGCGACCTTCTTCTTTGCTGGTGGGTTTGACCTGCAACCCCAGGAAGTCGCTGAAAGCCTGGCCGACATTCGGCAGCGAAACCCGGTCCTGCGGGCGTTTCGGTCCGGCGAGGCTGGCCTCGACGCTGCCCATGTCCAGCTCCAGGGTGTCGGTGAACACCGGTTCCTGGCCGGGCAAGCGCCACAGGCCTTGGGCCTTGCAATAGGCCTCGACCAATTTCACCGTTTCCGCTGGGCGTCCCGACAGGCGCAAGTAGTCCAGGGTCACATCGTCCACCGGGAAGAAACCGCAGGTGGCGCCGTATTCCGGGGCCATGTTGGCGATGGTGGCGCGGTCGGCCAAGGGCAGGTCGGCCAGACCGTCGCCATAGAACTCGACGAACTTGCCCACCACGCCTTTCTTGCGCAGCATCTGCGTGACGGTCAGCACCAGGTCGGTGGCGGTGATGCCTTCGCGCAGCTTGCCGATGAGTTTGAAGCCGATGACCTCGGGAATCAGCATCGACACCGGTTGGCCGAGCATGGCCGCTTCCGCCTCGATCCCGCCGACGCCCCAGCCCAGTACGCCGAGGCCGTTGATCATGGTGGTGTGGGAGTCAGTGCCCACCAGCGTGTCGGGGAACGCGTAGGTGCGACCGTCTTCCTCTTTGGTCCACACGGTGCGGCCCAGGTATTCGAGGTTGACCTGATGGCAGATGCCAGTGCCCGGCGGCACCACGCTGAAGTTGTCGAAAGCGCTCTGGCCCCAACGCAGGAAGGCGTAGCGTTCGCCGTTGCGCTGCATTTCGATGTCGACGTTCTGCTCGAACGCCTGGCTGCTGGCGAATTTGTCCACCATCACCGAGTGGTCGATCACCAGGTCCACCGGCGACAGCGGGTTGATCCGCTGGGGATCGCCGCCGGCCTTTTCCACGGCGGCACGCATGGCGGCCAGGTCGACCACGGCGGGGACGCCGGTGAAGTCTTGCATCAACACCCGCGCGGGGCGGTATTGAATCTCGCGGTCGGAGCGGCGCTCCTTGAGCCACCCGGCCAGGGCCTTGAGGTCGGTGCCGGTGACGGTTTTTTCATCTTCCCAACGCAGCAGGTTTTCCAGCAGTACCTTCAACGACATGGGCAGTTTGTCCAGGTCGCCCAGGCTTCGGGCGGCATCCGGCAGGCTGAAGTAGTGGTAGGTCCTGGCGTCGACTTGCAGTGTTTTAAGGGTCTTCAGGCTATCGAGGGACGGCATTGAAATCACTCCTTTGAGTCCGCACGGCTACGGACTGACGGAACGGACAGAGCCTTTAACCTAGCCCTGTTTTGAGCGTATGACTAATCACTGGACTCTATGGGCAGGTTCGCGGTTCCGAACTCCGCTATCATGCGGCGGTTTTCGTGACAGGCTTTGCTACGGAGTTTCAATGAACACGCTTTTCATGCACTGCCGGCCGGGCTTCGAAGGCGAGGTCTGTTCCGAGATCGCCGAGCACGCGGCCCGACTCAACGTGGCCGGCTACGCCAAGGCCAAATCGGCCAGTGCCTGCGCTGAATTTGTCTGCACCGAAGACGGCGGCGCCGAGCGGCTGATGGGCGGCCAGCGCTTCGCCGAACTGATTTTTCCGCGCCAGTGGGCGCGCGGTACTTTCATCGATTTGCCGGAAACCGATCGCATCAGCGTCATCCTGGCCCACATGGCCGCTTTCCCGACCTGTGGCAGCCTGTGGCTGGAAGTGGTGGACACCAACGACGGCAAGGAGCTGTCGAACTTCTGCAAAAAATTCGAAGGCCCCTTGCGCAAGGCGCTGATTGGCGCCGGCAAGCTGGTGGACGACCCGCGCAAGCCGCGCCTGCTGCTGACCTTCAAGAGTGGTCGCGAAGTGTTCCTGGGCCTGGCCGAATCCGATAACTCGGCGATGTGGCCGATGGGCATTCCCCGCCTGAAGTTTCCCCGGGAAGCGCCGAGCCGTTCCACCCTCAAGCTTGAAGAGGCCTGGCACCATTTCATTCCCCGGGACCAGTGGGACGAGCGCCTGCACAGCGACATGACCGGCGTGGACCTCGGCGCCGCGCCGGGCGGCTGGACCTGGCAACTGGTCAACCGGGGCATGCTGGTGACCGCCATCGACAATGGCCCGATGGCCGAAAGCCTGATGGACACCGGCCTGGTGCAGCATCTGATGGCAGACGGCTTCACGTTCAAGCCCAAGCAGCCGGTGGACTGGATGGTCTGCGATATCGTCGAGAAGCCGGCACGCAACGCGGCGATGCTGGAAGAGTGGATTGGCGAAGGGCATTGCCGCGAGGCCGTGGTCAACCTCAAGCTGCCGATGAAACAGCGTTATGCCGAGGTCAAGCGCCTGCTCGAACGTATCGCCGAGGGGTTCAAGGCTCGGGGGATCAAGGTTGAGATCGGTTGCAAGCAGCTGTACCACGACCGCGAGGAAGTGACGTGCCATCTGCGGCGGTTGGACACCAAGAAGCCCAAGTCTCGCTGAAGCATGTAGCGAGCTTTTGTGGCGAGGGAGCTTGCTCCCGCTGGGTTGCGAAGCAACCCCAATGCTCCTGCTGGATTCTAAAAGCGACGACTGCTGCGCAGCCGAGCGGGAGCAAGCTCCCTCGCCACAGGGCTGATGTACATTTGTTAAGCGCGCCGACATTGCGCGACAATGCCGGCCAGTTTCAGGAGTAGAACATGAGTGAAATGAACGATACGCCGGTGGACGGCACGCTGGATGCCACGGGTCTCAATTGCCCGGAACCGGTGATGATGCTACACCAGCACATCCGCGACCTGGTCCCCGGCGGGCTGCTGAAAGTGATCGCCACCGACCCCTCGACTCGCCGCGACATCCCCAAGTTTTGCGTGTTCCTGGACCACGAACTGGTGGCCCAGCAGGAGGAAGCGGGCACTTACCTCTACTGGATTCGCAAGAAACTCGCTTAATCCGTCGAGCGGCTGAGGCGGATCTGCTTGCGCGCGCTGCGTGCCAGGCGGATCGACAGCATCAGCGCCGCGCAGCTCAAGCCCACGATCAGGCCTTGCCACAACCCGCTCGGGCCGCTGGCGGCACCGAGCCAGTCGGTCAGGCCCAGGGCGTAACCCACCGGCAGGCCGATCCCCCAATAGGCGAACAGGGTCAGGATCATCGTCACCCGGGTGTCCTGAAAGCCGCGCAACGCGCCTGCCGCCGTGACCTGGATCGCATCGGAAAACTGGAACAGCGCCGCGTAGACGATCAGCATCGACGCCACGTTGATCACCACCGGATCGGCGGTATAGATCGCCGCGATGGGCCCGCGTAGCGCGAACATCAGGCTCGCCGACAGGCAGGCGTACGCCAGGGCCGTGCCCATGCCCACCCCGGCGGCGAAGCGCGCTTCGCGCGGCTGACGACGGCCCAGGGCCTGGCCGACCCGCACCGTGACGGCCATGCCCAGGGAGTAGGGGATCATGAACACCAATGAACTGAAGTTCAGCGCGATCTGATGCCCGGCCACCACGGTGGCGCCGAGGCTGCCGATCAGCAGGGCGATCACCGCGAAAATGCTCGATTCGGCGAACACCGCAATGCCAATCGGCAGGCCGATGCCCAGCAGGCGCTTGATCACCGCCCATTGCGGCCAGTCGAAACGGCTGAACAGCCGGCTCGACTGATAGGCCGGTGCCCAGCGCGCCCAACCGGCCATGCCCAGGGCCATGACCCACATCACGATGGCCGTGGCCCAGCCACAACCGACGCCGCCCATGGCGGGCACGCCCAGGTGTCCGTAGATGAAGATGTAATTGAGCGGAATGTTCAGCGCCAACCCGCACAGCCCCAGCACCATCGCCGGCCGCGTGCGACCCAGGCCATCGCTGAAGCAGCGCAGTACGTGGTACAGCGCCACGGCCGGCAGGCCCGTGCCGATGCCGCGCAGGTATTCCATGCATGGGCCAATCAGTTCAGGGTCGACATTCATGATGTGCAGGATCGGTTCGGCGCTGAACAGCGCCAGTGAGGCGATCAACCCCACCACCAATGCCAGCCACAGCGCCTGGCGCACCAGTGGGCCGATCTCGTCGAACGTACCGGCACCGAAGCGCTGGGCAACTTTCGGCGTGGTCGCCAGCAATGTGCCGGTCATCAACAGGAACACCGGCACCCAGATCGAATTGCCCAGGGCCACGGCCGCCAGGTCTCGCGGGCCAACCCGACCGGCCATCACCGCATCGACAAACCCCATGGCGGTGGTTGCCAGTTGCGCCACCATGATCGGCAAGGCCAGGGCCAGCAAGGTCCTGAGTTCCAGGCGAACGCGGGCCGGGCGGGAGAGGGTGGTGGGGGTATCGATGACAGGGTTCACAGGGAAAGCGTCCGAAAAGGTTAAGCGCAAGGCGGCGAATTCTACGCTTTGACGCAGTGGTCAGGAAAAATCCTGTGTTGTGGATTTGTAATCGTTCGCTCAGTCGTGCAAATGCTGTTGTGGCGAGGGAGCTTGCTCCCGCTCGACTGCGCAGCAGTCGCCTGCACTTTGGGCCCGCTTCGCAGGCCAGCGGGAGCAAGCTCCCTCGCCACAATTTAGTTCACTGAGGTAATGCGCTGGCCCATCGAGGCGAGGAACGCCTACACTGCGCCTCCCGCCAAAGGAGCTCTGCCATGCTGATCGTCGCCGACGAAAACATCCCCCTGCTTGATGCATTTTTCCAAGGATTCGGCGAAATCCGCCGGGTACCGGGCCGGGGGATCGACCGGACGATGGTCGAGCAAGCCGACGTGCTGCTGGTGCGTTCGGTCAGCCAGGTCAATCGGGCTCTGCTGGAAGGCAGCAAGGTGCGCTTCGTCGGCACCTGCACCATCGGCACCGATCATCTGGACCTGGATTATTTCGCCGAAGCCGGTATCCGCTGGGCCAGCGCGCCGGGCTGCAATGCCCGTGGCGTGGTGGACTACGTGCTGGGCAGCCTGATGACCCTGGCAGAAATCGAAGGCGCGCAACTCGAGCAACGAACCTTCGGTGTGGTCGGTGCAGGCCAGGTGGGCGGGCGGTTGATCGAGGTGCTCAAGGGGCTGGGCTGGACCGTGAAGGTCTGCGATCCGCCGCGTCAGGCCGCCGAGGGGGGCGACTATGTGAGCCTGGAGCAGATCATCGAGCAGTGCGATGTGATCAGCCTGCACACACCGTTGACCCGCGACGGTGAGCAACCGACCTGGCACCTGTTCGACGAGGCGCGCCTGAACCAGCTCAAGCCCGGGACCTGGCTGATCAACGCGGCCCGCGGCCCGGTGATCGATAACGCCGCGCTACGCGAAGTGTTGCTGGAACGCGAAGACCTGCAAGCGGTGTTGGATGTCTGGGAGCAGGAACCCACCGTGGATGTGGACCTGGCCGATTTGTGCGTGATCGCGACCCCGCACATTGCCGGTTACAGCCTTGATGGCCGCCAGCGCGGCACCGCCCAGATCTACCAGGCCTTGTGCGCTTTCCTGGAGCGGCCGGTTGAAGTCAGCCTCAGCGACCTGTTGCCTCGGCCTTGGCTGGGTGGCATCACCCTGGATGCCGCAACCGACCCGGCCTGGGCCTTGGCGGCGTTGTGCCGGAGCGTGTATGACCCCCGTGGCGACGACGCGAACTTTCGCCGCAGCCTGGTGGGCAGCGTCAGCGAGCAACGCAGCGCGTTCGACGCCTTGCGCAAGCATTATCCGCCACGGCGGGAAATCGATAGCTTGAAGGTGCGTATCGAAGGGCAGTCGGCGGCCTTGCAACAGATCGTGACGGCATTGGGCGCCACTGTTATTTGATCACCGCTCTTGTGGCGAGGGAGCTTGCTCCCGCTCGGCGGTGTAGGAGCTGGCGAAGCCTGCGATCTTTTGATCTTTCACTTGGAACTCAAGCGCCAATGGAAAGATCGCAGCCTCGCTTCGCTCGACAGCTCCTACAGCGCAACCCAGCGGGAGCAAGCTCCCTCGCCACAGAAGCTTGTGCAATCAGCAGGCATAAAAAACCCGACATCAAGGTCGGGTCCAATTGAAGACGGGCTGTATCACTTTTGTTCGGCAGGCTTGACCAGTCGTTTTTCCAGCTCGCTGCAGGCTTTCTGGATCATGTCTTCGGTGATCGGTACTTCGCGCCCTTGGGCATCGATGAACGAGCAGCCCAGAGACTGGTCCGGTTGCGTGCGGATTACTTGAATCTTGTCGTCGCTGCTGTGTTGCAAGGACATGGCCTGTCTCCTCATCAGGTTGTGTGCCTACTTTAATGTCGCCAGGTGACCGAGCCATGACACTCCTTGTAGGTTCATGGCGACACCTCCACTCAATCAGAAACGCAGTTGCGTTTCCAGCCAGACTTTAGACCGATAACATCTAGCCTCTAGTCGTTGTGGTCATATTTAACCTGACTCATTCTGATTCAATTTGGTTCCGCTACGCTTTGGCGTCGCTGGCCGGCCTTTTTCCTGCTGCATTATCGGATACCCTTGATGCTTTCTTCCCGACATCGCCGTGCCATACGCCTGGCCAACGGCTTCATCGCCCCTTATCGCAAACAGGTCGCCGGCGCCTTGCTGGCCCTGATTGTCACCGCCGGTATTACCTTGTCCATGGGCCAAGGCATCCGGTTGCTGGTGGACCAGGGCTTCATGACCCGCTCGCCGCACCTGCTCAATCAATCCATCGGCCTGTTCATGGTGCTGGTGGTGGGGTTGGCGATCGGTACGTTTGCCCGTTTTTACCTGGTGTCCTGGATCGGCGAGCGGGTGGTGGCCGATATCCGGCGGCAGGTCTTCAACCATCTGGTGTACTTGCACCCCGGTTTCTACGAAAACAACCGCAGTTCGGAAATCCAGTCGCGGCTGACCGCCGATACGACCTTGCTGCAATCGGTGATCGGTTCGTCGCTGTCGTTGTTTTTGCGCAACGCCTTGATGGTGGTGGGCGGCATAGTGCTGCTGTTCATCACCAATCCCAAGTTGACCAGTATCGTGGTGATTGCCCTGCCGCTGGTATTGGCGCCGATCCTGGTCTTTGGTCGGCGGGTGCGCAGTCTGTCGCGCCAGAGCCAGGACCGCATTGCCGACGTCGGCAGCTACGTCTCCGAAACCCTTGGCCAGATCAAGACCGTGCAGGCCTACAACCACCAGGTCCAGGACGAACAACGATTCTCCGTGACGGTGGAGCAGGCCTTCGACACCGCCCGCAAGCGCATCGCCCAGCGAGCCTGGCTGATCACCCTGGTGATCGTGCTGGTGCTGGGCGCGGTGGGGGTGATGCTTTGGGTCGGCGGCATGGATGTGATCGCCGGGCGGATTTCCGGCGGTGAGCTGGCGGCATTCGTGTTCTACAGCCTGATCGTCGGCAGCGCCTTCGGTACCCTGAGCGAGGTGATCGGCGAGCTGCAACGGGCGGCGGGCGCTGCCGAGCGCATTGCCGAGTTGCTGCGTTCGGAGAACATCATCCAACCGCCGGCTTCAGGCCTTGTTACGTTGCCGGAGCGGGTCCGGGGCGATCTGCGCCTCGAAGGCGTGCGTTTTTCCTACCCCTCCCGGCCGGACAGTTATGCGGTCGACGGTCTCGACCTGAGCATCAAGGCCGGCGAGACCCTGGCCCTGGTCGGGCCTTCCGGTGCGGGCAAGTCAACGGTATATGACCTGCTGCTGCGTTTCTACGATCCGGTGCAAGGGCAGATCCTGATCGACGACGTGCCGTTGACTCAACTCGATCCGCTGGACCTGCGCCGCCACTTCGCCCTGGTTTCACAAAACCCGGCGCTGTTTTTCGGCACGGTCGAAGAGAACATCCGCTACGGCAACCCTGGCGCAACGTCCGAGCAGGTGCGTGAGGCCGCGCAGATTGCCCACGCCCATGACTTCATCGAAAAAATGCCCGACGGCTATCAGACCCATCTGGGCGACGGTGGCCTGGGTCTGTCCGGCGGCCAGCGCCAACGCCTGGCCATCGCCCGGGCGTTGCTGGTGGACGCGCCGATCCTGCTGCTGGACGAAGCCACCAGCGCCCTCGATGCGCAAAGCGAACACCTGATCCAGCAAGCCCTGCCCAACCTGATGAAAAACCGCACGACCCTGGTCATCGCCCACCGCCTGGCCACGGTGAAAAACGCCGACCGGATCGCGGTGATGGACCAGGGCAAGGTGGTTGCCGTGGGCACTCACCAGGAGCTGGTTGCCAGCAATGCGCTGTACGCGCGGCTGGCGGCGTTGCAGTTCAATGTGGGGTTGGAGACGGCAACCGACTAAGTATGGTCCCTTGTGGGAGCGAGCTTGCTCGCGATAGCGTTGAGCCAGCTTGCATCCATGTTGAAGGTGCCACCGCCATCGCGAGCAAGCTCGCTCCCACAGGGTTCAGCAAGCGAGCAAAAAGAAATGCCCGCATCTTTCGATGCGGGCATTTTTTCTTCTCAGGAACAGCTTTCGCTAATGATCACTGATCATCGAAATACCGCTCATGCCAATCCACCAGCGGTTGCGGCGAGTTGAGTTTCTGGCCGTAGATCACCGAGTACGACAACACGTTCTGCACGTATTGGCGGGTTTCGTCGAAGGGAATGCTTTCGACCCAGACGTCGAAGCTCAAGTGGTCGGCGCCGCGCAGCCACTGGCGCACGCGACCGGGGCCGGCGTTGTAGGCCGCCGAAGCCAGGACGCGATTGCCGTTGAACTGGCTATGAACCTGGCTCAGGTACGCCGCGCCCAACTGGATGTTCTTGTCCGGGTTCAACACTTGCTGTGGTGAGGCCAGGGGAATGCTGAACTTGCGCGCGGTTTCCTTGGCGGTGCCGGGCATCAGTTGCATCAGGCCTGCGGCACCGACGCCGGAGCGGGCGTCGTCCATGAAGGCGCTTTCCTGGCGGGTGATGGCGAACGCCCAGCTTGGATGCAAGCCGCGGATCTTGGCTTCGCGTACCAGGGTGTCGCGGTGGGCCATCGGGAAGCGGATGTCCAGGTCGTCCCAGTACTTGGCCTGGCTGATGGTGCGAATGGCCGGGAAATACCACTTCAGGTCATAGGCCAGTTTGGCCTGGGCGACCATTTCGTCACGGTTGAAATGACGGCTGACGTGATACCACTCGCGGCGCCCGTCGACGATGTCCCCACGGGCATGAAATTCCAGCGCCCGACGCACGCCAGGGGTGTTGCGCACTTTGTTGATCAGCGCCTGGCTCATCACCAGCGGCTTGTTGACGAGCGAGTACGGTGACTGGGAACGGTCGGCCGCCAGAAAGCCATAGAAGTCTCGTTCACGGGCCAGGTGCTTGTAGAGCGCCAGCGCCTCGGGGTTCTGCGGCTGCGCCAGTTCCAGCGTGCGGGCTTGCCAGTACCGCCAGCGATTGGTGCTCGACAGCGACTCGGGCAGGCGACGGGTCAGTTGGTAGGCATCGTCCCAGCGGGCCAGGCGCAGGAGCAGGCGCAAGCGCCATTCCGAAACGGTGTCATCGCGCAGTTCCGGGTCGTATTTCGTCATCACGTCCAAGGCCCGGCTGTCGAAGCGCTTGGCCAGGGTCAGGCCGATTTCCCGGGCAATCGCAACTTTTTCATCACGGGAAAAATGCATGGTGCTGGCGTAGCCGTCCAGCAGTGCCATGGCCTTTTCCGGATCCTGGCGGGCCAGGCGACGCAGGCCGAGGCTGACGATGTCGGACATCGGTTCATCGGCCGGGGTGAAGCGCGAGGGCTGGTTGAGCAACTCAGGCTTTTGCGCCACGTCCACCAGCAGCTTGCCGCGGGGGGCGAGGGTAGTCAGACCGCTGACCAGGCTGTTGGCCAGCGGGTAGTTGCGGGCCTGGGCCGCCAGTTTTGTGCGTTCCCAGCGTTTCTGTTCGGTCAACTGGCCCTGGGAGGCCCATAGGCCGAACAAGGCATCGCACGCCTGGGGCTGGGATTTGCCGGAGAGCCACAGCTTTTCGGTATTGGCATAGCCTTCGGCTTTCAAGCCATGGCTGAGCTGGTACTGGGCGTTAAGGCAGTCCAGTTCGGTGAAATTGAGCTTGGGGTCGTAATACTTGACGAAGGTCTCCCAGTCACCGCGCTCGGTCAGCCAACGCAGCCAGCGCAACTTCATCCAGTTGGCCTGGGGCAGATCGCCGTGTTCGGCGAGGAACTTCTCGATTTCGGCGTTGCTGGCGCTCTTGAGGCGAGCGGTCAATTCGTCGTAGGCCAGATAGGGTTCCAGCGGATAATCGCGCAGGGCCTGGCTGTAGCGAAAGTAAGGGCCGGAATCACCCTTGGCCAAGGCGCGCTTGGCCTCGTCGTAATATTGGCGTTGAGTGGAGATATCCACCGCCTGCGCGGATTGAACGGCAGTGGCACATACAAAAAGACACGATAAAACACTGAAAAGGCGACTGCGCATGAGACGTCCGGGCATAAAAAACATGACAAGCCCAAGGGGTAACCCAGGGTAACTGTCTGTAGCTTAGCCTTTTGCCAGCAGCCGGCGAAAGCTTTGCAAGGCCGTCAGTGCAAGTTCGCAACATTTGTTATGCAGAGTGCTTCGGTGGCGAAATTGGCGGACCCCTGAGGCCTCATCTCAGGTAGAATGCGCGCCCGGTTTTTGGAGAAGCTCATGACCCTGCTCAAATTCAGCGATGTGTCCCTTGCTTTCGGCGCTATGCCGTTGTTGGACAAGGTGTCCTGGCAGATCGCCCGTGGTGAGCGGGTGTGCATCATCGGCCGCAACGGCACTGGCAAGTCCAGCATGATGAAGCTGGTCAAGGGCGATCAAAAGCCCGATGACGGCTCGGTCTGGCGCGCGCCAGGCCTGAAAATCGGCGAATTGCCCCAGGAACTGCCGGTGGCCGACGAGCGGACCGTATTCGACGTGGTTGCCGAAGGCCTGGACGGTGTCGGCGCGCTGTTGGCCGAGTATCACCACCTGAGCCAGAACATCGTCACCGATGCTGACCTGGACAAGTTGATGCACGTGCAGCACGACCTTGAAGCCCGAGACGGCTGGCGTCTGCAGCAACTGGTCGACAGCACCCTGAGCCGCCTGCAACTGCCGGCCGACAAGACCCTCGCCGAGTTGTCCGGCGGCTGGCGTCGTCGCGTCCTGCTGGCCCAGGCCCTTGTGTCCGAGCCGGACCTGCTGCTGCTCGACGAACCGACCAACCACCTGGACATCGGCGCCATCGCCTGGCTTGAAGAAGCCTTGAAGGACTTCCAGGGGGCTGTGCTGTTCATCACCCACGACCGTTCCTTCCTGCAAAACCTGGCGACCCGCATCCTTGAACTGGACCGTGGCGGCCTGATCGACTGGAACGGCGACTACGCCAGCTTCCTGGTGCACAAGGAAGCGGCGCTGGCAGCGGAAGAAACCGCTAACGCGTTGTTCGATAAGAAACTGGCCCAGGAAGAAGTCTGGATTCGCCAGGGCATCAAGGCGCGTCGCACCCGCAACGAAGGCCGTGTGCGGGCGCTCAAGGCCTTGCGCATGGAACGCAGTGAACGTCGCGAGCGCACCGGCAAGGCCAACATTCAGTTGGATACCGCTGACAAGTCCGGCAAACAGGTGATGGTCCTTGAGAACGTGAGTTTCGCGCATCCGGGCGGCCCGTTCCTGATCAAGGACTTCTCCATGGTCCTGCAGCGCGGTGATCGCATCGGCCTGCTGGGTGCCAACGGTACCGGCAAGACCACGCTGCTCAAGCTGATGCTCGGTGGCCTGGTGCCGACCAATGGCAAGGTGGAGGAGGGCACGAAGATCGACGTCGCCTACTTTGACCAGTTGCGCCATCAGTTGGACCTGGAAAAGACCGTGATCGATAACGTGGCCGAAGGTCGCGATTTCATCGACATCGATGGTCAGAGCCGCCATGTGTTGAGCTACCTCGGCGATTTCCTGTTCAGCCCCCAGCGTGCCCGTACGCCGGTCAAGGCGCTGTCGGGTGGCGAACGCGCCCGTCTGTTGCTGGCCAAGTTGTTCAGCAAGCCGGCGAACCTGCTGGTGCTCGACGAACCGACCAACGACCTGGACGTGGAAACCCTGGAGTTGCTGGAAGAGGTGCTGCTGACCTTCAACGGCACCGTGCTGATGGTCAGTCACGACCGGGCATTCCTGGATAACGTGGTGACCAGCACCCTGGTGTTCGAAGGCGAAGGCCTGGTGCGTGAATACGTCGGTGGTTATCAGGACTGGCTGCGCCAGGGCGGCTCGCCGCGTCTGCTGGGGGTCACCGAGAGCAAGTCCGGCAAGGCCGACCTGAATTCGGCCGTGGTCAAGGCCGAGCCAGCCCCGGTAGCCGCCGCAGCGGCGCCGGCACCGGCCAAGAAAAAACTCAGCTACAAACTGCAGCGTGAGCTGGAGGCGTTGCCGGGTGATATCGACGCGAAGGAGCAGCAGATCGCTGCGGTGGAAGCGGAGATGGCTGACGCCGGTTTCTACCAGCGACCTGCTGCCGAAACCGCCAAGGTGATCGCGCACCTGGAGCAGTTGCAGGCCGAGCTGGACGCACTGGTCGAGCGCTGGGCTGAACTGGACGCTTGATCCGCTGTTGAAAAAATCCCGGAATTCAGCAATGAATGCCGGGATTTCTATTTGAAACGCTATTCCCCTGTAGGGGTGAGCCTGTGGGAGCAAAGCTTGCTCGCGATGAAGGCATCTCGGTCTGTCGAATGACCGCGTTATCGTTCATCGCGAGCAAGCTTTGCTCCCACAGGCTCGCTCCCACAAGGGTAGGGTTTATGTGCGCTTGACCAGATGTACCGCCAGCACGTCGCAAGGCGCGCCATGCAGCACGTCGTTGGCGGTCGAGCCCAGCAACAGCGCCAGGCCGTGGCGACCATGGCTGCCGACCACAATCAGGTCGCAGCCCTGCTCCTTGGCCAGGTGATGGATCTCCTGGCGCGGCTGGCCGTAGGTCAGGTGGCTGAATTCCTTCTTCAGGGCCGGGTATTTCACGATCAGTCGGTCAAGGCGCTCCTTGGCCTGGTCGAATTGCTGCTGCTGCAACTGGGAAAGGTCCATAGGCACGTCGCCGCCGAAGGCCATGGCCATCGGTTCGACGATGTGTACCAGCGACAGCTTGGTGTCCCGGCTTTCGCAAAGGGCGAGGGCGCGCTTGACGACCGGATCGCATTCTTCAGTGAGGTCGACGGCGACCAGAACGTGTTCGTAGTACATGGAAAGCACTCCAGAGAATTGCGATACGGTAAGTATGGCTGGTTTCAAGCGCATTGACGGCGACGTGGCTCAATGGGCTCATCAGAATTCGGGAGTACGAATATGACGGTCTGGATAGTGGTGTCAATCCTGTTGGTGGTGTTAAGTCCGCTGGCATGGTTGCGGCCGTCCCGTGTCCAGAGCGGTCGCATGGCCCTGCGCATGGAGGCACGACGCCTGGGCCTGGCCATGCAGCTGGCGCCGCAGGAGTGGCCGCACTGGCTCGGCCAGCAGCCGCCAAACCCCTGCGCCCAGTACCACCGGCCCCGGCGCGGCAAGGAACCGGCGGTCTGGAGCTATTGGCAGACGGCGCCAGGCGTCTGGGTCAACCGGTGGCGAGAAGTCTGCCAGGATGAATCCCTGCTCAATCATTTCGAAAAATTGCCGGCCAACGTCTACAAAGTTGAAGCCGATCGGCAAATGATTGCCTTGTACTGGGGCGAGAAGGGCGAAGCGACTGTTTTGCAAGATATTTGCACGGTGCTCAAGGCGCTGGCCTGAGGCATAAAAAAGCCCGACAGTCTCATCGGGCGGGTTGGCCAGGCAGGCCGGTAATCAATCTCATGTCAGGGCGTGCGTTCGTAACGTCCTTTGTTCCCAATTTTCAATCGCGTCCCGACAGCGTAGACCGCTGGATCCGGTCTGTCTGGAATTAGGGCGATTTTTCTAATTATTGATCCTATGAATAGCGGCTCATGCGGCGCCGTGTTGCGGATCCGTACGGTACGGAAATGACCGTGAAGTCGCGTTCACGCCTGTGTTTAGGGCGATTGACAATTGTCGGAAATTCCGTGAAGGTGACGTACCCAAATCAAACGGGCGTATGAATTGAGCGTTTGTATTTTCAGAATGCTCCTACAGACCCCGACTATCGCGTTGACGGGTGTGCCTGGCGGATTGGCGTAGCATCGACGGTAACGTCTATGCCAAACCAGTGGTCAGCGTTCAACGTGTACTGTTCAGCTTCCATATCGTGGAGATCAGTTGATGATTTACGAAGGTAAAGCCATCACGGTTAAGGCTCTTGAAAGTGGCATCGTCGAATTGAAGTTCGACCTCAAGGGTGAGTCCGTCAACAAGTTCAACCGTCTAACCCTGAATGAATTGCGTCAGGCTGTAGACACTATCAAGGCAGATGCTTCGATCAAGGGTGTGATCGTCAGCAGCGGCAAGGACGTGTTCATCGTCGGCGCCGACATCACCGAATTCGTCGACAACTTCAAGCTGCCCGATGCCGAACTGATCGCTGGCAACCTCGAAGCCAACCGTATTTTCAGCGACTTCGAAGACCTCAACGTACCGACCGTCGTGGCCATCAACGGCATTGCCCTGGGTGGCGGCCTGGAAATGTGCCTGGCGGCGGATTACCGCGTCATGGCCACCACGGCCAAGATCGGCCTGCCGGAAGTCAAGCTGGGCATCTACCCAGGCTTCGGCGGCACCGTGCGCCTGCCGCGCCTGATCGGTGCCGACAACGCCATCGAGTGGATTGCCGCCGGCAAGGAAAACCGTGCTGAAGACGCGCTGAAGGTCGGTGCCGTGGATGCCGTGGTCGAACCTGGCAAGCTCCAGGAAGCGGCCCTTGAAACCATCAAGCGCGCCATCAGCGGCGAGTTCGACTACAAGGCCAAGCGTCAGCCGAAGCTCGAGAAGCTCAAGCTCAACGCCATCGAACAAATGATGGCCTTCGAAACCGCCAAGGGTTTCGTGGCCGGTCAGGCAGGCCCGAACTACCCGGCGCCGGTCGAAGCGATCAAGACCATCCAGAAAGCCGCGAGCTTCGGTCGCGACAAGGCCCTGGAAGTCGAGGCCGCCGGCTTCGTCAAGCTGGCCAAGACCTCGGCTGCGCAAAGCCTGATCGGTCTGTTCCTCAATGACCAGGAACTGAAGAAAAAGGCCAAGGCCTACGACGAAATCGCCAGTGACGTGAAGCAGGCCGCCGTGCTCGGCGCCGGCATCATGGGGGGCGGTATCGCGTACCAGTCGGCGTCCAAAGGCACGCCGATCCTGATGAAGGACATCAACGAACACGGGATCGAGCAAGGCCTGGCCGAAGCCGCCAAGCTGCTGGTCGGCCGTGTCGACAAAGGTCGCATGACCGCTGCGAAGATGGCCGAAGTGCTCAATGGCATTCGTCCGACCCTGTCCTACGGCGATTTCGGCCATGTCGACCTGGTGGTCGAAGCCGTTGTCGAGAACCCGAAGGTCAAGCAGGCGGTATTGGCTGAAGTCGAAGACAAGGTCAAAGAGGACACCATCCTGGCCTCGAACACTTCGACCATCTCCATTTCGCTGCTGGCCAAGGCCCTCAAGCGTCCGGAAAACTTCGTCGGCATGCACTTCTTCAACCCGGTGCACATGATGCCGCTGGTGGAAGTGATTCGTGGCGAGAAGTCCAGCGAACATGCCGTTGCCACCACCGTGGCCTACGCCAAGAAAATGGGCAAGAACCCGATCGTCGTCAACGATTGCCCGGGCTTTCTGGTCAACCGCGTGCTGTTCCCGTACTTCGGCGGTTTCGCCAAGCTGGTCAGCGCTGGCGTGGACTTCGTGCGCATCGACAAGATCATGGAAAAATTTGGCTGGCCGATGGGCCCGGCGTACCTGATGGACGTGGTCGGCATCGACACCGGCCACCACGGTCGCGACGTCATGGCTGAGGGCTTCCCGGACCGCATGAAGGACGACCGTCGTTCGGCTGTCGACGTGCTCTACGAAGCCAAGCGCCTGGGCCAGAAGAACGGCAAGGGCTTCTACGCCTATGAGACCGACAAGCGCGGCAAGCAGAAGAAAGTCGCCGACTCGTCGGTGCTGGAGGTGCTCAAGCCGATCGTCTACGAGCAGCGCGAAGTCACCGACGAGGACATCATCAACTGGATGATGATCCCGCTGTGCCTCGAAACCGTGCGTTGCCTGGAAGACGGTATTGTCGAGACCGCTGCCGAAGCCGACATGGGTCTGGTCTACGGTATCGGTTTCCCTCCATTCCGTGGCGGTGCGCTGCGCTACATCGATTCGATCGGTGTTGCCGAGTTCGTTGCCCTGGCTGACCAGTACGCTGATTTGGGCGCGCTGTACCACCCGACCGCGAAGCTGCGTGAAATGGCCAAGAACGGCCAGCGCTTCTTCGGTTAAGCGCCCAACGACTAGAGCGAGAGAACATTTATGAGCTTGAATCCTAGAGACGTCGTGATTGTCGACTTCGGTCGTACGCCGATGGGCCGCTCCAAGGGCGGCATGCACCGCAACACCCGCGCCGAAGACATGTCGGCGCACCTGATCCGCAAGCTGCTGGAACGCAACGTCAAGGTCGACCCCAACGAAGTCGAAGACGTGATCTGGGGCTGTGTGAACCAGACCCTGGAGCAGGGCTGGAACATCGCCCGCATGGCCTCGCTGATGACTCAGATCCCTCATACGGCGGCGGGCCAGACCGTCAGCCGCCTGTGCGGTTCGTCCATGAGCGCACTGCACACCGCCGCCCAGGCGATCATGACCGGTAACGGTGACGTGTTCGTCGTCGGTGGTGTCGAGCACATGGGCCACGTGAGCATGATGCACGGTGTCGATCCGAACCCGCACATGTCGCTGTACGCGGCGAAAGCCTCGGGCATGATGGGCCTGACTGCGGAAATGCTTGGCAAAATGCACGGCATCACCCGCGAACAGCAGGACGCCTTTGGCGTACGCTCCCACCAGCTCGCCCACAAGGCGACCGTGGAAGGCAAGTTCAAGGATGAGATCATCCCGATGCAGGGCTACGACGAGAACGGCTTCCTGAAGCTGTTCGACTACGACGAAACCATTCGTCCGGAAACCACCCTGGAAAGCCTGGCGGCCCTCAAGCCGGCATTCAATCCGAAGGGCGGCACCGTGACAGCCGGTACCTCGTCGCAGATCACCGACGGTGCCTCGTGCATGATCGTGATGTCGGCCCAACGTGCCCAGGACCTGGGTATCCAGCCGATGGCGGTGATTCGTTCGATGGCCGTGGCGGGTGTGGACCCGGCGATCATGGGCTATGGTCCAGTACCGGCCACGCAGAAAGCCTTGAAGCGCGCAGGCCTGGGTATTGCCGATATCGACTTCTTCGAACTCAACGAAGCTTTCGCCGCACAGGCCTTGCCAGTGCTGAAAGATTTGAAAGTGCTCGACAAGATGAACGAGAAGGTTAACCTGCACGGCGGCGCGATCGCCCTGGGTCACCCGTTCGGTTGCTCCGGTGCGCGTATCTCCGGCACGCTGCTCAACGTCATGAAGCAGAATGGCGGCACTTTTGGTGTGTCGACCATGTGCATTGGCCTCGGCCAGGGCATCGCCACTGTCTTCGAACGCGTCTAAGCGTTGCGTTGATGGAAGCCGGGGCCAAGTGCCCCGGTTTTTGTTTTTTCGGGTTTAGTAAAAAAGATTTTGTTTTTATTTTGAAAAAATTTGAGTGAGTGCCAAAGCATGCCGATACAACCTGGGCTCTACCAGCATTACAAAGGTCCGCAGTACCGCGTATTCAGCATCGCGCGGCATTCCGAGACCGAGGAAGAAGTGGTCTTCTATCAAGCCCTGTATGGCGATTACGGCTTTTGGGTGCGTCCCTTGAGCATGTTCGAGGAGTCCGTCGAGGTTGACGGCGAACAGGTGCCACGCTTTGCTTTGGTGCAGGCCGAGGAGAGCATTTTTTCCAAGCCTTGAGGCCGGTATGCGGGCAACCCTGCGCTTGACCTCACCTTGCAGCCACTATATATAGCGGTGCCGCGTCAGGCGCCAACCGCCTTTCACTTTTTAGAATTCAGGAATTTTCTGATCCATGGGCAAATCGCTGGTCATTGTGGAATCCCCGGCTAAGGCCAAGACCATCAACAAGTATCTGGGCAACCAATACGTGGTGAAGTCGAGTATCGGCCATATCCGAGACCTGCCCACCAGCGGTTCGGCTAGCGCCAGCAAGGAGCCAGCCGCCAAGCGCGGCAAGGCTGCTGCCGGTGAAGCGCCGGCGCTGTCGCCGAAAGACAAGGCGCGCAAGCAGCTGGTCTCACGCATGGGGGTCGATCCGGAACACGGCTGGAAAGCCAAGTACGAGATCCTCCCGGGCAAGGAAAAGGTCATCGAAGAGCTGCGCCGGCTCGCCAAGGATGCCGACACCATCTATCTCGCGACGGACTTGGACCGCGAAGGGGAAGCCATTGCCTGGCACCTGCGCGAAGCCATTGGTGGGGATGACAGCCGCTACAAGCGCGTGGTGTTCAACGAAATTACCAAGAAGGCCATCCAGGAAGCCTTCTCCCAGCCGGGCGAGCTGGATATCGATCGGGTCAACGCCCAGCAGGCGCGTCGCTTCCTCGACCGCGTGGTGGGCTACATGGTTTCGCCCCTGCTGTGGGCCAAGATCGCCCGTGGCCTGTCGGCCGGTCGTGTGCAGTCGGTCGCCGTGAAGCTGGTGGTGGAGCGCGAGCGGGAGATCCGTGCGTTCATCCCTGAAGAGTACTGGGAAGTCCACGCCGACCTCGGCACCGCCAAGGGCGCCACCGTGCGCTTCGACGTGGCCCGGGAGAAGGGCGAGGCCTTCAAGCCGCTCAACGAAGCCCAGGCCATGGCTGCGCTGGAAAAGCTCAAGGCTTCCACCTACAGCATCGTCAAGCGCGAAGACAAGCCGACCAGCAGCAAGCCGTCGGCGCCGTTCATCACCTCCACGTTGCAGCAGGCCGCGAGCAATCGCCTGGGCTTTGGCGTGAAGAAAACCATGATGATGGCCCAGCGTCTGTACGAAGCCGGCTACATCACCTATATGCGTACCGACTCGACCAACCTTTCGGTCGATGCCGTGGCGATGGCGCGCACTTATATAGAAAGCGAGTTCGGCAAGAAGTACCTGCCGGACACGCCGAACGTCTACAGCAGCAAGGAAGGCGCGCAGGAGGCTCACGAAGCGATTCGTCCGTCCGATGCCAACACCGAGCCAAGCAAGCTGTCGGGCATGGAGCGCGATGCCGAGCGTCTCTACGAGCTGATCTGGCGCCAGTTCCTGGCCTGCCAGATGCTGCCGGCGCAATACCTGTCGACCACGGTCAGCGTCGGTGCCGGTGACTTCGAGCTGCGCGCCAAGGGCCGCATCCTGAAGTTCGACGGCTACACCCGCGTCATGCCGCAGATCACCAAGCCTGGGGATGACGACGTCCTGCCGGACATGGCCCAGGGCGACGTGATGAAGCTGATCAAGCTTGATCCGACCCAGCATTTCACCAAGCCACCGGCCCGTTACTCCGAAGCCAGCCTGGTCAAGGAAATGGAAAAGCGCGGCATTGGTCGTCCTTCGACCTACGCAGCGATCATCTCCACCATCCAGGACCGCGGCTATGTGGCGCTGCACAACCGTCGTTTCTATTCGGAAAAGATGGGTGACATCGTCACCGAGCGCCTGTCCGAGAGCTTCTCGAACCTGATGGACTACGGCTTCACCGCCGGTATGGAAGAGAACCTCGACGATGTGGCCCAAGGCGAGCGCGACTGGAAAAACGTTCTCGACGAGTTCTACGGCGACTTCAAGAAGAAGCTCGAAGTGGCCGAAAGCCCGGACAGCGGCATGCGCGCCAACCAGCCGGTCATGACCGATATCCCGTGCCTGACCTGCGGGCGCCCGATGCAAATCCGTACGGCCTCGACCGGCGTGTTCCTCGGTTGCTCGGGCTACAGCCTGCCACCCAAGGAGCGCTGCAAGGCGACGGTCAACCTGGTGCCGGGCGACGAAATCGCCGCGGACGACGAGGGTGAATCGGAATCCCTGGTGCTGCGCGGCAAGCATCGCTGCCCGATCTGCAGCACGGCGATGGACGCCTACCTGCTGGATGAAAAGCGCAAGCTGCACATCTGCGGTAACAATCCGGACTGTGCCGGTTATGAGATCGAAGAGGGCACTTATCGCATCAAGGGCTACGAAGGCCCGAGCCTGGAGTGCGACAAGTGTGGCAGCGAGATGCAGCTCAAGACCGGCCGTTTCGGCAAGTTCTTCGGTTGCACCAACCCGACCTGCAAGAACACCCGCAAACTGCTCAAGAGCGGTGACGCGGCGCCGCCGAAGATGGACCCGGTGAAGATGCCTGAGCTCAAGTGCGAGAAGGTCAACGACACCTACATCCTGCGCGACGGTGCCTCCGGCCTGTTCCTGGCGGCGAGCCAGTTCCCGAAAAACCGTGAGACCCGTGCACCGTTGGTGATGGAAATCGTGCCGCACAAGGACGAGATCGATCCGAAGTACCATTTCCTCTGCGAAGCGCCGCAGAAGGATCCGGAAGGGCGCCCAGCGGTCATCCGCTACAGCCGCAAGACCAAGGAGCAATACGTGCAAACCGAAGTCGACGGCAAGCCGACTGGCTGGAAAGCCTACTACGACGGTGGTAAGTGGACGGTGCAAGACAAGAGCTGATGGCAGCACTCACGTGTGACGAGGGGGCTTGCTCCCGCTGGGCCGGTCCGACGTTTCGGGCGTAGCCGCCCCAATAAGTCTCAAGTGAACAAAAGGCCGCATGACAACCCACAGGTTTTCATGCGGCCTTTTTGTTTTTGGCTTGCAGTGGCCTCGGTTGATCCATGACACTGTCGCACTTGCGTGACGCTTTCATTTCGTTGGGGAGATGCCGCCATGGCCCACGAACTCTATACCCGCACCAATCAGAAAATCTATTTCGCCGGTCTGTCGCTCGAAGCGCTCACCAGGGCCGAAGATGGACGTGCGATGAACTCTCCGGCGCTGCTCCAGGCAGGGCGCGAATCCGCGCTGTTTCACCTGTACGGTGCATTGTTGGGGTTGTGCCATGAAATCGCCGGTTTCTATCGCCTGCCACAAGCGAACGCACCTCGGGCCGAGCTGCTGTTGACCCGCGAAGCGTTGGAAACCATTGCTATCCCGGAGTTGGCCGAAATGGTCGAACTGGCGCACAACCCGGAAACCTGGCTGGCGAAGCTATTGGCGGCCCATGCGGCGTTGTTCGAGCCGCCGCGAGCCCCACGCAAGCCCAAAGGGGACGTGACCCAGCCGTTGATCGTGGCGGTCAATCTGGACGAACAAGAACCCGAGCAGGAGTTGAGCCGGGAGGAGCTGGAGAGCTGGCGCCAGAACCTCAAGAGCCTGGCGATACGCTTTCGTGAAGGGTTGAACGAGTGCTGAGTTCGCCCCCGGCCCGTTACGTTGGTTGATAACACTTGGTCAAGATCCCGAGCGGAGCCTGGCCGATGACTATATAATCCTCGCCTTTCGTGGAGAACAGACTTTTATGCCTACGTCCTTTCTAGAAATTGTCGAACTTCCTGATGGCCGCATCGAGCTGCGCAGGGCTGAGGACGAGGGTTCTCTGGTTACCCTGAACTTCTCCGAAGATGCCAAGGTATTCCTCCAGGGCCAACACGTCGAAGTCGCCAAGGCGATGCTGAGCGTGGGCGTCCAGATGGCAGGTCGCCTGGTTGAAGGCGAATTCAACAAGGAAGAGGGGCCGCGGGTTCTTCATTGATCCCGTCTGTCGGCTTTTTTGGATAGTGTGGCTGGTCGGCTTCTCTGCCTTGGAGAAGCCCCGCGTTCGTCTTAGCCCAATCGAATATTCAGACTTTGTGCGTCCCCGGTACGGGCGGCGCTGATCAACTGTTGCCGTGCGGTCGCGGTTAGCGGGTTGAGCCAGCTGACCACGGTGTGGCTGCGGCCCAGGCGCAAGGCTTCGCAGGTCAACTGTTGAGCGCTTTGGGTGCCCCGCGGCTGCAACAACAGGATGCGTTCGCGGTTCAGGCCGGCATCCCGCAGCCAGGCCTGGGTGACGCTGGCCGGTGGTGCGATCAGCGTCAGCCAGCGAGCATCCTGGTCCTGGCTGAGTTCTCGCAGAATCGGCGCCAGCAGGTTCAGGCAGTTTCCGGCCGCACCACGTAACGACAGTTCGCTGAAAGCCTCGGGCTCGACGCCCCAGGGCGACTCGATGACCTCTTTCAGGACTGGAACCAGCGGTTGGGCCATGAATGCCTCGAACAGCGGAAGTTGTGTGTGTTGTGGTGTGTGAGGGAACTGCATAAAGCCTCCTTTAGCGGCGAATGACGCCGACGCTCAAGCCTTCGATGACCAGGTCCTGATCTTTCAGGTTCACTTCGATGGGCGCGAACTCCGGGTTCTCGGCGATGAGCCAGACCTTGCTGCCGTCGCGCTTGAAGCGCTTGACGGTCACTTCGTCGCCGATTCGCGCCACCACGATCTGGCCGTTGCGGGCTTCGCGGGTGGTATGGACGGCCAGGAGGTCACCGTCGAAGATGCCGATGTCCTTCATGCTCATGCCGTGTACACGAAGCAGATAGTCGGCACGAGGATGGAAGAACGAAGGATTGATGTTGCAGGACTCTTCGACATGCTGCTGGGCCAGGATCGGTGCGCCTGCCGCTACCCGGCCGATGATCGGCAGGGTGGTTTCGTCGGCCTTGGCTTCGAAGCCGGGGATGCGAATGCCACGGGATGCGCCCGGGGTCATTTCGATAGCACCCTTGCGCGCCAGCGCCTTGAGGTGTTCTTCAGCCGCGTTGGGCGACTTGAAACCCAGTTCCTGGGCGATTTCCGCGCGGGTTGGCGGGTAGCCGTTGTCTTCGAGGCAGCGTTTGATGAAGGCCAGAATCTCTGCTTGGCGTGGCGTCAGCTTTAGCATATTGATCGCTCTGTCTTTTTATACAGTGACTGGGATTATATACAGTGGACGCCGCTTGGCAATCCTCCTTTTTTCACCGGCCGCTGGACGGTCGGTCGGGCTGTTGGATGCGACATGGCTACCACCCGTGAAAAGGTGTGGTTAAATACGTGACCGGGCGTTCGCAAAACGCCCCGGCAGGCTTGACAACCCCTGGGCTGAAACGTATGTTTCAAACAAGTGTTTGTCAGGCGGAGTAACCATGGCCCAGTCGGAAACCGTTGAACGCATTCTCGATGCTGCCGAGCAGTTGTTCGCGGAAAAAGGTTTCGCTGAAACCTCGTTGCGTCTGATCACCAGCAAGGCCGGGGTGAACCTGGCGGCGGTGAACTATCATTTCGGCTCGAAAAAGGCCCTGATCCAGGCGGTATTCTCGCGGTTCCTCGGGCCTTTCTGCCTCAGCCTCGATCGCGAGCTGGAGCGCCGGCAGGCCAAGCCTGACGTCAAGCCGACCCTGGAAGAGCTGCTGGAAATCCTGGTCGAGCAAGCCCTTGTCGTGCAACCGCGCAGCGGTAACGACCTTTCCATTTTCATGCGCCTGTTGGGCCTTGCCTTCAGCCAGAGCCAGGGCCACCTGCGACGTTACCTGGAAGACATGTACGGCAAGGTTTTCCGGCGCTACATGCTGCTGGTCAACGAGGCCGCACCGCGCATTCCGCCCATCGAGTTGTTCTGGCGGGTGCACTTCATGCTTGGCGCTGCGGCGTTCAGCATGTCCGGTATCAAGGCGTTGCGCGCCATCGCTGAAACCGACTTTGGCGTGAACACCTCGATCGAACAGGTCATGCGCCTGATGGTGCCGTTCCTGGCAGCCGGCATGCGTGCCGAAAGTGGTGTCACCGATGAAGCCATGGCTGCCGCGCAATTGCGTCCGCGCAGTAAATCGACACCGGCGCTGGCCAAGGCGTAAGCGCACGGGTGGGCGCGGCTGCCGACATCCGCTAAGCTAGCCGCCCATGCCGACTCTCGTTTCGAATCCGTTCCATTTTTCATTGCATGACCGCGACCTGCCGGGCCTTGGGCCCAGCGGTGTGGTCGTGTCTGTGTTACCGCGCGGGTTCATCGTTATTAAGGAAATGCTATGACTGCTGGCCTGCAAGGCTCGTTGATGGTGGACGTCGCCGGTACCTGGCTGACGGCCGAAGATCGCCACCTGTTGCGCCAGCCCGAGGTAGGCGGCCTGATCATTTTTGCCCGCAATATCGAGCATCCACGGCAGGTGCGCGAGCTGAGCGCGTCGATCCGCGCCATCCGCCCTGACCTTTTATTGGCGGTGGATCAGGAAGGTGGTCGTGTCCAGCGGCTGCGCCAGGGTTTTGTGCGGTTGCCGGCGATGCGGGCGATAGCCGATAACCCGAACGCCGAGTACCTCGCCGAGCAGTGCGGCTGGATCATGGCCACAGAAGTACTGGCGGTCGGTCTCGACTTGAGCTTTGCCCCGGTGCTGGACCTCGATTACCAGCGCAGCGCCGTCGTCGGCAGTCGTTCCTTCGAGGGTGACCCCGAGCGCGCTGCGTTATTGGCCGGTGCCTTCATCCGCGGCATGAACGCCGCCGGGATGGCCGCCACTGGCAAGCATTTTCCGGGGCATGGCTGGGCCGAGGCCGATTCCCACGTGGCGATTCCGAACGATGAGCGCAGCCTGGAGCAGATTCGCGCCAACGACCTGGTGCCGTTTGCCAGGCTGAGCAAACAACTGGCCGCCGTCATGCCGGCCCATGTCATCTACCCGCAGGTTGACCCCAATCCAGCCGGGTTTTCCCGCCGCTGGCTGCAGGACATCCTGCGCGGCGAGTTGCAATTCGATGGCGTGATCTTCAGTGATGACCTGTCGATGGCCGGGGCTCATGTGGTCGGTGATGCTGCCAGTCGTATCGAGGCTGCTTTGACGGCGGGTTGCGACATGGGCTTGGTGTGCAATGACCGTGCTGCCGCGGAGTTGGCCTTGAGCGCTGCCCAGCGCCTGAAGGTCAAGCCTTCGGCACGGATCGCCCGCATGCGCGGCCAGGCCTGTGCCTCCACTGAATACCGTCAGGACCCTCGCTGGCTGGCGGCGCTCGGCGCGCTGAGGGCTGCCCAGCTGGTTGATTGAGGAAGTGTCGTGACTGATATGCGTAATGCTCGGCGGTGCCCATGACCCAGCCAATTGAGGCGCTTCTTGAGACGGATTGGGGAGAAGACTTCCATCAGAGTTACCTTCAGCGCGGGTTCGACTACGCCGAGAGAGACCGAGTACGGATACTGCGGATAGACGAGCAATCGATTCACGCCGAATGCGAGGGTGGCGGCGATAATGTCTATCAGCAGGTGATCGAGCTCACTCGTTATCGGGGCTACGACGGCGTTCGTTACGAATGTTCGTGCCCGGTCGGTGACAGCTGCAAGCACTGCGCTGCCGTCATGTTCCATTTGATGTGGAATCCGCAAGCGCTGGAGGCCGGCTCCGCCAGCGAGCGCCTGAGTTTTGAACTTGAAACCTGGATCAAGGGTATTCCCGAGTGGGACGCCGATTCGCTACCGAGCAAAAAAGACGCCGATGTCCGGATCTTCTACAAACTCAAGAAGACGCACTTAGGGCAGTGGCTTTTGGAGCTCTTCAAGGGGCGCCAGCTCGATGATGGTTCCCTGAAGGATCTGAAAGCGTTTGGCCAACTGACGGACATGCTGAATCGTTTTCCGAATTATATGTCCGACGTCGACAAGCAAATTGGCCAGTCGCTTATCAGCAGTCAGCATTATCACAGCCAGAACAGCTTTCCGTTGCAAGGTCGCAGCGGCGCCGAAGTGCTGGCGCTGGCATTGCAGTCCTCACGCTTGTTCCTGGATTTCGACCCGCCGCAGCCATTGGGCGCAGGTCCGCTAAAAAATGTGCAGTTTTTCTGGGCTGAGCAGGCCAATGGCAACTATCGGTCTCGGTGGCGCAGTGGCGATCAGGTACTGGATAACCTCCTGGTGCTTGAGCCGCTTCATTATCTGGATTTATCGCGCAGGGAACTTGGCCGGCTGTCCTATGAAATGGACGACAAATTGGCGTGCCATTTATGCCATGCGCCGGAGGTGCCCGCTCGGGATGTCGTGCTTTTCAGCCATAGGATCAACGCTGTCGACCGACCTATCCCGCCGCCGAAAGAACTGACTGAGCGCATCATCGAAGGTGTTGAACCGCGAGCGGTGTTGACGTTGGGAAGTGCAATCAACTTCCGGCACTGGAAATCTGTTCCAGAACATCGCGCGGCACTGACCTTTATTTATGATGGTCATGTGGCGGACGACAAAGCATCCACCGAACTGTCGATCCTGTTCGGAACCGAAATCTTGCGCATTGAGCGTAAGCCGGATGTCGAGCAAGCCTTTCGCACCGTTCTGCGTAAGGTAGGTTTCAAGAAAACCAATCGCAAGAGCCTTGCGCTGGCGGACATCGGGGGTGAGCTATTTCAAATGGCGGATGACGACGCCTGGTTGGTCTTCATGGACAAAGGCCTGCCGCGATTGCGTGCCGCCAATTGGCAGATCGATATCGAAGCGGGTTTTCATTTCGATCTGCAACCGGTGGAGCAGTTGTACGCCGACATCGAGGAGTCTCCCGGTCGAGAGTGGTTCGATTTACAACTGGGCATTATCGTCGATGGAAAACGGCACAGCCTGCTGCCGATCTTGCTTCATCTGCTTCGCTCAAGCCCCGAGATGATGACCCCGGACAACTTGGGTCGTCGCGGTGACGAAGAGTTGATGTTGCTCGATCTCAACGGCGGAAAATTCGGGGCGGGTCCTGGTGTGAAGGTCGCGTTGCCATATGGGCGGGTCAAGCCGCTGATGGCAACGCTTGGTGAGTTGTACATGAAGGAGCACCGGGGTGACTCGATACGGTTGAATGCCTTTGATGCGGCCAGGTTGAATGTGCTTGAAAGCGTGCCATTGACCTGGCAAGGCGGGGAGCGGTTGCGTACGTTCGCCAAGCGATTGAATGAGTCGACTCACGTGCATGTCCCTGCGCCGGCAGGGCTCAAAGCCAAGCTGCGACCTTATCAGCTCGAAGGGCTCAATTGGATGCAGACGCTGCGCGAGCTGGAAGTTGGCGGCATCCTGGGGGATGACATGGGCTTGGGTAAAACCTTGCAGACCCTGGCTCACCTGCTTTGCGAGAAACAGGCCGGGCGCCTGGATGTCCCGGCGCTTGCAGTCATGCCCACCAGTCTGATTCCCAACTGGCTCGACGAAGCGGCACGCTTCACACCGCAGCTCAACGTCGTGGCGCTTCATGGTGCAGCCCGGCAAAAAGATTTCGCCAGCCTTGCACAGTACGACCTGGTTCTGACGACTTATGCCTTGTTGCCGCGGGATTTGGAGGTGCTGAAACCCCAGGCCTGGAGTGTGCTGATTCTCGATGAAGCGCAGAACATCAAGAACCCCACCAGCAAGGCCGCCCAGGCTGCTCGCGAACTCAATGCCCGGCAGCGCTTGTGCCTGTCCGGTACGCCCCTGGAAAATCACTTGGGCGAACTCTGGTCTCTGTTTCATTTCCTCCTGCCCGGCTGGTTGGGGGATAACAAAAGCTTCAACCGAGACTACCGGACGCCGATCGAAAAACATGGCAACAGCGAGCGAATGCACTATCTGACGGCGCGAATAAAACCGTTTCTACTGCGGCGCAAAAAGGAACAAGTCGCTACTGAGCTGCCACCCAAGACTGAAATCGTCCATTGGGTCGACCTCAGTGACGGGCAGCGGGATGTCTATGAAACCGTGCGTGTGGCCATGGACAAGAAAGTGCGCGACGAAATCGCTCGCAGCGGCGTGGCCCGTAGCCAGATTATCATTCTCGATGCGTTGCTCAAGTTACGCCAGGTCTGCTGCGACCTGCGGCTGCTCAATACCGTACAGACCGCCAAAGCGCTACGTTCCGGCAGCGGCAAGTTGGTCAGTTTAATGGAGATGCTCGAAGAGTTGCTCAGCGAAGGGCGCAAGATTCTGCTGTTTTCCCAGTTCACCTCGATGCTGGCCCTGATCGAGGAGGAACTGCAAAAGCGCAGCCTGACCTATTCCTTACTGACCGGATCCACCACGGATCGCCGCACCCCGGTGAGGGAATTTCAGAGTGGCAAGGTGTCGCTGTTTCTAATCAGCCTCAAGGCCGGCGGTACGGGGCTCAATCTGACGGCTGCGGACACGGTGATTCACTTCGATCCGTGGTGGAACCCAGCGGTGGAAAATCAGGCGACCGACCGGGCTTATCGGATCGGTCAAAACAAGCCAGTGTTCGTCTACAAGCTGATTGCCCGAGGCACGGTGGAAGAGAAGATACAGGCGCTTCAGGAGGATAAGGCCGCGTTGGCGGGCAGTCTGCTGGATGGCGGCGCGACGGGTGGGTGGAAGCTTGAGCAGAGCGATATCGAAGCGTTGTTTGCACCGTTGCCCAAGACCTGATTCACCGGCACATTCACTGGCTATGTCGCCTGATAGTCAGTCATCGCGAGCAGGCTCGCTCCCACATATTGTCCGCGCACATCAAGTGACTCGGTCACCTGTGGGAGCCGAGCTTGCTCTCGATGACGGCGGCACAGTCGACATCCGCGCCAACTGAACCACCGCTATCGCGAGCAAGCTTGGCTCCCACAGGAATTGAGGGGTGTCAGCGTTTTTCCAGCTTGTCAGGCAGCGGCGCGAACAATGCTTCGATATCGTCGCTCTGCAGTTTCCAATCCCCGGCCACGCGTCCGTCCAGCACGCCGGCGGCGAGGTCGGATTTTTCCTTTTGCAGTAGCTGGATCTTCTCTTCCACCGTGCCTCGGGCAATCAGCTTGTAGACGAATACCGGTTTTTCCTGGCCGATGCGGTAGGCGCGGTCGGTCGCCTGGTTTTCGGTGGCCGGGTTCCACCATGGGTCGTAGTGAATCACGGTGTCGGCCTCGGTCAGGTTCAGGCCTACGCCACCAGCCTTGAGGCTGATCAGGAAGATCTGACGCTTGCCGCTCTGGAACTCCTTGACGGGCGTGCGTCGGTCGCGGGTCTGGCCGGTCAGGAGGGCGTAATCGACGCCGCGTTTCTTCAGCTCATCTTCAATCAGCGCCAGCATGGACGTGAATTGGGAAAACAACAGCACCCGGCGACCTTCTTCAAACAGCTCTTCGAGCATTTCCATCAGGCTGTCGAGCTTGCCCGAGGTGCTGCCTCGGGCGGGCAGGGTAGCGTCGTTGATCAGGCGCAGGTCGCAACACACCTGGCGCAGCTTGAGCAGGGCTTCGAGAATGATGATCTGGCTGCGGGCCACGCCTTTGCGGGTGATCTCGTCGCGGACCTTCTTGTCCATTGCCAGGCGCATGGTCTCGTAGACGTCCCGCTGGGCGTCGCTGAGTTCGACCCAATGGATGATCTCGGTCTTGGGCGGCAACTCCGTCGCCACTTGCTCCTTGGTCCTGCGCAGCAGGAAAGGTTTTATCCGACCGTTGAGGTGCTGCAGTCGTACATCGCTGCCGCGTTTTTCTATCGGTACACGGTAATCGCGGTTGAAACTCTTGACGTCCCCAAGCCACCCCGGCAGCAGGAAGTGAAACAGCGACCACAATTCGCCCAGGTGATTTTCCAGCGGCGTGCCGGACAGGCACAGCCGCTGGCGGGCGTTGAGCTCGCGGGCGGCCTGGGCGGCTTTGCTGGTGGGGTTCTTGATGTACTGGGCTTCATCGAGGATCAGCACGTGCAGCGGCTGCGTGGCCAGGCGCTCGACATCCTTGGGCAGCAGGGCATAGGTGGTGAGGACCAGGTCGTAATCGGCCAGTCGGTCGAAATATTTCTTGCGCCCGGCGCCGTAAAGCGCCAATACCTTGAGCTGCGGCGTGAAGTGAGCCGCCTCGTCGAGCCAGTTGGGGATCAGGCTGGTCGGCATGACGACCATGCACGGCCGGTCCAGGCGTCCGGCGTGTTTTTCGCTGAGAATGTGCGCCAGGGTCTGTAGGGTTTTGCCCAGGCCCATGTCGTCCGCGAGAATGCCGCCGACTTCCAATTGCCTGAGCGATTGCATCCAGCTCAAGCCTTCGAGTTGATAAGGTCGCAGCGTTGCGTTCAGGCCCTCGGGCGCGAGGGCGGTGTAATCCTTGATGTCCCGTAGGCGTTGCGCCAGGCCGCGAATGTGTTCGCCACCTTCCCAGGTCAGCGGCATGTCCTGCAGCGGGTTCAGGCGCAGGGCGTCCGCGCTGTTGAGGCGCAGTTTGGTGGTGCCGGGCTCTTGCAGGTAAAACTCGCCCAGGGTCGCCAGCACCGGTTTCAGCCGGCCATAGGGCAGGGCCACCTGTTGCGGGCCGAACTCCGAGTTCGGGCGGTTGGGCAGGTTGACCAGAATGAGTTCGTCATCCCGACGCCGGGCCAGGCGTTCCGGGTTGAACAATTCGATGTGCGAGCGCATCAGGTTCAGCAGGATCGGCAGCAGGCTCAGGCGTTCGCCGTTGACGATGATCCCCAGTTCGAGGTCGAACCAGTCCCGCTCCGGCGTTTCCTCGACGGTGGCGTACCACTCGTCCACAGCCGTCAGGTCGAAGCCGAAGTCCTCGTCGATCTGCAGTTCCCAGCCCTGGGTGCGCAGTTTCGGCAGGTCATTGAGGGTGAAGGTCAGCCAGGCACTGTCGTTGACCATCTCGTACAGTTCGCCAGCGCTTTCCGGCAGGGCCTTGCTTTGTCGGGTCGCGACCTTGAAGCCGAGGATTCGCAGCTGTTCGCGGTAGGACTGTTCCACGTCGGTGTGGCGTTTTATCCGCAGAGTCTGGGTTTCCTGGCGAATCAGCACGTCGGTGTTGCGCTGGCCGCTGACGTATTCGTCCAGGTAACTGAACGACAGTGCGGCGCGGTGTTGGATGTAGCGCTGCATCTTGCCGTTGCGCGGCTCGAAGGCGCTGAACTCGATACTGGCCAGCCACAGGCGCGGCACCGGTTGCACGTTGTCCACCAGCACTTGTGGCGGGGCCTTGGGGCTGCGGTTGTCCAGCACGGCCTGGAGTTTCTCCAGCAACTGCGCGTCTTTTTCGGCGGCCGGGTAGGCCAGGGTTTCCTGGACTTGCAGCAACACCGCCGCGCAGTGCTTGCAGTTGATGCGCACCGGGCAGGAGCACGCGGCTTCGAGCAGAATCAGCGTGCCCTTGGCTGACTCTTTAAGGCGAATGGTCTGACGGTAGACGTTACCGCCAGAGCCTTCGCAACTGGCGGTGATGGTGCTGTCGCCGGCTTCGACAATCCTGACGCGGTTTTCCAGCGCATAACGGCGCCCGCGCTCCAGGCTCTGTTCCTTGAATCGATTGACCCAGGAAGGTGCCAGGGGTTTGCTCAGGGGCGAGGGCATAGGTGCGCCAATCAGTCCGGAATGACTTCAGGTGCCTGCCGTGGCGCGGGCGCGGTCAACGAGGTGATCTTGATCAGCAGGCCAAGATGCCCGTTGTCGAGGAAGTTCAGTTGGCCATTCTTGGTATGGCTCTGCTGCTTGAGGCGCTCGCTGGAGGTGACCAGGCCATTGGCGTTGATCTGGTTGATCCAGAAATCGGCATCCACGTCGGTGAAACGGCCCAGCTTCAGTTCCAGGGTGCCCTCGATGGGGAATTGCCCGAACTGTTCGGCACCGTCGCTGATGGCAATTTTGCGCCCCTGTTCACCGAGGGTCTGCTGCCAGGCCTTGTGCATCAATACCGTGTATTGGCCGCTGGCGGTGAGTTTCTCGACGATGTTGCCCATGGCCGGCGTGCGCTGGCTATACGCGCCCAGGCGTTGCGCGCCGGCGTCCCAGTCTTCCGGTGCGGCGCGGCTGACAATCGCCGGCTCGGCATTCTGGCGCACCAGGATCATTTCAACCTGATACAGGTCGTCGGCAAGCGCCAGGGGAGCGACCAGGGTCAACAACAAGGTCAGTGAGCGAAACAGGCGCATGTGGCGTCCTTCAAACAGTGGTCGGAGTGAGGCGCTCGAACAGCGCTTCTACGGTATTGAAGCGCTCTTCCGCGCGCTCCATGGGCACCATGAATTTGAACATCGTGGCACCTTCGAACTTGTAGCGTTTGGGTTGGCCCTGGATCAACTTGATCAGCACCAGTGGATCGACCGGCGTCTGGGCCTCGAACTCGATCCGGCCGCCGTTGGGGCCGCCGTCGACTTTCTTGATGCCCAGTTGTTCGGCCTTGAGCTTGAGCAGCGTGGTACGCACCAGGTTCTTGGTCGGTTCCGGCAGCAGGCCGAAGCGGTCGATCATCTCCACTTGCAGGTCCTTGAGGCCTTCCTCGTCGCTGGCCGAGGCGATGCGTTTGTAGAGGATCAGCCGTGCGTGAACGTCCGGCAGGTAGTCTTCCGGGATCAACGCCGGCACCCGCAGGTTGATTTCCGGCCCGCCGCCCAGGGGTTGGTCGAGGTTCGGCTGTTCGCCCTTGCGGATCGACTTGACCGCGCGTTCGAGCATTTCCATGTACAGGGTGAAGCCGACGGCCTGGATCTGGCCGCTCTGGCCGTCGCCGAGCAATTCGCCGGCACCGCGGATTTCCAGGTCGTTGGTGGCCAGCACGAAGCCGGCGCCCAGGTCCTGGGTATTGGCGATGGCTTCCAGGCGCTTTTCCGCATCCGGGGTGATCTGCTGGCGCGGTGGCGTCAACAGGTAGGCATAGGCCTGGTGGTGGCTACGACCGACTCGGCCGCGCAACTGGTGCAGCTGGGCCAGGCCGAATTTGTCGGCGCGCTCGATGATGATGGTGTTGGCGCTCGGCACGTCGATGCCGGTCTCGATGATGGTCGAGGCGATCAGCACGTTGAAGCGCTTGTGGTAGAAGTCGCTCATCACCTGTTCGAGCTCACGCTCGCGCATTTGCCCGTGGCCGATGCCGATCCGCGCTTCCGGCACCAGTTCGGCGAGGTCGGCGGCGCATTTCTCGATGGTCTTCACGTCGTTGTGCAGGTAATAGACCTGGCCGCCACGCAGCAACTCACGCAGCAAGGCTTCCTTGACCGTGCTTTTGTTCTGCTCCATGACAAAGGTGCGCACCGACAGGCGCCGGGCCGGCGGCGTGGCGATGATCGACAGATCGCGCATGCCCGACACCGCCATGTTCAGCGTGCGCGGGATCGGCGTGGCGGTCAGGGTCAGGATGTCGACTTCGCTGCGCAGGGCCTTGAGCTGTTCTTTCTGGCGTACGCCAAAGCGGTGCTCTTCGTCGATGATCACCAGCCCCAGGTTCTTGATCTTCACGTCGTCCTGCAGCAGCTTGTGCGTGCCGATGACGATGTCGATCTTGCCCTCGGCCAGGTCGGCCACGGCGGCGTTCACTTCCTTGGTGGATTTGAAACGGCTCATCACTTCCACGGTCACCGGCCAGTCGGCAAAGCGGTCGCGGAAACTGTTGTAATGCTGCTGGGCGAGCAGGGTGGTCGGCACCAGGATTGCCACCTGCTTGCCACCGTGCACGGCAATGAACGCGGCGCGCATCGCCACTTCGGTCTTGCCGAAGCCCACATCGCCACACACCAGCCGGTCCATCGGTTTGGGCGCGAGCATGTCGGCGCGCACGGCTTCGATGGTGGTCTGCTGGTCGACGGTTTCTTCGAACGGGAAACCGGCGCTGAAGGTTTCGTAGTCGGCTTTCGGATCGGCGAAGGCATAGCCCTCGCGGGCCGCGCGCCGGGCATAGATGTCCAGCAGCTCGGCGGCCACGTCGCGTACCTGTTCGGCCGCCTTGCGCTTGGCTTTCTGCCAGGTTTCCGAGCCCAGGCGATGCAGTGGGGCCAGGGCGTCGTCGCTGCCGGTGTAGCGGGCGATCAGGTGCAGGTTCGCCACCGGCACGTAGAGCTTGGCACCCTCGGCGTATTCAAGGGTCAGGAACTCGGCGGCCTGGCTGTCGATTTCCAGTGTCGCCAGGCCCAGGTAGCGGCCCACGCCGTGGTCGATGTGCACCACGGGCGCGCCTTCGCGCAGTTCGGTGAGGTTCTTGATGACGGCGTCGTTGGCGGCGTCGGCGCGTTTCTCGCGACGGCGGCGCTGCATGACGCGCTGGCCGAACAAAGGACTTTCGGCGACCAGGGCCAGGGCCGGGTCATCCAGGACCAGGCCGTCGTTCAATGGCGCGATGGTAATCGCCAGGCGGTCCTTGCCGGCGACGAAGTCCGGCCAGCTGTCCACCGTCTTAGGTCGCAGCTTCAGGCGCTCAAGCAGCTCCAGCAGCACTTCGCGACGACCCGCGGATTCGGCGGTGAACAACACGCGGCCGGGGAATGCATCGAGAAAGCCGGCCAGCGCCGCCAGGGGTTGCGTGGCCTTGGCTTCGATGGCCAGGTCCGGCAACGCCTTGGCCGGGAAGCGTTCACGGCCGACGCCGGTTTCCACGTCCTGCTGGCTCGCCACCACCCGTGGCCAGCTCTTGAGGCGGGCAAAACAGTCTTCCACCGGCAGGAACAGCTCGGCCGGCGGTAATAGAGGTCGGGAAGGATCGACGCGACGTTCTTCGTAGCGGTTGCGCACGTCGTTCCAGAAGTTTTCCGCGGCCTGTTCGATGCCCGGCAGGGAAAATACCTGGGTGTCCTGGGGCAGGTAATCGAACAGGGTGGAGGTTTCTTCGAAAAACAGCGGCAGGTAATACTCGATGCCGGCGGGCGTGATCCCGCTGCTCAGGTCCTGGAAGATCGGGCAGCGCCGGAAATCCACATCGAAGCGCTCGCGAAAGCGGGCCTTGAAGCGGGTCACGGCGTCTTTCTGCAGCGGGAACTCCTTGGCCGGCAACAGGCGGATCGACTGCACTTTATCGATGGACCGCTGGTTTTCCGGGTCGAAGGTGCGCAGGGTCTCGATTTCGTCATCGAACAGGTCGATGCGATAAGGCAGTTTGCTGCCCATCGGGAACAGGTCGATCAAGGCGCCGCGTACCGCGAATTCGCCGTGCTCGTACACCGTGTCGACGCAGCGATAGCCACTGGCCTCAAGGCGAGTGCGCATTTGCTCGACATCGAGCTTCTGGCCGATGTCCAGCACCAGGCTGCTGCCAAGCAGGAATTGGGTCGGCGCCAGGCGATGTAGGGCCGTGGTGATCGGCACTACCAAAACGCCATGACTGAGTTCCGGCAGCCGATAAAGGCTGGCGATTCGCTGGGAAATGATGTCCTGGTGCGGCGAAAACAGATCGTAGGGCAGGGTTTCCCAGTCCGGAAAATGCAAGACCGGCAAATCCGGAGCGAAGAAACTCAGCTCCTGTTCCAGCCGCTCGGCGCTTTGGCTGTCGGCGGTCAGCAGCAGGGTGAAACGCTTTGCAGCGCTGGCAGCCTCGGCGATGGCCAGGCTCAGGGCGGCACCGGGCAGGTTGCCCCAGTGCTGTTTACCTGCCGCGGCAGGGAGAAGCGGAAGACGCAGAACGGGCACGGAAGATTGAGCTCCAGCATTGCGACAAAGTCGACAATTGTAGCGGGGGAAGAGGGCTGCTGTCAGTCGCAGACTACCCGGGCAGACAGGAAAACCACGGTGCGACAGGCGCGCATTGCTCCGCCGATGACTCGGCGGCATAATGTAGCCCCTTTTTTCAGCCCCTACATGTGGAAGGTTACCGTGACTCAGAAGCCCGACCAGTGTCTTGGTGAATGGATTGATCGTGAAGCTCTCGCAGAAGCGATGATCCCTCTCATCGGTCAGCTCTACCGCAATAACAACGTGGTGAGCTCGATCTATGGCCGCAGCCTGATCAACCAGTCTGTCATCGCGATCCTCAAAGCCCATCGCTTTGCTCGCCACCGTTCTTCCGACGACAGCGAACTCTCCGTCCACGAAACATTCCCCCTGCTCAAAGCCATGAGCGAGCTCAAGCTCGGCGCGGCTTCGGTGGATCTGGGCAAGTTGGCGTTCAAATTTCGCAGCGAAGGCAATGGCCGTAGCGCCGAGCAGTTCGTTCGTGAAGAGATGGCCGATGTGGTTGGCCAGCAGAACGCTTCGCCTCGCAAAGGCACTGACGTGGTCCTGTACGGCTTCGGTCGTATCGGCCGTCTGCTGGCGCGCATCCTGATCGAAAAAACCGGTGGCGGCGACGGCCTGCGCCTGCGGGCCATCGTGGTGCGCAAAGGTGCCGATAACGACCTGACCAAGCGCGCCAGCCTGTTGCGTCGTGATTCGGTCCATGGTTCGTTCAACGGCACCATCATCATCGATGAAGAAAACAACACCATCCTCGCCAACGGCAACCTGATCCAGGTGATCTACGCGAAGAACCCGGCCGAGGTGGACTACACCCAGTACGGCATCAAGGACGCACTGCTGGTGGACAACACCGGCGTATGGCGTGATGCCGAGGGCCTGGGCCAGCACCTGGCCTGCCCGGGCATCGACCGCGTCGTGCTGACAGCGCCTGGCAAGGGCAAGCTGAAGAACATCGTTCACGGCATCAACCACGGCGAAATCACCGCTGACGACAAGATCGTCTCCGCTGCTTCTTGCACCACCAACGCCATCGTGCCGGTGCTCAAGGCGGTGAACGACAAGTTCGGCATCGTCAACGGTCACGTTGAAACGGTTCACTCGTACACCAACGACCAGAACCTGATCGACAACTTCCACAAGGGCGATCGCCGTGGCCGCAGCGCCGCGCTGAACATGGTCCTCACCGAGACCGGTGCCGCCACCGCCGCCGCCAAGGCCCTGCCTGAACTGGCCGGCAAGCTGACCGGCAACGCGATCCGTGTGCCGACGCCGAACGTGTCGATGGCCATTCTCAACCTGAACCTTGAGAAAGCCGCCACCCGTGAAGAGATGAACGAGTACCTGCGCTACATGGCGCTGCACTCCGACCTGCACAAGCAGATCGACTTCGTCAATTCCCAGGAAGTGGTGTCCACCGACTTCGTCGGCTCGCGCCACGCCGGTGTCGTGGATGCTGAAGCTACCATCAGCCAAGACAGCCGCGTTGTTCTGTACGTTTGGTACGACAACGAGTTCGGTTACAGCTGCCAGGTGGTTCGCGTGATGGAAGACATGGCCGGTGTAAACCCGCCAGCGTTCCCGCGCTAAGCCTTAGCTGCTTGTGAAAACGCCCCGACTTGTCGGGGCGTTTTTTTGTCTGGGGTTTGTGGTGCCTGGGCTGGCCTCATCGCGAGCAAGCTCGCTCCCACAGGATGTACACGGTCACCTGTGGGAGCGAGCTTGCTCGCGATAGCGATGTGTCAGGCGCCGCCGACCACCGAGGCCTGCGCCGTCCGCAGTGCATGCCGATTGCCCTTGAACAGCACCAGGGTCGCAATCAACCCCAGCACCGCCGCGCCACTGAGCCATATCCCCGGCGCGGCCTTGTTATCCAGTACATGAATCAGATAGGTACAAGCCGCCGGGGTAAACCCGCCGAACGTCGCTGTCGCCAGGCTGTAGGCCAGGGAGAAGCCGGTGGTGCGCACCTCGACCGGCATGATTTCCGTCAAGGCCACGACCATTGCACCGTTGTACGATCCATACAGGAACGACAACCACAGCTCGACGATCAGCAAATGGCTGAAACTGGGGTTCGCCACCAACCAGGACAGCGCCGGATAGGCGGTGAGGATCGCCAGGACAGTCGCACCGAGCAGCAGGGGTTTACGTCCGATCTTGTCGGAAAACGCCCCCATCACGGGCAGCCAGAAGAAATTCGACAAGCCGATGCACACCGTGACCAGCAGCGCATCCAGGTCCGACAGGTTCAACTCGGCCTTGCCGAAGGTCGGTGTGTAGGCGGTGATCAGGTAGAACGACACCGTGGTCATCACCACCAGCGCCATGCCGGCCAAGACAATACCGAAGTTCTGACCAATGGAACGGACAATTTCCGACAGGCTGGGACGATGTTTTCTCGCTTGGAACTCAGGTGTTTCTTCCAGTGAGCGACGGATCACGAATATGGCCGGGACAATCATGCACCCCACCAGGAACGGTACGCGCCAGCCCCATTCGCCCATTTCCTGGGGGCTCAGCCAGTGATTGAGGCCAACTCCCAGCAGGCCGGCGAACACCACGGCAGCCTGTTGACTGGCGGATTGCCAACTGACAAAGAAACCCTTGCGCCCCGGTGTGGAGATTTCCGCCAGGTAAACCGACACGCCACCGAGTTCCACGCCGGCGGAGAAGCCTTGCAGCAATCGGCCCAGCAGCACCAGCAACGGGGCCGCCACGCCGAGGGCAGCGTAGCCCGGCACGCAGGCGATCAGTATGGTGCCCGTGGCCATCAGCGCCAGGGTGATGATCAAGCCTTTGCGACGGCCGTGGCGGTCGATGTAGGCACCGAGAAAAATCGCACCGAGGGGACGCATCAGGAACCCGGCACCAAACGTGGCCAGGGACAACATCAGCGAGGCGAACGCACTGTCGGCGGGGAAGAACGTCTTGGCGATGGCCGTGGCGTAGAAGCCATAGACCATGAAGTCGAACATCTCCAGGAAGTTGCCGCTGACAACGCGAAAAATCGCCTTGCCGTTGCTCGTTTGGGAAGACATGTGTAGGTACTCACTCTGGCAAATCTTGTATGGAAGCGCTGCACCCCTGTGGGAGCCTTGCAGGAACCTTGGAACCTTGGAACCTTGGAACCTTGGAACCTTGGAACCTTGGAACCTTGGAACCTTGGAGCCTTGGAACCTGTGGAAGCAAAGCTTGCTCGCGATGCAGGCGATACGGTTTAGCTGCAAGACCGCGTCATCGTTCATCGCGAGCAAGCTTTGCTCCCACAGGGCTCCATTGGCTCCCACAGGTTTTTTTGCGCGCGCCGGAGTTCATAATGGCGGGCGCGGTTTTGAGGGGAGATGAAGATTTGTTAACTGGACGATGGATTGGGCTTGTGGTGCTGGCCGGCGTGTTGTCGGGTTGCGGCAACGGCGACACCCTGGAGCGCTTCGACGGCCCGACCATGGGCAGTCATTATTCGATTCAGTACGTCAGGCATTCCGCCGGGCCCACTGCGAAAACGGTGCAGGCCGAGGTGGAAAGCATCCTCGCCGAAGTGGATCGGCAACTCTCGACCTATCGCAGCGACTCGGACATCGAGCGTTTCAACGCGCTGCCGGCCAACAGCTGCCAGGTCATGCCTGGCTCGGTCCTGGAGTTGGTCCGCGTAGGTGAGCAGTTGTCGGTTCAAAGCGACGGCTCCTTCGACCTGACGGTGGAACCGCTGCTGAACCTGTGGGGCTTCGGTCCCCAGTCTCGCGAAGAAAAAGTACCGACCGCCGAAGCCTTGACCTTGGCGCGCCAGCGCGTCGGTCATGGTCATTTGCGCATCGAGGGCGACCGGTTGTGCAAGGACACTGCGGTGGAAGTCGACTTCAACAGTGTCGCCGCAGGCTATGCCGTCGACCGCATCGCCGCCAGGCTCCAGGCCCTGGGGATCGACAGTTACCTGGCCGAAGCCACCGGCGAACTCAAGGCCTTGGGGCGCAAGCCCGATGGTTCGGCCTGGCGTATCGCCCTGGAAGAGCCCCGGGACGACCGGCAAGTGGCCGAACGTGTCATCGAGGTCAATGGCTACGGGGTTTCCACCTCGGGCGACTACCGTAAATATTTCGAACAGGGTGGTAGGCGTTATTCCCACACTTTTGACGCACGCACCGGTACACCAGTCCTACATAACCTGGCGTCAGTCACGGTGATTCATCCTTCGGCGTTGATGGCCGATGGACTATCGACGCTGTTGCTGATTCTTGGGCCTGAACGGGGTTGGGACTATGCCGAAAAGTACGGCATTGGGGTATTTTTTGTGCTGCGCGATGGCAATGGCTTTGTTACACGTACCAACGATGCGTTTGAGCGCATAAGCAGCGGAAAAGCGCAATGATGACAGCGTCATGAAAGGCGACCTGTGGCGAAATAGCGCAGGCAAAACTAGCCTACGACGCGACCAAGGGGTAATGTGCGCGGCGTTGACGCTTCTATAGACTGTGGCCGGGCTCGTGAACCGGCCCCAAATTGTTCCTTCATGCCGCAGGCCGGCATGATTTAGCCGTCGGTGCCAAGTGAGGCACAGCGGCCTGTTCTGAGGAGTATGCATGGCTGTCTACAACTACGACGTGGTGGTACTGGGTTCCGGCCCGGCGGGGGAAGGCGCGGCAATGAACGCGGCCAAGGCAGGGCGCAAGGTGGCGATGGTCGACAGCCGTCGGCAGGTCGGCGGCAACTGCACCCACTTGGGTACCATCCCGTCCAAGGCCTTGCGTCACTCGGTCCGGCAGATCATGCAGTTCAACACCAACCCGATGTTCCGTGCCATCGGCGAACCGCGCTGGTTCTCCTTCCCGGACGTGCTCAAGAGTGCCGAGAAGGTGATCTCCAAGCAGGTGGCCTCGCGCACCGGTTACTACGCCCGCAACCGCGTGGACGTGTTCTTCGGCACCGGCAGCTTTGCCGACGAGCAGACGGTCGAAGTGGTCTGCGGCAATGGCGTGGTCGAGAAACTGGTGGCCAAGCACATCATCATTGCCACCGGTTCGCGCCCGTATCGTCCGGCCGACATCGATTTCAACCATGCGCGTATCTACGATAGCGACACCATCCTGAGCCTGGGTCACACCCCGCGCAAGCTCATCGTCTACGGCGCTGGCGTGATCGGTTGCGAATACGCCTCGATCTTCAGCGGCCTGGGTGTGTTGGTGGAACTGGTGGACAACCGCGGGCAGTTGCTGAGCTTCCTGGACTCGGAAATCTCCCAGGCCCTGAGCTATCACTTCAGCAACAACAACATCACCGTGCGCCACAATGAAGACTACGACCGCGTCGAAGGCGTCGACAATGGCGTGATCCTGCACCTCAAGTCCGGCAAGAAGATCAAGGCCGACGCCTTGCTCTGGTGTAACGGTCGTACCGGCAACACCGACACCCTGGGCCTGGAAAACATTGGCGTGAAGGTCAACAGCCGCGGCCAGATCGAAGTCGACGAGAACTACCGTACCTGCGTGCCGAACATCTACGGTGCCGGTGACGTGATCGGCTGGCCGAGCCTGGCCAGTGCCGCCCACGACCAGGGCCGCTCGGCCGCTGGCAGCATTGTCGACAACGGCAGCTGGCGCTTCGTCAACGACGTGCCGACCGGGATCTACACCATTCCGGAGATCAGCTCGATCGGCAAGAACGAGCAGGAGCTGACCCAGGCCAAGGTGCCTTATGAAGTGGGCAAGGCCTTCTTCAAGAGCATGGCGCGGGCGCAGATCGCCGGCGAGCCGCAAGGCATGCTGAAGATCCTGTTCCACCGCGAGACCCTGGAAGTGTTGGGCGTGCACTGCTTCGGCTACCAGGCGTCGGAGATCGTGCACATCGGCCAGGCGATCATGAACCAGCCGGGCGAATTGAACACGTTGAAGTACTTCGTCAACACCACGTTCAACTACCCGACCATGGCCGAAGCCTATCGGGTAGCGGCCTATGACGGGCTCAACCGGCTTTTTTGAGCGGCTCCGGCCGGTGGCCTGAGCCGGCCGGGGAGACCGATTTCAGCAATTCTCGAGGGTGGCAGTGGCCAAACCGGGAAAGTCTGTAATCAGGCTGTCAGCGCCAAAGTCGGCGAGCCTGCGCATCAGCGCGGGCTCGTTGACGGTCCATACCGACACATGCAGCCCCTGGCGCTGCGCCTTGATCAGGCGTTCCGGCGTGCACAGGGTCCAGTTCAGCGCCAGAATCTCGCAGCCGTAACTCTGGGCGACCTTCAACGGGTCGAGCCAGGCGTATTCGGCCACCAGTCCGCGGGAGATGTCCGGAGTCAGGTCCAGGGCCGCCTTGAGTACTTCCCGGGAACTGGACGTGATGGTGATTTTGTCCAGCAGCCCGAAACGCTGGGCCATTTCGCGAATGCCCAGCACCGTCGCGGCGGCGCGGGTGCGCGAGGCGCTCTTGACCTCCAGTTGCCAGTGCTCGAAATCACACTTCTCGAACAGCTCCTCCAGGCGTGGGATCGGGCACGGCTTGATCCAGCCCGGGCCACCCTTGCGCGCATCGTAGGTCACCAGCTCGGCGGCGGAATGCTCCACCACTTTGCCGCGCCGGTCCGTGGTGCGCTTGAGGGTCGGGTCGTGGATCACCATCAACTCGCCGTCCATCGAAAGGTGCAGGTCCAGCTCGCAACGGCGTACGCCGTGCTTGAGGCACTCCTGAAAACCGGTCAGGGTGTTTTCCGGCGCTTCGCCCTTGGCGCCGCGGTGGCCATAAATGAGGGTCACGGTTCTTCCTTATTGATACCTGAGTCGTTCTGTTCCCGGGCCAGGCGACGCTCTTGCGCCTGTTTCTGCAGGATGTAGCGAGCCAGCAACTGGCGCTGGGCGTCGGTCGGGCGTTCGAACTCGGTGCCGACGTCGTAGCCGTCGCCCTTGGGGTCGCAGTGGGTGACCCGCGCCCGCAGCAACAGGCCGAGGGCTTGCGGCATCAGCACCAGCTTGATCGACAAGTGGGTGCCGACCGCGATCGGCGTGGGGTGTTGGAAGTCGACGCCGCCTTCGGAAATGATCACCGGTTGCGGTTCGCCGATTTCGCCGAGCACCGTCAGGGCAATGACCTGGCTGAGCAGGTCGATGCGTTTGTTCATTGCCTTGAGGTAGGCCGCGATGCTGCGTTCGCGCTCGCTGATCTGGCGCAGCAGGTGCTGTGATTCGAATTCGCTCAGGTGCAATTCACTGAGCAGATTGAACAATGGAGAAGCATCCTGCAACACTTCCTGGTCAGCAGCTTCAGGAATGGACAGGGGCCGAATTTCCAGTGCGATCGTGTCCTCGATACGGTAGTATTCGCGGCGATCTTCTTCATCTAATGTCGACATGGCGAACCCATGGTAGCGGCGGTGGTCTGAGTGTAAAGCTGGTTTGTGACCCCCGCCACAAGGACGTTCCTTTTCCCTCCGAACAAGCCCCGACATGTTCAGACCTCTCTTCGTATTTATCGGCACGCGTTATACCCGTGCAAAGCGTCGCAATCATTTCGTATCGTTCATTTCCCTGACGTCCATCATCGGGCTGGCCCTTGGCGTGGTCGTGATGATCGTCGTGCTCTCGGTGATGAACGGCTTCGACCATGAGATGCGCACCCGCGTGCTGGGCATGGTGCCCCACGCGACCCTCGAATCCGGCGAAGCCATCAGCGATTGGCCGAGCCTGGCCGCCAAGGTCAAGCAGAACCCGCAGGTGCTGGCCGTTGCGCCGTTCACCCAGATGCAGGGGCTGCTGACCAACGACGGCAAGGTGTCCAAAGTGTTGCTCAATGGCATCGACCCCGGGCTCGAGCGGCAGGTGTCGATCATCGACAACTTCATGCAACAGGGAAAACTCGATGACCTGGCGCCAGGCAGTTTCGGCATCGTCATCGGTGACAAGGCCGCGGCCAAGCTCGGCGTTGCCATTGGCGACAAGCTGACGTTCGTCGCCCCGGAGGTCACCGTGACCCCGGGCGGCATGTTCCCGCGCATGAAACGCTTTACCGTGGTCGGCATTTTCCATGTCGGCGCCGGCGAGCTGGACGGTTACCTGGGCGTCACCAACCTTCAGGACCTGGCGCGCCTGCACCGCTGGAAGCCGGATCAGGTCCAGGGCCTGCGGTTGAAGTTCGACGACCTGTTCCAGGCACCGCGCGTCGCGTGGACCATCGCCCAGCAACTCGGCGAAGACCGCTACTATGCCCGGGACTGGACCCGCACCCACGGCAACCTGTACCAGGCGATCCGCATGGAAAAAGCCATGATCGGTCTGCTGCTGTTGCTGATCGTTGCCGTGGCGGCGTTCAACATCATCTCCACGCTGGTGATGGTGGTGAACGACAAGAAGGGCGACATCGCCATCTTGCGTACCCTCGGCGCCACGCCGGGGCAGATCATGCGGATCTTCATGGTCCAGGGCACGGTCATTGGCGTGATCGGTACGTTCGTCGGCGCCCTGGTCGGGATGTTCGCCGCGCTGAACGTCAGCGCCGCGATTGCCGCCCTCGAAGGCCTGATCGGGCACAAGTTTCTCAACGCCGACGTGTACTTCATCGACTACCTGCCATCGCAATTGCAGGCCGATGACGTGTTGATGGTCTGCGGCGCCGCGTTGGTCCTGAGTTTCCTCGCCACCCTGTATCCTGCCTGGCGTGCCGCGCGCACCCAGCCTGCGGAGGCGTTACGTTATGAGTGAGTCGGGCATGAGTGAAAAAGCAATCTTGAGCTGCCGCAACCTGGGCAAATCCTACGAGGAAGGTCCGGAGTCGGTGGTGGTGTTGTCGGGCCTGCAACTGGAGTTGCATCCTGGCGAGCGCGTGGCGATTGTCGGCACCTCCGGGTCGGGTAAAAGTACCTTGCTCAACCTGCTGGGCGGCCTGGATACGCCGACCGCCGGCAGTGTCTGGCTGGCAGGCGAAGAGCTTTCGGCGTTGAACGAGAAGGCCCGTGGCCTGCTGCGCAACCGTTCCCTGGGCTTCGTCTACCAGTTCCACCATTTGCTGCCCGAGTTCACCGCGCTGGAAAACGTCTGCATGCCGCTGTTGATTGGCCGCACGGCGATTCCTGAGGCCCGTCAGCGCGCCACGGCGTTGCTGGAGCGGGTAGGGCTGGGGCATCGCCTGGAGCACAAGCCGGCCGAATTGTCCGGTGGTGAACGCCAGCGCGTGGCGATTGCCCGGGCCCTGGTCAACAAGCCTGGCCTGGTGATGCTCGACGAGCCGACCGGCAACCTCGACTCCCACACCGCCCAAGGCATCCAGGATTTGATGCTGGAGCTCAGCACGTCGATGCGCACCGCGTTCCTGGTGGTGACTCACGACATGAACCTGGCCCGGCAGATGGACCGCGTCCTGCACTTGCAGGAAGGTTGCCTGACGCCCATCTGACCGACCGAAACCCGGCGTTTGCTACACACGCCGGGTCTTTTATTTTCATACGGTGCCCCGCGAATGTTCAGACCGTTATCGATCTTTATCGGCACGCGCTATACCCGCGCCAAGCGCCGCAATCGCTTTGTTTCGTTCATTTCCATGACCTCGATGATCGGCCTCGCCCTGGGTGTGCTGGCGATGATCGTAGTGTTGTCGGTGATGAACGGCTTCCAGCGCGAAATGAGCTCGCGCATCCTCGGCATGGTGCCCCACGCCACTATCGTCGGTGTCAATCCGATCGACGATTGGCAGCCGGTGGCCGCCGCGGCGCTGAAAAACCCTGAAGTGACCGCTGCCGTGCCGTTTACCGAGATGGAAGGGATGCTGAGCCATAAAGGTTCGATGCAGCCGATCCAGATCAGCGGCGTCGACCCGGCCCAGGAAGGCAAGGTGTCCATCGTCGCCCAGCATATCGTCCAGGGGCGTCTCGATGCGTTGAAGCCGGGCGAGTTTGGCGTGGTGATCGGCGAAATCACCGCCCGACGTTTTCGCCTGAACGTTGGCGACAAAATCACCCTGATCGTGCCGGAAGTCAGCACGGCCCCCGGTGGCATCACCCCACGGATGCAGCGGCTGAATGTGGTGGGTGTGTTCAAGGTGGGCGCCGAGCTGGACGGCTCCATGGCGCTGATCCACCTGGCCGATGCCGCACAGATGCAGCATTGGCAGCCGAACCAGGTACAAAGCGTGCGCCTGGCGGTGAAGGATTTGTACGCGGCGCCCAAGGTCTCCGGTGACGTCGCCACTAGCCTTGGCGCGGCCTACAAGGCCGACGACTGGACCCACACCCAGGGCAGCCTGTTCAGTGCCATGAAAATGGAAAAAACCATGATCGGCTTGCTGCTGCTGATGATCGTCGCGGTGGCGGCGTTCAACATCATCGCCACCCTGATCATGGTGGTGAACGACAAAGGCGCGGACATCGCGATCCTGCGCACCATCGGCGCCACCCCGCGGCAGATCATGGCGATTTTCATGGTCCAGGGCACGGTGATCGGCGTTGTCGGTACGCTGATTGGCGGCGTGCTGGGGGTGGTCGCGGCGCTGAACGTCAGTGCGCTGGTGGGCTGGCTGGAACGGGTCAGTGGCCAGCACATCTTCAGTTCCGATGTGTACTTCGTCAGCAACCTGCCGTCGGAGCTGCAGCGTGGCGACGTGGTGCTGATCTGCTCGGCCGGGTTTATCCTGAGCTTCCTCGCCACGGTGTACCCGGCGTTGCGTGCGGCGAAGATCGAACCGGCGCAGGCGTTGCGGTATTCCTGAGAGACTGCAAAAGTGGGTTTGCGGGGCCTCTGCAAGCCCACTGGCAAGTGACGATTGCCTTTGTGGCGAGGGAGTCCCCGCCGCGTCGCCGACGCTGCGCTGTCGCGCAGCAAACAAGTGCTCGGCTTAAGATTGGGTGCGCGCGGGGAAAGAGGCCGTAGCTATCACTGGTGTGTCAGCACCCGCGAGGGGAGAGTGGCCGGCACGGT